>CADCVG010000045.1 GCA_902806075.1 uncultured Rubrobacteraceae bacterium
GTGGTCGTCGAGGTCTTCCTGTTCCGCCTCCACCACGAGGTCGTCCCCAGAGACTTCGCTGCGGACGGGGCTGGTGGAAAAAGCCCGAAACCGCCTCTCCACGACCCGCCTCTCCCAGATTGTCCTCCGCAACACAGCCGCTCTATGCCCGGAAACCGAGGCAAATGGCTTGCCCGGCGGCCTCTTCAAGCGGCCGGGTATAGAGTCCGAGAACGCTCCGGTGCTCCCGACCCGTTGGACGGACCGAAAAACGAGGGCGCGGCTCCACACGACGGAAGCTCTGCCAACGAGCCGCTCCGAGGCGCTGTTAGGAGCTGGCGAGAAGGCGCGTACCGCAGCGGGGATCCAGGCCGGAGGCGCTGAAGAAGGGCCGGTATGGGCCTCTCGGAGGCCGTGGATGCGTCTCTTCCAGCTACTTTTGTACGAATCGGGACGGATCTTGCATGGTGGTTTTCGGCCATTGGGCCAATATGCATTCCACTGTTGTATGTCAATAATGTTGTGTGCTAAGGTGCAATGCGCGATGAGGGAAAAGGAGTCAAGGAGGTTCTGATGAAGGGAAGTACTCTAGATCGGCACATCTCTTTGGGAGAAGTGCCTCTGTGGAGCTGGATGGCGACGGCGCTCTTGCTGGCGATGCTGTTCGTCCTTCTCTTGGCCAGCGGGGAGCTGCTCGTTCCCTTCCTCGGACAGGCGGCGGGAGTGGCCAACTACCTGCACGAGTTCGCCCACGACGGGCGTCACCTGCTCGCCGTCCCCTGCCACTAGGGTAGGGACCGGGCAATGATCGTGCCTTACCTGCGCCGTGGGTTGGCGGCCGGGCTGCTGGCGGGGCTCCTGGCGGGGTTATTCGCCTTCTTCTTCGGCGAGCCTTCATTGGAAGGGGCGATCCAACTCGAGGAGGCCGCTGGCGGAGAGGGAGAGGAGGAGCTCTTTAGCCGCTCGACCCAGGAGGTCGGGCTCTTCTTTGCTACCAGTCTCTTCGGCGTAACCGTCGGGGGGATATTCGGTCTGATCTACGCGTTCTTCCGCAGCCGTCTGGCGTCCAAGAGCGAGTGGAACCGCAGCCTGTCTCTGGCCGGGGCCATCTTCGTCGGGGCTTTCCTGATCCCCTACCTGAAGTACCCGGCCAACCCCCCGACGGTCGGAGACCCGGAGACGATCGGGGCCCGTACCGCCGCCTACCTGGCGATGGTCGCGCTCTCGTTGGTCGTGGTACTGGCTGCGTGGTATGCAGCCAAAGTGCTCCGGGAGCAGGGGACCAGCGCCCCCGCACGCCAGTTGGCGGTTGGTCTGGGGGTCATTGTAGCTGTGGGGGCACTGTTCCTGGTCCTGCCCGCCGCCCCGGACCCCGGGGAGTTCCCCGCCGGGCTTTTGTGGGACTTCCGGCTCTCCTCTTTGGGCACCCAGCTGGTCTTGTGGACGGGCCTGGGAGTGGTCTTTGGGCTCCTCTGCGAGCGGGCAAACCGCCGCGAGTCCCTCGGAAGCTGAGAAAACCATGGTGAGAGCAGGCTCGTACTGCTCTACTACCGCTTGATGCCTTATCCCGAGGCCGGGTCGCGGCGGTGGCCTTACGGTTTAGTGAGTGATCTACCAGAGTCTCCCGCCCGGACTCATCCGGGCGGAGCGGGGGAGTAAGACAGGTTCGGCGTACGGCCCGATTCCTGCCCAGCCGCGTTCGCCGCTTGGCGCGAGGTCTGGGGTTCTGTGATACTGGCCGTAGGGGAGCGCTGTGGAAGGGAGGTGTGGACAGGGGTAGGGGAAGGGGAAGAGCGAGGTGCGTCGGAGGCTCCCGTAGGGGCCGTAACTTTAGGGTAAGGAGGAGGAGTTATGCCTGAACCTCTTTTCAAGGTGGAGCTAGGCAAGTCGATGGCGGACCAGGAGGCGCCGGGGCACAACCGCTGGCACCCGGATATACCGGCGGCGGCCTCGACCGACCCCGGCACCGACTTCCGCATCGAGTGCCTGGACTGGACCAACGGCCAGGTAGGGAACAACGACTCGGCCAACGACATCCGGGACATGGACCTGGACCAGAATCACGTGCTCTCCGGCCCGGTCTACGTAAACGGCGCGGAGCCGGGCGACGTGCTCGTGGTGGACATCCTGAATATGGGACCGTTTCCGGGCGCGGATACAGAGTGGGGATACACCGGCATCTTCTCCAGGCAGAACGGCGGCGGTTTCCTCACCGACCACTACCCGGACGCGCACAAGGCGATCTGGGACCTGCGTGGCGTCCACGCGACCTCCCGGCACATACCGGACGTGAGGTTCGTCGGGATACAGCACCCCGGCCTCATCGGCTGCGCCCCGTCGGCCGACCTTCTGGCCGAGTGGAACCGCCGCGAGCAGGCCCTCATAGACACGAACCCAGACCGCGTGCCCCCGCTCGCCCTACCGCCGCTCGCAAACAACGCGATTCTAGGGACCTTGAGCGGCTCGGAGTACGATCGGGTGGCCGGCGAGGGGGCCCGGACGGTACCCCCGCGCGAGCACGGTGGCAACGTGGACATAAAGAACCTCACGATCGGGTCCCGCGTCTACTTCCCGGTGTACGTCGAGGGTGCGAAGCTCAGTCTTGGGGACCTGCACTTCTCGCAGGGTGACGGTGAGATCTCCTTCTGCGGAGCCATCGAGATGGCCGGCTATATAGACCTGGGCGTGGACCTCGTAAAGGGCGGCATGGAGAAGTACGGTATGAACCGTCCCCAGCACATGCCGATGTTCCAGTTGAGCCACATCGAGCCCCGCTACTCGAACTACCTGGTCTTTGAGGGCATCTCCGTCGAGGAGGACGGCGAGCAGCGCTTTATGAACGCGCACGTCGCCTTCAAGCAGGCCTGTCTGAACGCCATCACCTATCTCAAGACGTGTGGCTACACCGATGAGCAGGCGTATATCCTACTCAGCGCGGCCCCGATAGAGGGCCGGATCAGCGGCATCGTCGACATCCCGAACGTGTGCTGCTCCCTCTATATTCCGACTGAGATCTTCGAGCGGCCGATCTTCCCGCAGGACGTCCCCACCCGGACCCCGCGTGAAGGCAACCTGGCGATGGAGAGCTAAAGAAGGGGCGGCTCGTAAGTGGGGGCGGGGTCCGCGGACTCCGCCCCCACAGATAGCGTAGCTCGAAATCGAGGAAGTCGTGATGGCGGGTGGTAAGCGAAGACGACGCATTGCGTGCTGCCGGTCATCGAGGTTTATTGAGGTGGGTCTCGCTAGATGCCACCCTGCCATGCAGGGTACATAAGCTTGTAAGGAGGAGGTGGCGTGGCCTCCTGTTGCTCTACGTGGGTAGGGTGCTGTTCGTGAACGCCGTGATGCTGTTGGCAAGGCCGAGCCGCCCAAGGCGGGTATCTTCAGATCGTCGCGACAATGGACGACCCGGCCGTGATCCTCAACGCTTCAGGGACTTCATCTTCGGGGTCGACCTCTACGTGGGCATCAAGAACCCGGGCAAGTTCGACACCAACGGCCTCGGATGGTACTGCCTGTGGGTCACGATCATCGTGATCTGGCTCATGTGGAGCTTCCTCTGGGTACGCTCGCCCTCGATAAGGAAATTTTCCGTTCACCGAATGGGTCACCAGGGTCGAAGCCCTACACCTGTATCATGCCCGCATACCTGTTGCTGGCCGGAATGCTCCCCTTAGGAGGGTAAGTTTGTGAACGTTTTGCTCGTTGCTTTAGGCGGAGCGATCGGGTCCGTCGCTCGCTACCTGATGGGGGCCTTTATCGCGAACCGCTTCGGCCCGGATTTCCCCTGGGGTACCTTTGCCGTAAACGTCTCGGGCTCCTTTCTTATAGGCGTGATCCTCTCGTTCGTCGGCGGCGGTATGCTACCCGCCGGGGCCCGACCCTTTCTGGCGGTCGGTATCATGGGAGGCTACACGACGTTCTCGACCTACAATTACGAGACCTTGCAGCTTATCCAGGGCGGCGAGTTTGGAGCGGCGGTGTTCAACACGCTCGGACAGGTCGTCGCGGGGCTCGTCGGCGTGTACCTTGGGGTAGTCTTCGGTCGGGCTCTCGGAGGCACGTGATGGAACCTATCACTGCGACCAAGCTGACCATATACATAGGCGACTCCGACAGGCATGGGCGCAAACCTCTGCACCTGGCGATTGTCGAGCTCCTGCATGCCGAGGGGATCTCGGGGGCGACGGTGCTGCATGGCATCGAAGGATACGGTTCGCACAAGCAGATACACACCGCCAGGATCCTGGACCTCTCCGGGGACCTGCCCGTGATCGTCGTGGCGGTGGATCTGCCGGAGAAGATAGAGGCCGTGCTTCCGAAGCTCGACCCGATGATCGAGCAGGGCCTCATGACGACCGAGGAGGCGCGGATCGTTCTCCGCCGCCCTTCGTCTCAGCCCTGATATACAGCCCTGCGAGGCGAGTTTTATCCGACCTCGCATAGGGTAGAGACCTCCGAACGTCTAGATTATTCTCGGAGGAGGAAAAATGGCACAACGCGTTGAATCAAGCGTGGTCGTAAATGTCCCGGTAAACCAGGTATACGGTTACTGGAGAAACCTGGAGAACTTGTCCAACTTTATGACCAATGTCGAGGACGTGAAGTCTACGGGACCGGGCATGACCCATTGGGTCGTCAAGGGTCCTCTGGGCGTGAAGATGGAGTTCGATGCCCAGACCACCCAGGAGGAGGAGAACCGCCAACTCGCCTGGAACTCCATAGACGGTAGCGTTCAGACCTCGGGTGAGGTGCGCTTCCAGGAGTTAGGGCCGGAGAGGACGCGCATCGAGGTAACGATGAACTACGCTGACCCACCTGGTGGCAGGATCGGCGAGGTCGGCTCCAGGCTCGTCGCCAACCCCCAGCTCATGGTCGACCAGGATCTCCAGTACTTCAAGGAGATTATGGAGGGCAGGGCAACACCCGAGGAGATACAGCAGCGCGCCTCGGCGGCCACCGCCCAGAGCGGAGTCGCGGCCTCCCTCGCCTCCGGTACCGGCCTCCTGGTCGTGGGCGGGGTGATACTCCTGTTCCTGCTCCTGCGAGGCCGTGGGCGCAAGTCCAACAAGAAGAGCCGCATCGTCTTCGAGTTCTAGTCCCCAAACCTTACGAAATATCCGGGCCGGTGTCCTTCGGGGCACCGGCTTTTTCATGGCCGGAGCCGGGGTACAATCCGCCGGGTGGAGACCTACGCGCACTCCTTCTTTACCTGGGCGCTTTCGAAGCACGGCGTAAAGGCTGGACGGGCGGCGGGTGTTGCGGGTGCTGTCGGGGCGGTGCTGCCGGATATCCCGGCCTTCGTGGGGACCGTGTACTTCGCGGTCAAGAGTGGCGGGTTCTGGGTCGAGGAAGACCTCGAGAGGATCTACTTCAGCGGCCCCTTCGGTGCGACGGGCTCGGCGCTCCACTCGGTAGTCCCCGTAGCTATCCTGCTCGGGCTCTACTGGGCTTTGAGGCTCGGGCGCTCGGACCGCCGGCGGGTCTTCTTGTGGTTCCTGCTTGGATGGTTCGGACACACGATCGTGGACTTCCTCACGCACGTGGACGACCTGCGTCCCCTCTTCTGGCCTATCTCATCCTGGATGTGGGCGAGCCCCATCTCCTACTACAACCCGCGGTACTACGGGGTGCAGTTCATGCTCGTCTCGCACGCGAGCATGCTAGCGATCATGGCCGTCCTCCTCGTGCGCAGGCTGCGCCGATACAGAAAGACGGGGCCCCCGAAAGAATAAGGGAACCCCGTCGCTACAGACTACGTAAGTTCTGAGTTCGGCTCAGCCGCCCAGAGAGATGGTGCCGAAGATGAGAACCTTCCGCTCGAGGTCGAAGTAGATGGTCTCGGACATCGAGAAGAGGTCCATCAAGGCGTCGGCATCCTCGGCCGGGGGCCGGATAGCGTACTCCTCGGCGCCGTTGTCCAGGATCAACTGGAAAGAGAACTTGCCGGGCGCCCCGCGCTCCTCCTCGTTCCAGTTCGCGTGGACATCGGTTACCTGGCGTACCTTGATCTGCTGCTCTACGTTCCGCTCCGCCGCTGGCTTGTCCGCCACTCTATGCTCCTCCTGTGTGTTCTGTTGCTGGTCCGGCTACGTACGAAAGTTCGGGCGCGTTGCCGGTCCCTAAAAGACGTTGCTGGGGATCAGGACCTTATTGCCGAGGTCGAAGTACACCTTGTCGGTGCTCCGGAACAGCTTTAGCATGACCTTGGTATCGCTGGCCGTAGGTTGGAGGACGTACTCCTCGGCGCCATCGTCCAGGATCAACTGTATGGTGAACGAGCCGGGTTCTCCGCGCTGGTCCTCTGTCCACGAGGCCTGGACATCGGTTACCTGACGTACCTTGATCGTCTGCTCGGTGTTCTGCTCTGACACGAACTTCCTCCTTTGCCTGGCCTTCATGCCGGTGCCGCTCTTTATGCCCGTCTACGCCCCTTTGAAACCGCCGGCGTATGCCTCTCCACTAAAGTGCGTCCACCTTCGCCGCGAAGATGAAGTCGCTCTCCGTGAGACCATCGATCTTGTGCGTCCAGACCGTAACCTCCGCGTATCCCCAGCCGAAGCCGACGTCCGGGTGGTGCCCCTGCTCCTCGGCGAGCTCGCCCACCCGGTTCACGAAGTCCAGCGCCTCCCTGAAGTTCTTGAACCGGAGACGGCGGCGCAGGTGGTGCTCCTCGACGACCTCCCACTCTGGGGCCTGTCGCCGGAGGGCATTCAGATCCTCTCCTCCGAGCGGCGGCGTATCGCTCTTGCACGGCACGCACGTCTTATTTGCGAACTTGGTCATCATGCGCCTCCCATTAGAGACCAAAGCGACTTACGAGGAGTCGTCTAACTCCCCGAAGAGACTTTCTCCTTGTACAGGTTTATCGCGCGCTGGATATACTCTATGGCGTCCTCGGGGCCGGAGATGTCTCCCATCTCTACCTCTTTACCCTCCAGGTTCTTGTACTCCTTGAAGAACTGCTTTATCTCGTTCAACCGGTGCTCGGGGAACTCGTTGACGTGGTTGTAAGTCTTGTACTCCGGGTCGTCGACGTGCACGCAGATGATGTTCTCGTCGTTCTCGCCCTCGTCGACCATCGGCAGCAGGCCGATGGGGCGCACCTTCAGAAGGCTCATTGCCTGAACGGGTTCCTGCATTAGCACTATCACGTCCAGCGGGTCGTCATCGTCGGCCAGCGTCTGGGGTATGAAACCGTAGTTCTCCGGATAGACGACGGACGAGTACAGGATCCGGTCAACCTTCAGCAGACCGGTATCTTTATCCAGCTCGTACTTGACTTTTGAGTTCTTGGGGACCTCGATCACGACGCTGAA
Organism: uncultured Rubrobacteraceae bacterium; assembly: GCA_902806075.1. Classification (GTDB taxonomy): domain Bacteria; phylum Actinomycetota; class Rubrobacteria; order Rubrobacterales; family Rubrobacteraceae; genus Rubrobacter_F. Next base: position 7,299 of record CADCVG010000045.1, read on the forward strand.
CTCGTTTGGAGCGTCGTCACCGATTGAAACGTCGTGCCAGGGATGGGTCATGTGGTTCCTCTCCTATCGCCTCTACTCCATCTGCTAAACAGGGGTTTACGGACCCTACAATACCCTGGCAACCGTTCCTTCAACCGGCGAGGCTGCTCGTGGTACAGAACCGTCCCCAAGAGCCCTCGTCGCCTCGGTGCTCGCCTTCGTTAAATCCCTGCAAAACCTGGATGAAATCGTTTTGAAAACTCTTCAGATGTTCATGGTATCCAGGTATTGTCGTGCAGGAAATAGCGGTCCATAGGGGATCGCGCGAGCAGAGAGGAGTGCGTATGAAGCGCATTATGCTGGCCTTGACGGCGGCCCTGATCCTGGCGGCGATGACGGTAGTCGCCGTTCCTGCCATGGCGCAGGAGACCAAGGAAAAGGAGAAGATGGAGGAGAAGAGCAAGGAAGAGGAGAAGGGCAAGGAAGAAGAGAAGGATAAGGATAAGGAAGAGGAGAAGGACAAGATGAAGGAAGACGAGAAGAAGGACCTCCCGGAGAGCGGTGGTATGTCCGTTGATGCCGCGCTCCTCGGGCTGGCCGCTGGCACCCTTCTCGTCGGTGGCGGGCTGGTGGCTCGCAGGGCCATCCGTCAGGGGTAGCAAAAACAACTCCGTCTACCCCGGTTAGCCGGGCGTAGAGGGATCAAAGGAGGGTTGGGGCTATCACGCTCCGGCCCTCCTTTCGTGCGTCCGTCGTTCTTGGAGAGGGCGGAACCACGCTACGCCTGTGTTAGAGAAGACCGGGGCTCCGGGAGGGGAGGGAAAGCGTGCAAGCCTTGTAAATGCCCTGGCGTGTCCGGAGGCCCCGGTAAACGAGGCGCGAGACGGGCTGCTTCCAAAGAAGGCGTTCCCGCAACGCGACTGGATGGTACCGGATGCTTCACCGGTCAGGGTTACAGGAGGGCAAATTGGAGGTTGAAAGTCCGCTAAACGGTAGTGCGGGGAGCGTACGCTCCGTCAGGTTTCGTTTGGGGAGGCGAGCAGGGCGGTGGTGGCGGCGGTCAGCTGGATCATGGCGTGCAGATAGGGGATGTTCAGCTTGTCCACTGTGTCGCTGGAGCGGTGGTAGTAGGGGTAGCCGTCGTACCTGGTGCCGTCGGTCAGGATGGCGGCCGGGTAGCCTGCATCCCAGAAGTTCTGGTGGTCGGAGCGCTTCAGGCAGTCTTCGTCGAGTTGGATCGGGGAGTCTATATCTTCCAGGGCCTGGCGGACGGCGTCGTCTATCGGGCCGGCCCGGTTGCAGGCGCCCAGCACCGCGTCGTATCCGCCCTCGTCGTAGCCGATCATGTCGCTGTTGAGGTTCCCGATGATCGCCTCTTCACCCTCCCGTTCGCGGATGTCGCCGACCGTGCTCCTCACGTAGCGGGAGCTGCCGATCAGGCCGATCTCCTCCAGGTCGTAGGCGACGAAGTGGACGGTATGCTCCGGGCCGATCTCCTCAAGCGCCTTCGCCGTCGAGAGGATCGAGACGAGCCCGCTCGCGTCGTCGCTCGCCCCGGCGTTGTAGGCGGAGTCGAGATGCGCGGTCACCCACAGATGCTTACCGTCCCCGGTCCCTTCTACGGTCGCCTCCACGTTGTATCCGGTCCCGTCGTCCACCGGGAACTCGATAATGCGCGCGAGAATGCCAATCTCCTCGAAGGATTCCTCCATATACTCAGCCGCCGCTCTCCGCCCCTCGTCGCTCCCGCGCTCGGAGATCGTGGTCTCCCCACCATCGAGCGGTGCGGGGGAGATGCCCGTAAGGTGGTCCAGGCTCTCCCTGATGTAAGCCTCGTCCACCGTGGACGCCGCCTCCAGAGCGACACCCGACGAAGCCGCCTCCGGCCCTACTCCGGCAGCCGGCGCGCCATTCTCACGAGTTGCGCCCGCCTCTCCGTCAACGGGACCGCCGCAGCCCACGAGAGACCCGAGGGCTAGCAGGACCACGAGCGTCGCAAGCACTACACGCTCTACCTTGCTTTTTCCGGTGTACTGCCGCACGGATGACGCCCTCCCCTTGTAATCAATCGATCCCATTCCCGTTCGGCTTCGTTGTCACCACAGAGTTCACCGCCGCGCGCCGACGGATAGCTCGACAGATAGCGATAGGAAAATTGGCTTCAGAGTGAGACCCCATCTTTGCAGAAATTTGATCTATGCTGGAGTGGGACTCGAACCCACACGAGGTCGCCCTCACCGGATTTTGAGTCACGCTGCGCAAGTCTACTCCGTCCTTGCACGTCCGGCAATTCGGTTGATTCAAGCGGTTTACAACGACCTGGCAGGACGCCTTTATCCGCTGCTAGATAGTCAAAGCCCTCCCAGGAGGTCGGCACGTAGGAAATATCCGCCAAACAGAGGCGCTCCCTTGCCTCTGGGGTGAACTTCCGCTCCACGAGGTCCGGGGCGGGCAGCACGGCTTGTGGGTGCCTGCAGGTGGTGCGATGCGCCCTCTTCTTGCGTTGGTGGCGGCCCTCGAGCCCTTCTTCGCGCATGAGCCTAGCGCTACCCGCTTGTTTCCGACCCTCATGCCATCGGCACGCAACTGAGCGTGGATCTCCGCGGTGCTCCATAGGTGCCTCTGGAACCCCGATGATGTGTCGGATACGCTCGCTAAGGGCGGCCTTGTCCCGATCTCTGTGTGAAGGCGGCCGTACCCTGCAGGCGTAGTAGCCTGAGCGAGACACTCGCAGAACCCGGCACATAAGCTCTATTGGGTGCTCCGTCTTGTACATCTCGATGAAGGAGAAGATCACCGCCGCCTCCGGGTGTTGTTCTCCTCGCTGGCGAAAAAAGCCGTGGCCTTTCTGAGCATCACTCTTTCTTTTTGAGGATCTTGTTCTCGCGCCAAAGGCGCTTCATTTCCTCACGCTCATCGGTGGTTGGCCCGTCGCGCTTTCCGGCATCTATCTGCTGTTGCTTGAGCCAGTTGCGCAGGGTTTCGGCGGCGACTGCGAGATCTCCGGCTACCTCGGAGGGCAGCTTCTGTGAGGAGCGGGCTAGCTTGACGGCTTCGGCCCTGACCTCGACTCCCTGCTCCGCCCCGCCTAACTCTCGAACGGCTCGTAGACTCGGTCACCTAGCTCTATAGGACCGGGGCAATCGCCGCGCGTCTATAGCCTATGGGGGAGTGAATACAATAGTACAAATATCCTATATCTTCCGTTCCCCCGCCACGATAAGTTGCCGGTAGGAGAGCGATCCACCAGGGAGCGCGCTCTCTTTGTCCGTGACGAAGCTCCGAGCGAAAGGAAGATGGTTTGAAGACGACGATGACGCATGACGCCACAGCCGAGAATATCCCCGACTATCTCAGTGATGTTGCGAGCCATCCGGACGAGAGCCTTATCCCCTACCGAGAGTTCTCGGAGGCCGGGAAGACCTACTACTTCACCCCTGGCGGGTTTCTCTACCGTAAAGATTTCCTGACCGAACAGATAGAGGGATACTTCTGTGGTTACCTCACCGACGAGATCTGGCATTACAGAACCGACGGGGGTAGGTAAGAGCCACCTTTTGTCGTGAGGAAGGATCGGAGTACTACTGTGCTCCGGCCCTTCGCCCTTGATGGCGCCGCAAACCTCTTGTGCCTATCGGCTATACTCGGGGTTATGAGAATAGATCGAATACTCATCGTGTTGGGCGCCACGCTTCTAGTTTTGGCGGTCGTTCTCGTCGGTAGATCCTGGTTCGCAAACGTGCTTGATACCGTGCCGTCGGAAGTGACAGAACCGGTCGCTATACTTATTGCCGGTGTGATAGCGCTCGTCTCGTTGACAGCCGCCGCCTATCTGACACTTGAGGAGTGGAAAGAAGCAAAACACCGTAGATCTAAGACCAATGAGGAGAGACGCCCGTAACTCCGCCCGTCCGGCTAGATTCTGATCGGGACTCCGGCTCTTTTTGTGCGTGTTAACCGTACTGCATGGGGGGCGATCTCAGTGCTAGTCCGAACGTCTGGAGGATTCAATACCCCTTGCCGTTAGCCTATGCTAGCCTCGGGACTTCATGGGATTGTTTTAGAGAAACGATCCTCACGCGCGTTTTGGGTCTGATCAATCAAACCGCGCCACCAACACCTCTATCTGCAAGGCGGTGCTCGGCTGAACGTCATGGACTTGGGTTTGGAGATTTTGGCAACCCGTACCCTCCTTGCTCCACCTTGAGATGAGGTAGAGGTCTACCGTGGTAGATCTTTTACCCCTCGCGGTGACGTGTAAGATTAGCTTGGGGCGGGCCCGGAATGCTGCCTCCGGGTATCTGGAGGGGCCCCCGGAGGAACGATGGCCCACCCGGAGACCATTCTACTCTCGCGGAGGCCTCCACCGCCGGCTGGGAGAGACAGGGGGGATAGGGCATGCAACATGATCTGGAAGAAGAGCACTCCGTGGAATGCTCGGGGCGGATCGTCCTCGTGTGCAAGAAGTGCTGGAAGACCATGATACTCCTCGGACTTGAGGAGGACTGGCTTTCAGAGCGCACGGACTTCACGTGTGGGTGCGGGCAGAACCTCACCCTAGAAGATGACCGCGAGAACGAGACGGCGCTCTCCGTCAAGCGATTGCTACGCGGTACCATCAGGCCCGCCGGCGAGGTAGACGAGGATCACCGGGGGATGCTTACCTGAAACTGGCATCGCCCTCGAACGCACCGTGAGCCTGATGCCGAGGAGAAGCCGCGCTGCTCCGCCCCGGTCTGGTATTACGCCAACGCCTGGGACGATTTGTGAGAAGACGCTGTCGTTCTCAAAGAGAGAGCAGATGCACGAGGTTTGCCTGCTGCTGTTCTTGCACGACTACACAACCTGAACTGCTTGGACAACACAGGATGAGCCACCACCCAGCACTGGTGGGGGATCTCCTCTGGTAGAGCGAAGGATCTCCTTCCGCGCCCGCGAGAGGACCCCCTCGTCGTTCGAGTTCTCCCACTCGACCAACTCCTCCAGGATGCCGAAGAGCCGGTCGCGCTCCTCCTTCGCCTCCTCCTCTGATAGGTCGTTTGAGGGATCGTCCACTAGCGAGGCGAGGAGCACCGTTCGGCAGGCGCCCAGAGGACGGCGCGACCACCACAGATGCAGTGTGGAGGGGTGGCCGTGGCGGATGGATTTCTCCTGAGCTACTCCTTGTTAACGGCGTCTACGAGGTCGCCGTCGAGCGCGAGCCGCCCGCGCAGCCATAAACGGCCCGAGCAGGTCGGATCCGTGTTTAGAGTGGCAGCATCTCCTGCGCCACGTACCCCTGTTCCTCCTGCGGCGGCGGCTTGTACTCACCCTTGCCGAGCACCGCGAACACGACCGCGATAAGCGCGATCATCACCCCGACCATAATTATCAAGGTTACACGTTCCACGCTATACGCTCCCACATATCGCTTGACTGTCATGGATCCTGGCGCGTGTATTCTACCCTAACCCGGCCTCGCCAACGCGGCCATTGCATCCGGTCCGGGGGGCGTGCGTGAGGTACAATGGCACTGCTTGTAGCAGTATCATCTTTAGAGGAATGTATGGTTACATGAGTCGTCGTACACGGGGTACGTGGAGCGGGGGGCGTTAATGGCGGTTGAGACCGGCATGAGCGAGTTTGGAGAGGTGCAAGAGCAAGAGTGCCGGGAGCTTTTAGAGATCCTGCGCCGCATGGGGATCGCCTCGGCCGATAGGATCTACCAACCGGGTGACGCCATCTACAGCGAAGGCGAGTACGGCGACGCTTTGTACGTCTTGATCTCCGGCGTGGTGAAGCTCTTCAGACCCTACTCGGGGAGCAAGGAGGCCACTTTACGGCTCTTGAAGCCCTGGGACATCTTCGGGCACCTCGCGTTCGTCGGCGAGGCCAGGCAGCGCGCCTACGCCGAGGCCGTCACCGAGTGTAAGGTCACGAAGGTACCCAAGATCTTTATGGAGCGGGCTATCCGGCGGGAGCCGCGGGCGGCGCTAAAGATGATGACGCTCCTGGAGCTCCGGCTCGTGCAGTACGAGGAGCTCGTCGGGTGCCTGCTGCCCCGCGAGACCGAGGTGCGGCTGGCGAACCTCCTGCCTATCCTCGCCCGGAAGTTCGGGGAGAGGTACGATGACGGCCGCTCGGTGACCATAGACCTCCGCCTCACCCACCAGGACCTCGCCGCAATGGTCGCCTCCACGCGCGAGTCGGTCACGAAGGTCCTCAACGACATGCGCAACCGCGGCGTCGTCGGGATAGAAGGCGGGCGCATCACGCTCAAGGATCACGCCGCCCTCGAACGCCTCAGCCGTGTCTAGCCGGCGCTGACGGCCCGCCGCCGATATCTTATAGTGCGCGCCGGTAAGAGAGACAAAGGATATTTAGCGTGCTGGAGCTAATAGAGGCGATATTTCTCGGGGTAGTGCAAGGGCTCACGGAGTTCCTGCCGGTCTCCAGTTCGGGGCATTTGCTTCTCGGACAGTATTTTTTGGGGTTGGATCAGGAGAGGTTCGGGCTTTCTTTCGATGTAGCGATGCACCTTGGAACTCTGCTCGCCGTGGTCTCCTTCTTCTGGCGGGACCTTATCCGGATGGCGGTCGCGTTCCTACGGTCGCTCCGCCACAGGGATCTCTCGGACCCGGACCAGAGGTTCGCCTATCTAATTCTCGCCTCTACGGTGCCGGCGGCCCTGATCGGGTACCTTCTGGAGGACTTTTTCGAGACGGCGGTGCGGTCTCCTTGGGTGGTGGTCTTCAACCTGGTTCTGGTCGGAGTTCTGTTCATCGTGGGAGAGGCGGTCGGGCGGCGCTCACGCCAGGCCTCGAAGCTGACGTTCGTCGAGGCGGTCGGCATCGGGCTGGCTCAGGCGGCGGCGCTCGTGCCCGGCGTGTCGCGCTCGGGGGCGACGATAACGCTCGGGCTGTTCCTGGGCCTGAGGCGGGAGGAGGCAGCCAAATTCTCGTTCTTGATGAGCGTCCCGATCATCGCCGGCGCCGGTACTCTGCAGCTGGGAGAGGTCGTCTCGGAGGGCATGAGCGCGTACGATATCCTGCTCTTTGGAGTCGGTTTCGTCACTTCGGCCTTTGTCGGCTACCTGGCTATCAGGTTCTTCTTGCGCTTCGTCGTAGATCACAGCCTGCGAGCCTTCGCCTACTACCGATTCGGTCTTGCCGCGGTCGTGGCCGTCTTGCTTATCGTTCTTTAGATTTTAGCCATCAGCTATTCGCACTGTCGTGAGCAGAACGCCGGTCAGGGTGCGACAACGTTCAGGCGTGGGAGAAATGCACGGTTGATTCGCCTCCAACCGCTCTTGCTGACTGCTTCTTTTGACAGGATGCGAGCAAGTTTGGTAGTTTGTCCCCGAGTATGTGCGTCCAGGTTACAGTGATCCCAAGCGCGGAACGTGGTATATCGCGATTCGCTGGCGGGCGATTTATTTAAGGGAAACGTCCCTACGCGGTACGTTCTCCGCGTGGCGCGTTTCTCCGCAATCTGTTTTGACCAGCCCAATGCAACCCTAACTTCTACGGAGGCAGATCGCCGTGACGTTCGAGCCAAGTACACAGAGAGGCAAGCACCACGCCATCCGGAGGTGGCCCGATGTTCGCTGAGGACCGCGCCCCGGAAGAGCCGGGGGAGATGGATGCGCTGAGAACCGGGATAGATGCGGTAGACGAGAAGATAGTCCGGCTCCTCGACGAGCGGGCGCGTCTTGCGCGCAGGATCGGGGAGATAAAGCATGCTCAGGGCCTGGAGGCGTACGTCCCAGCCCGTGAGCGTAAGGTCCTGGACCGCCTCTCCTCCTTGAGCCACGGGGACTTTCCGAAGACCGGGTTGGAGGCCGTCTTTCGGGAGATTATCTCTACCTCTATCTCCCTCGAAGCGCTGCTGAAGGTTGCCTACCTTGGTCCCGAGTCTACCTTTACGCACGAGGCGGCGCGGCGCGCCTTCGGGACGAGCGTCGAGCTGGAGCCGCTTGCGACGGTCGCGGAGGTCTTCGCGAGGGTCGAGGGGGCCGAGGCCCAACACGGCGTAGTGCCGGTCGAGAACTCGATGGAGGGGGCCGTGACGCACACTTTAGACGAGCTCATGGCGAGCCCCCTGAAGGTCTGCGGCGAGGTCTACCTGCCGATCTCCCAGAACCTGCTCTTCAAGGGCGCGTCCCTCAAAGAGATACAAACGGTCTGCTCGCACCCGATGGCGCTGGCCCAATCTGCGACGTGGCTGCGCCGTGAACTGCCTCACGCTGCAATCGAAGAGGTCGAGTCGACCGGGGAGGCGGCACGGAGGGCGGCGGAGGAGCCGGGGATGGCGGCCGTGGGGAGCGCCATCTCGGCGGAGGCCTACGACCTCGACATCCTCGCCCGCAACATCCAGGACGCCCGGACGAACGCGACGCGCTTCATCGTGCTCGGGCGCTCGTGGGCGGGGCCGACGGGAAGGGACAAGACGAGCGCCGTGTTCTCCTTCAAGGACCGGCCGGGGGGGCTGAGGGACGCGCTCTCGGCTTTTGCGGAGGAGGGGATAGACCTGAGGCGCATCGAGAGTCGCCCTTCCAGGAGGCGGGCCTGGACGTACGTCTTCTTCGTGGACTTCGAGGGGCACCCGGAGGAGGAGCGGGTGAAGCGGGCTCTGGCGAGGCTGGAGGAACATACTACTTACCTCACCCTGATCGGGGCTTACCCGGAGGTTCCGCCGCCCACGGGACCCCAGGGGTAGCCTGGCTCTGGACTTCAAGGCCGCCGCGCGCCTCGTCCTCGAAGAGGTCGGACACCCCCTGCACTACACGGACATCACGGAGATTGCGCTCGGCTCCGGCTATCTCGTGAGCCGAGGCCACACCCCGCACAACACGATGCGCGCCCGGCTCTCGGTTGACGTCCGGGATAATCCGGCGAGTCACTTCGTCCAGACAGCCCCCGGTGTTTATGGGCTCAAGGACCTCGTCCGGTAGAGGGAGGCGAAGATGCTGTATATTGGTGAGGTACGGGCCGTTTGTAAGAGTAAGTAAGGGGTTGTGATGATAGATCTCGCATCCGGCGGGGCGCTGGAGGCGGCCGCCTGGAAGATCAAGAACCTCGAAGATTTCGAGGCGAGGTTGGAGAGGGCCGCGCTCAGGAGTGACGAGCAGGCGCACGCGCATGAGACGGCGGCGTTGGTGATCTACGAGTCCGCTCTGATGAAGAGCGGCCGTACCGTGGACGAGGTGCGGGAGCTGGTCCGCAGATTCAAGGAGACCTTCGAGGATGAGGAGGAGGCGCTCACGATACCGCGCGCGAGCGGCATCATGAACGTCGAGGGCGTGGAGTGGTTCTTCGGGGACGAGTCCTTGCGTACGCTGACCGGCCAGCTCCTCGGACAGTTCCAGCATCGGGTGGCCCAGTACAACTACGTGGACGAGCGAGAGGTCTTGAGGCGCTGGGCCAACGGCTACGACACCCGGCTCTTTATCCGGCGGCGCATATACGAGACCGAGCCAATCGTCGGCGTCATCGAGGGTCTGAATCTCCGGCTCATACAGTACCTGCGCGTCGCGGCGGGCGGCGATACCGTCGTGCCGGGGCCGGAGATCTCTCGGGTCCTCGTCTCTTTGGGCGTCCTGGACCAGGGGTCCGCGGGGGACGACTATGCCGTGCTCGGCGCCGCCGAGAACCTGGCCCTGCGCCTGGAGCTTCCCGCCCCGATCGTGGGCGAGATACTGGCCGAACTCGCAACCCAAGACCGGCTCGACTTCCCCGAGCCCCCGCCCGAGGCTACTGAAGCGGAGACAGCGGAGCCCACGGTGGCCGGAGATGAGATCGGTGAGGGCGGCACGGACCGGGAGTCGGTGAGGCCGAGCCCCGACGAGCGAGCCAAGCGAAAGGCGGCGCGGCGAGAGCCCGACCGGGGCGACGAGCCGACAAGAGTCCAGGACCCGCAGGCCAAGGATGCCCCCGGCACCCGCGAAGAAGGCGGCGGAGAGCGGCCTACACCCGCCCCGCCCGAGACCGGCCCCGAGGACGCACCGGGCAAGGAGGGGGAGGACCCTCGCTCATGACCCCCTGAATCGCCTGCCTTTGCGGCGACACGTGCTCGCCCGTGCCGATCTTACCAGCGAAATGCTTTGCAAATTCGTCTGGAGGGTAGTATGGTGTTATGCACGTATGGCTAAATATTCATGGAGCGACCTTTTTCCATTGTTTCATACCTAACGTATCGGCAGTAACAGGTTAGTAGAGAGGTAATTAAGGAGTTGCAAGGAGCATGACTGAATCGAAGAAACGCATAGCGCTGAAGCCGCACATCAAGCAGATCCGGGAATGGGTGGACGCTGGCAAGACGGATGATTGGATCGCCGATGCCCTGGGTACCAGTGCCTCCTCCGTACAATCCTTCCGCTCCCGCAACGACATCTACCGCCGTGACCGGGCCACCCGCGAAGCGGGGAGTACTTTCGAGGGCGTCCTGGACCACGGCGAGCGCGACGGCTGGGGCCTGTGGTTCGACCCTTCGGTGGCGGATGACCCGATCTGGCGGGAGTACTGGTCCAACGTCGAGTCGGTCGTCGTGAAGGTGGCCGAGGACTCTATAGTCCTGGAGGCTGTATCGGGCGGTGTCCGGCAGGAGGGTCCGCAAGAGGAAGCCGACGGGGGTGTGGACCTGCAAACGACCACCTTCGCCGCCGAGACCGTCCCGGAGGTTTCACCCGATCCGGCGCCCTCGACCAACGGGCCGTCGGTGCAGCCGGGGTTCCCCGAGCCCGACCGGGAGCAGGGCCGGGTCAAGTGGTTCGATCCCGAGAAAGGCTACGGCTTCCTGGTGCGGCCGACCGGCGAGGATCTCTTCGTCCACCACTCCGAGGTCGAGGGAGACCCTTCGGCACTGGAGCCCGGCGGTGACGTCGAGTACGTCGTCGGTCGCAACGACCGCGGTCCGAATGCCCGCAGCGTCCGCGTCATCGAGTAGAAGAGTCGACCGGCCGCGAGGCCGGGGCCAGGACTTAGAGGCCGCGAAGCTAAGGATAGCTTCGCGGCTTTCTTATAGCGAGAGGTGTCTCGTGGAGGCCAGCTCCAGGAGCTTTGGGACAGCGTATGGAGCCGAAGGATCCCAGAGGAGCCTGGTGAAGGAGCAGTTTGGGGCGCGTTCGTGGCCGGGGAGGACCCCGGGTCCGTAGATGTCGCGCAGGAAGGCGCGCATGATGCCGCCGTGGGAGACGATGACGAGGGGGCCGTCGTTCTCCGGGTGGCGAGATCGTATCTTCGAGAGCGCCTTCTCGAAGCGGGCCAGTATCTCCTCGTCGGTCTCCGCGCCCGCGAGGGTCCAGCGCTCCTCTTCCGGCAGGGCGAGAAACTTCCTGACGAACTCGGGGTTTCGGGCCTCTTGCTCCTCCCAGGTAAGGCCCTCCAGTACGCCGCCACCGCGCTCCGTTAGGTCCGGTAGGGGAACTACGCTGCCAGGAAAGCCCGTCTCGCGCGCCACTATCTCAGCCGTCTCGAAGGCCCGCGAGAGAGGGCTCGCGTAGACGCTGGAGAGGTCCGTGCCCTTCAGGGCGCGGCCAGCCGCCGCGGCCTGGCGCCGGCCCTCCTCCGAGAGAGGGTAGTCTAGCTGGCCCTGCCAGACACCGGTCGCGTTCGCGGTCGATTGGCCGTGACGGACCAGTATGATCTCTTGTTCGCCCGCCCTGGCGGCGGGACCTGTATGTTTTATGCTCATGCGCGTAAGGTTAGTGCATACGGACGTGTGCCGGCAAACCGTTTCCCGATGGCAATAGCCGGTGCTAGAATCTCTTCGAGCACAGGGTCCGGATAAGGGGGGATGAGTTTCATGTTTTGGAGACGTCGCAAGCGGAAGGCGCCCGAGGGCGAGACGCTCAGGGCACGGCCGAGGGTTGCCGGTCCGCTTGCGGACCAGGTTGGGGATTCGGCGGAGAGACCGCTGGCAGAGACCATGAAGCTCGAGCGTGGTCTCTCGCGGGCGGCAGCGATCTCACGGGCCGCCGAGGAACTCCGGCGGCGTGGTGAGGAGGTCGTCGAGCTGTTCAAGGAGGTCTCCTCGCCGACGGGGCAGGCTGTGGTGCCGATCTACCTGCGCCGTGGCGAGGAGGACGTCTTCATCGAGGTCCAGGCCGACGCCTGGGAGGAAAAGACCGTGAGCACCACGCTGAGGACTGCCGCCGTGCTCCGCTCGTCAGAGTATTCGGGCGCGATCCTGGAGATCTTGAGCGTGTACCCCGTACCGGAGGAGGTTCGCTACCTCTGCGGGCGTTCGCCTGCGGCGCTCTTCCAGCTAGACCTCGTGCTCAGCGACGATCCGGAGAGGCCCGAGGCCTGCGCCGAGGGGTTCAAGAGCGCCGCCGAGCGGCACTGGGGCCTGAACCTTGCCTACGAGCCAGAGGAGTTGTCCCTGATCGAGGAGCTGCTGGTCGCAGCCCTAGCCGAAGGCTACGGGGATGACCAGCACGCTCCCATTCTCGACGCGCTCGCGCGCGGTCTGGGATGCTATGCTGGGGAGATCCTGCGTCGCCACGCGCCGCCGCGGGGATCGTGGCGTGACGTAGTGGTCTGGGGTGAAGACCTCATGCTAGATTTCCCGGAGGTCACCGCCGATCCTATCGGCAAGACCCGCGCCTTCCTTGAGAACGGCCCCGAGGACTCCGTTGCCTACTACATCTCCTACGCTATAGAGGAGCTGAAAAGCCAGCCGGACGGCTAGCCGAAGCGCCTGCGAAGCTCGCGGATGATGTAGGTGGAATCAACGAGCACCTCGTCCCCTATGGTGAGGATCGGGATAGCTCGCTGCCCGGAGAGCCGGATGACCTCTTGCCGCCCGTCGGCGTCGGCATACACCTCTTCATAAGGAAGGGCCATTCTTTCGAGCTCCTTCTTCACCATGCGGCAGTACGGGCAATAGTCTCCGGTGTAGAGTCTTATCCGTGCCTCTTGAGCCTGGGGCTGTGCCACAGTCTTCCTCCTGATTCATAATTGTTAGAGTATCTATACAAGCAGATTGTATTTTACCGCCCGCGTCTCCAATGTGGAGCCTGTAAGGTCTAATTACCCTTGCGGGTCGGCAAGCTCCACTACTAGCTCGACCTCCACGGGGGCGTCGAGGGGGAGCTCAGCGACGCCGACGGCGCTGCGGGCGTGGAGCCCTCTCTCGCCGAAGATTTCGCCCAGAAGCTCCGACGCGCCGTTCATCACCCCGGGCTGGTCGTTGAAGCCGGCGGCGGAGGCGACGTAGCCCGTGACTTTTACGATGCGGCGGACGTTCTCCAGCCCCGCCTCGGCCTTTACGGCCGCGAGGGCGTTGATGGTGCAGAGGCGGGCGGCCTCTTTTGCCTCCTCGGTGGAGACATCACCTCCGACCTTTCCGGTATACGTAAGCCTGCCCTCTCTGAGAGGGAGCTGGCCGGCGGTGAAGAGGAGGGCGCCGGCGCGGGCGGCCGGGACGTAGGAGCCAGCGGGACGGGGGACGGCGGGGAGCTCGTAGCCGAGGTCTTTCAGGTGGTCTTCCAGGCTGTCCTGCACTAGCTCAACGCCTCCTCGTACTCGGTCGGGTCGTAGAGCAGAGGATAGTCGGGGCCGTAGGACTCGCCGGCGATTGCCTCGCCGATGAATACGGTATGGGCGCCCGCGCGGGCGGTATCCAGGACCTTACAGTCGAGGTAGGCCAGGCAGTCGAGGAGGACGGGGGAGCCGCTTGGGGAGAGTCCGTAAGGGATGCCCAAGAGCTTGTCGTGGTACTCGCCGCTGGTTTCGGCGAAGTGGGTGGCGAGGTCTACCTGATCCTCACGCAGCACGCTCAAAGAGAAGGTCGCGCTCTCCAGGATGAGACCGTGAGTGTAGCGGTCCTCGCGCACGGCGACGGCGACGCAGGGGGGGCGCTCGGAGATCCGGGTGACCCAGGCGGCGGTCATGGCGGTCATCTGGCGGCCCCTGCGGGTGCCGAGCACGTAGACGCCGTGGGTCAGGTTGGCCAGAGCGCCGAGGATGGCGTCCCGGTCTTGTTCTGGTCTATCCAATGCCCCTCCATCCTGTCTGTCCTGGACCTTATTCTACCAAGCCACAGGGCCGGAACGGCGCTTCAGGGTATAATCGCGCCCGTCGTGGGCGGAGGGGACGCATGAAGAAGGGTCAGGTGGCGGTAGCTTGAGCGTTGCGTTGGTCGGGGTCGGGGTCGTGCAGGCCGTGGTCTACCTTCTGTTCGTCAGGGCGATAGACCTCTATGAGCGGGAGGAGCTCAAGTACGTGATCCCGGTCTTCGTCTGGGGGTTCACGGTGGCGGCCCTGTTCTCGCTTATCTTCAACACGCTCATCGGGGCGACGTTGAGCGCGGTGGCCAACGATCAGGCGGCAGGCTTCCTCACGGCGGTCTTCGTGGCGCCCCCGGTCGAGGAGACCTTCAAAGGCGCCGCGCTCCTGATCGCCTTCGTCGTGGCGTCGCTGGTCGCCCGGAGGCGTGGAGAGATGGAGTTCTCGGGGGTAATGGACGGCATCGTCTACGGCTCGGCGGTTGGGTTCGGGTTCTCCATAGCGGAGGACATCATTTACTATGCGCAGGCCGGCGAGGAGACGTTCATTATCCGGCGCATCTTCGGCGGCTTCGCCCACGCGGCGTTCACGTCACTCACCGGGATCGGGCTGGGGCTCATACCCTGGGTCCGGTCGAGGATCCTGAAGGTTCTCCTGCCGGTCCTGGGGCTCTCGGGCGCGATCCTATTGCACGCGACCTTCAACTTTACGGCCTCGCTCTTCGGACCCCTGGCGTACGTCCTGGAGGTCCTCGTACTCATCCTGTACGTCATCCTCATAGTGGTCTGGCTCGCCGTCGAACGCCGGACGATCCGCAGGGAGCTCTACGAGGAGATGAGGATCGGCACGATCAGCGCCACGGACTACGACATCCTCCCGACCTACTTCGCCCGAACGTTCTACTACTTCGGTCTGATCTTCACGGGCCGCATCGGCGAGTGGCGACGCGCCCGCAAGAGACATGAGGCGGCGGTGAACCTTGCATTTACCAAGCGCCTGAGCCACCAGACCTACTCAGCCCCGCAGCAGATGAAGATGGACCTGCTCCGGCGGCGCATAGGCGAGCTTGGGGGTGGACGGGCCCTCGGGTTCGGCTCCTGAACGGCCCTCTAGAACCAGATCCGGCGACCGGCCTGATCCTGGCCGGCGGAGAGAGCCGCCGGATGGGCCGGGACAAGCTCCCCCTGAAGGTCGGGACGACCTCTCTCCTCGACCGGGTCCATGCCGTCCTCTCGTCCCGCTGCGAAGAGGTCCTCGTCGCCGGCGGAGGCGGCCGCGTCCCTGCCGGGGTCCGTCGCATATCTGATCTACGTCCCGGCCGCCAGGGTCCGCTCGCGGGCATCGAGGCCGGGCTACTCGCCGCCCGTCACCAGGCCGTCTTCGTCGCCGCCGGTGACATGCCGTTCCTCACAAGCGGGCTAGTAGGGTATCTCCTCTGCCTCCTCCAGCACGGCGTCCCGGCCGTCGTGCCCGTCTCCGGAGAGGGTTCACATCCCCTGTGCGCCGCCTATGATGGACGGGAGGTTCTGCCGGTGGCCGGCGCCGCGCTCGACCGGGGCGAGCGATCCGTACGCGGGATGATCGAAGCTCTGCCGGGAGTACGATACGTTGGGGAGGGGGAACTGCGGCGCTTCGGCGAACCGGACCTCTTGCTTTTGAACGTCAACTCGCCGGAAGACCTCGCCCGTGCGCGGCGGGCACTAGGCGAAGGGACGCACCCGGGCGGCGGAGGATGAAGGGGGGCGGACAGCCGGCGGTGCCCGACTCCCTCCTGGGGGAGTTGTGGGCTCTCTTGAGGGTCTACCGGGGCGAGACGGTGTTCCCGGAGGACGGTGCCTCGCCGGGGGTGGTGGTAGTGCTCGGGACGCAGGTCCTGGCCGGCGGGAGGCCGAGCAGGCCGCTCGCGGCTAGAACCCTGCACGCGGCCGGGCTGTATGCCAGAGGGGAGGTTCGGCTGCTAATACCGACCGGCGGTGTCGGGAGGCATCCGCCGAGCGAGGCGGAGGTGATGGTGAGGATGTTGCGGGAGGCGGGGGTTTCCAGGGAGGACATCCTGGCCGAGGAGGAGGCGCAGAGCACGCGGGAGTCCGCCTACCGGGTGGCGGAGATAGCGGAGGAGAGCGGAATAGGGAGCGTGGTTCTCGTCACGGACCCTCTGCACTGCGTGCGGTCGGTCGAGGCGTTCCGGGCGGAGGGCCTCCGGGCCCACGCTTCTCCGGTGTATAGTAGCCCGATGTGGCGGAACCCGGGGCTGCGCCGGGGGCAGTTTGCGAGGGAGATGGTGGCGCTCGTTTGGTACAGGATGAGGCGAGGAAAGGCCGTGCAGAGAGCAAGGTCGCGCTCCCGGCCGTAGCCATCGGCGTGCTCGCCGTCTCGGCGGCGGCGATCTTTATCCGGTTGGCGGATGCCCCGGCGCTCGCGGTGGCGTTCTGGCGCAGTACGTTGGGGGTGCTCGTGCTGTTGCCCTTCGCCCTCTATCGTCAGGATGCGTTTCCGCGCGGGCGGGCTCTTTGGGGCGGGATCGCTTCTGGCGTCGCTCTGGGGGCGCATTTTGGGTTCTGGATCTCCTCTCTCGACTACACGAGCGTGGCGGCAAGCGTGGTGCTGGTGTGTACCCAGCCGGTCTTCGCCGCGATCCTCGCTTACCTAGTCTTCGGAGAACGCACCTCGCCATTGTCCTTCCTTGGGATACTCGTGGCGCTCGCGGGTACGGTGGTGATCGCCTCTGACGGGTCGGTCGGTTCGGCGACGTTCTTCGGGAACACGCTCGCCGTGATCGGCGCTATAACGGTCGCCGTCTACGTCCTGATCGGCCGCTCGCTGCGCACGACGGGCGTTGGCGTGCTGCCGTACTCCATAGTTGTCTACTCCTCGGCCGCCGCCACGCTCCTGCCGGCGGCGCTCTACTCGGACGCGCCGCTGTGGGGGTACTCCGGGGAGACGTGGTTCTGGCTGGGAGCAATTACCCTGGGGCCCCAGATCCTGGGCCACACCGTCTTCAACTGGGCGCTTCGCTACGTGGAAGTCTCCATCATCTCCGGCACGATCCTCGCCGAGCCGGTAGTCTCGGCCTTGCTGGCGTGGCTGATTCTCACCGAGAGACCCGGCCTCCCTACCCTGCTTGGTGGCGTGATCGTTCTCGCCGGCCTCTTCTTCCTCCTGCGCGGCTACCGTGCTCCGCCAGCCGAGCCGGTAGCTTGAGTAGCTTTCAGCCATCAGCGAACATTCGTGATGCCGGTGGCTCGTGCACCGAAGGTCGGAGCTCTGCGACGGCTACGTCGGGGGAAGTCGAGGGGGACGCTGCGCATTCGCTAGCGGCGACGAGGACCACGGCCAGGGGCTGATCGCTGATAGCTACGCAAAAGCTGCTATCCTCACCGTCGTGAATAGAGACGCATTTCCAGGAGGGGTCTTTGGGACCGCTTAGGACGGGGTTCCGCTACGGGCTGGTGGCGGTAGTCGTCGCGCTCGTGGCGGACCTGCGGTTCCTCTATATAGATCCGGAGGGTACACCGGACTGGATCCTCACGGCTATCGAGAACTTCCGGACCCAACTCGCCTTGGCCGCCTTCCTCTTCCTGGGCATCCTCGCCGCCCTCAGAGTCCGTCCGACCCACATCGACCCGGGCGTCCCCTATCGCTCTCTACTGCTACGCGACGCCGCGCTGGCTGCTGCCGTGGTCGCTGTAATGGCGGGGCTCACGCTATTCGCCGTCACCGCGCTCAACGCGACTCTCTTCGCCGACGACATACGCGACTACGCCAGCGACGCCGCACCGAAGATACTCGCCTACAGCGAGAAGGTTGCCGGGCGGCTCGACGAACCGCCCGCGCTGCCCACGGTCGGACAGATAGAGGAGGGCCTCCAGCCGCCCGTCCTCCGGGACCTCGGTCGCTCCATGGCCAACCTCACCCTGAGGACGATCCTGATCGGCGCCGCGGGCGCCCTGGTCGGCGCCCTGCGTGGTCGCTCTCAAGACCCGGCCCGCGAAGCGGACCCACACATCTCGGGGAACGGGAAGAGCCCGGAGGGGTGATGCAAACCTACGGGGCACCGGTCGCGGCGGCCCTTCTCGCCGACTCCCTCCTCGGCGAGCCGCCCGGGACGGTGCATCCGGTCGTTCTCATGGGGCGTGTGATCTCCGCCTTCGAGAGACGAACGCTCACCCTGAAGAACACCCGTTCCAGGAAGCTCGCGGGCCTCCTCCTCGCCACGACGTTACCCACACTCTCCTTCGCCCTCGCCCGCCTCGCCCTGCTCCTCGCGCCACCCAGGCTACGTTGGCCCCTGGAGATCCTCCTGCTCTCCACTACCCTCTCCATGCGCGGCCTCGCCCACGCCGCCCTCGCCGTCGAACGCGAGCTCGAAAGGGGAGACCTCGCCGCTGCCCGTACCCGGGCTGGGGAGATCGTGGGACGCGACACTGAAGACCTCTCTCCGAGCGAGGTCTCCCGGGCGGTAGTAGAGTCGGTGGCCGAGAACGCGAGCGACGGCGTCGTCGCCCCGATGCTCTACGGTATCCTGTGGGGCACGCCCGGCGCTCTCGCCTACAAGGCCGTGAACACCCTCGACTCGATGGTCGGACACCCGCACCCGCCCTACGAGGACCTCGGATGGGCCTCTGCCCGCCTGGACGATCTGGCCAACCTCCTCCCGGCTCGTCTCACCGCGCTCGCCACCGCCTCGGTAGCCGGTCGGGGCCGCCGGGCCGCGACCCTGGCCGCCGCCTACCGCTACGGCCCGCTCACCCGCAGCCCGAACGCCGGATGGGCCGAGGCCGCCTTCGCCGGTGCTTTGGGTCTCAGGCTCGGCGGCCCGAACTTCTACAGGGGCATACTCCGGCCAGGACCTGTCCTCGGAGACGGGCATTCGCCCGCAGCCGCCGACGTGCGGCGGGCGGTGCGCCTCATGCGCCGGGCCTGTCTTCTCCTCGCCGGCCTTGCCCTCGTTACGAGCTTCGCTGGGAGAAGCGGTGGTTAGGGGCTGGACCACCTCACCCGACGGACGCCACCACGGCGCCTATACCGCCGAGGCTACCCGGGCTCTCGGTACGCATCCCGACGGCTTTCTGGACTTTAGCGCGAACATCAACCCTCTGGGAGCGCCGGAGGCCGCTCTCACCGCCGCGAAGAAGGCTCTGCGCGAGGAGACCGGACGCTATCCGGACCTCGAGTACACGGAGCTGCGCGCCGCCCTCGCTAGCTACCTCGGGGTACCGGGAGAGATGGTGCTGCCCACCAACGGCGGGGCGGAGGCTCTCTTCCTTGCCGCCCGGGCAGCGGTGGAGGGAACGGGCGGCAAGGCCCTGATCCTGGAGCCCACGTTTAGCGAGTACGCCGCCGCCGCCCGAGCCGCCGGTTTCGACGTTGAGCGCGTGGTGGCGCGTCGACCGGAGAACGGGTTCCGTCTCGACCTCTCCGCTCTCGACGAGGCATTGGAAGGTACGCTCGGTATTGGTATCGTCTTCCTCTGCAACCCGAACAACCCGACCGGCGACGCCCTGCCCCGCGAAGGGGTGTTGCGGGTGGCGGAACGGGTCCGGGAGGCGGGGGCCGTACTAGTCGTTGACGAAGCCTTTACCGACTTCGCTCCGGACATAAGCATCGCATCCGAGGTAGGCGAGGGGCTCTACGTGGCGAGGTCTTTCACCAAGTTCTTCGCGGTGCCGGGGCTCAGGCTCGGCTGCCTCGTTGCCCACGACGTCAGGCGCGTTCGGGCCTTCCAGCCCTCTTGGCCGGTGAACGCCGTCGCGGCGGCGGCCGGTATCGCGGCCGCCGAGGATGAGGGGTTTACCGAGTCTACGTTAGTCGAGGTGGAGTCGAGGCGGGGGGAGTTGCTCCACGCGCTCGGGGAACTCAACGGGATCACCGCTTACCCGGGCGCCGCGAACTTCTTGCTCGCGCGCGGGCCGGAGTGGCTACCGGAGAGGCTCGCGAGGCGGGGCATCTTAGTGCGGGGTTGCGAGCCTTTTATGGGGCTTGGGCCAGGCTTCTTCCGGGTGGCGGTGCGGGGGGCGGGGGAGAACGGGCGGCTCGTGGAGGCGTTGCGGGGCGTGCTCGGGGAGGCGGCGCCGTAGCGGTCCACGCTCTCTTTATCGGCGGCGCCCGTAGCGGCAAAAGCGCCCTCGCCGAAGAGCACGCCCTCTCTCTGGGTGGCGAGAGCGTACTCTACGTCGCTACCGCCCTCGCTCACCCGGAAGACCCGGATCTCCTGCGCCGCATAGAGGCACACCGCGAGAGGCGAAGTCCCGGCTGGGATCTGCTGGAGCTTGCCGGTGGAAGCCTGACTCCAGTGCTGGAGACCGCGGGCGGGCACGGCGTGGTGTTGCTGGACTCCCTCACCCTCTGGGTCTCGGCACGGATGCTTGGTGGTGCGGAGGACGGGACGCTGGAGGAGTTCGGGCGGTTCGTCAGAGGCGCGAGCGGGCTCTCGGAACCCGTGATCCTGGTCAGCGACGAGGTCGGCCTCGGGGTGGTGCCGGAGAGCGCGGAGGGACGGCGTTTCCGGGACCTCCTCGGCCTTGTAAACCAGCGTGCCGCCGTGGCCGCCGAGGAGGTCCACCTCTGCGTGGCCGGGATAGCAAGCAGGATCAAGTAAAGTGCGCGCGCTCCTGGCCTTCTTCACGGTGCTCCCGGTCGCGGCCCCCGGCTCGTCCCTCGACGATGCCGCGCGGCGCGCCTATCTCCTACCCCTGGTCGGCCTGCTAACCGGCCTCCCCGGCGCCGCGATCCTCCTGCTCGCCTACGTGATGCCCCCGGGCGTCGTCGCCACACTCGCGGTCGGAGCCTCGCTCGTGGCCGCCGGACTGCACCACACCGACGGCGTGATGGACGTCGGAGACGCCTTGATGGTGCGGGGTAGCCCCGCGCGGCGCCGGGAGGTTCTGAAAGACTCCCGCGTCGGTGTGGGCGCTATCGGGGCGCTCTTCATCGTCTATGCACCAACTCTCGCGGCCCTGGTCGCGCTCGCGGAAGTCTCCCCGGAAAAGGCCGCCGCATCCCTCCTCGCGGCCGAGACCGCCGCCCGCTCCGCGATGCTCCTGATGCTTCTCTTCGGCAGGCCCGCCGAGAAAGGCTCCTCATCCGTGTTCTTCGTTCGCTCTCTCAGAGAGGGGAGACGGAGGGCCGTCGCGCTCGTATTCGCACTCGCGCTTCCCGCCCTGGTCGCGTTGCCGCTCGGGTGGGGCGTACTAGCGGCATTCCTCGCGGCGCCCGTAACGGCCCTCGTCGCACTCGCGCTGGCGAGGAAGGCTTTTGGAGGGATAAGTGGGGATATCTCGGGCGCGACAGGGGAGTCGGCGCGGGCCGTGCTCCTCGTCGCGCTCTCTGGTCTTCTGTTCTAGCGGCAAGAAGAAGCGGCCAGCCCTCCGCAGAAGGCCGGCCGCTGGTAATTGATAGCCGGAAGTGCTAAGAGGCCAGGTCGTCGCCGGGGTTCATGACGTGCATGGTGGCATCGGGGGCGATGCTGGAGAGTTGTTTCTGGAACTCTTCCGGGGTGCCGGTAAACAGGGGCAACACGTCGGGGCTGTAGTGGATCGGGACGACGTGTCCGACGCCCAGGAGCCGCGCCGCGTGGGCGGCCTCGAAGGGACCCATGACGAGCCGGTCGCCGATGGGAAGGAGGGCGAGATCCGGGTTGTAAAGCTCCCCTATAAGCCGCATGTCGCCGAAGACGGCGGTATCGCCGGCGTGATAGAGCTTGAAGCCGCTCTCGAACTCGATGACGTACCCCATCGGCTCGCCAGCGTAGACGATGGTCCCGTCATCTTCGGCGATGCTAGAGGAGTGGAAGGCGTTGGTCGCGGTCACCTTGATCCCGCCGATCTGGGCCGTGCCGCCTTTCTGGATCGGCGCCGCGTTTTCGATGCCCTTGCCCTGAAGGTAGGACATGATCTCGAAGTTGGATAACACCGTCGCCCCGGTCTGCTGGGCAACGGGTATCGCGTCGGCGAAGTGGTCGAAATGCCCGTGGGTGATGAGCATAGTGTCGAGTTCCTGGACCTCCTTGAGGTCCTCCGGGGTCTGGGGATTGTCCGTCAGGAACGGGTCTATGAGGATCTGCTCACCCCCCGGGGTCGTTATCCTGAAGGTCGCATGACCCATGTAGGTGATCCTGTTCCCGCCGAG
Organism: uncultured Rubrobacteraceae bacterium; assembly: GCA_902806075.1. Taxonomy (GTDB): domain Bacteria; phylum Actinomycetota; class Rubrobacteria; order Rubrobacterales; family Rubrobacteraceae; genus Rubrobacter_F. Next base: position 29,393 of record CADCVG010000045.1, read on the forward strand.
CATCTCTTCCACGCTTAACCTCCATCGGTTTCGACCACAACGAAAATTAGTGCATACCCTGCCCGAGTTTCATGGAAACCGGCGCATGCCTCACCGTAGCGAGCGCTATACGTTTCCTGTGCCCAGCAAAGAAAGCTCGTCGTAATGCCGCTGGTAGGCGAACAGCGACCCCCAAGGATCTCTATGGTCGTTATCTTGGAGCCTCCCTCCGGTTCGAGCTCTATCGTGGGCGTGCTGTTGGTCGTCGGGCTCGTCGTTACCTGTCTAACGGGAGCACGCGAGACACCGGGGGAGGAGTGATGATGCGAGTCGCCGCGACCGAAGCCGCCGTTTCGCGGCCGTGGCCCGGCAAAGAGGGCGATGCAACCAGTAACGCCGGTGAGTAAGATTGGTTTTGAGCGGGCAATAAGCTATGCAATCAACAAGGTGGTCGCCATGGAGAAGCTGGACGAAAATCGAGTGCCCAAGGCCTGGATAGGCCGGGAGGTGATGGTGAAGACGTTGTCGATCAGCGTCAATGAGGCGATGATCGACGAGGTGGAAGGTCCCCTGCGAGGTCGTCCCCCGCGCCCGGTAATAGCAGGGAGGTTCGGAAAATTAGAGGACGTCCACGAAGGTGGCGTCGTCCTTTCCCGGATAGGACCGACGCTGGAGGTGGCGGAGTTGGGCCCCGTGCTGTTCTACCCTTGGAGCTCTATAGAGGTGCTGCGCTTGAAAGTAGCGCCCCCCGACGATCGGCGAGGAACCCGCGAGGGGCCCCACGAAGATCTTGCCGAAGCCGGTAGGAGGCTTTCCCGGCAGTTCGAATCGATCAGTGCGCGGACGTTGAGCAGGGTCGTGCCCATTGTCCAGCAAAGTAACGCTGCGGGGATCACGGTCGCTTTGAGCGCCCTGGAGATCCACGAGGGCGGTCGCGGCCTCATCAGGTACTTGCTCTCTCCCGACTCCAAGCCACGGGATTGGGATAGGCTGATACGATACTCTTTTCCGGAAGTTCGAGTACGCGACGATCGAGGCCGCTCCTACGAAGCCGGTGTCGGGAGCGCGGTCCGCGCTTGGGGGGGTACGCTGCGAGTTGCGGGTCTACCAGAGGCCAGCGCCGCGGAACTTGAGGTGGAAGTCATTCGCCTGTTCAAGGGGCCGTCCGGCGAGGGACGGAGCGAGTCTTTGGATGGTCCTTGGGTCTTCCGGTTCCCTTTGTAGCGCGCGTAGTAGCAGAATTCCGAAAACCCTTGCATGGGACCGTAGTAACCAGTGCCACTATACGCCCCCTCGTGGCTGGGCCCTCGCCTACGGCCACAATGTTCGACTTCGGTGACTGACCCCACGCTCCTTCGACGCCACGTAGCCCTTCAGTGCCACAACGTGCTCGCATGTCCAGGCTTGAAGCAGACGCTCGCAGACCTCGACAACGTGGTACGCGTCGGTGGACCAGTCGAACAGGTACTCGTTGATGTAGACGCAGTTGGAGTACTTGCAGATGCCCCAGCACTCCTCCCTGCACCGGTCATTAGGCCACGGGTGGTTGAGGGGCGCTTCCACGGGAGCAGTTCGGGATAACGTAAGACGACGTAGCCGCCCGAGTAATGCACGCCGATGATCCGTAGGTCTGCCTCCGCTTCTTCGGTTTCAAGGCCGCGCGGGAAGTGGTTCGGGGGGCGAACTCCTCTTCTTCTTCTTCACACCTCGGGTACCGGACTGAGAAGACCGGCGGTGCGTCACAGGCCCGCGAGTATGCTCTGCTTCTCGGCCAAACCATGCCTCTCTTCGGGGACGGCAGCGGCCCCGCGTCCGACTCTGGTATCTTACGTCGGTGGTTCGTAGTCTATGCCGGTACTCACAGGGAGATAACGTTTGCGATACGCGGTGATCCTCGCTGTGCTGGCGGGCCTGGCGGTAGCGACCCAGACGAGCTTTACCTCGGCGGCCCAGAGGGTGATGGGGCCGGTGATGCTGGTCGCCATCTCGGGGCTGACCACCGGGTTTACGGCCCTCGCAATTGCGCTCTTCATGCAGAGGCCGGAGTTCACGGCGCGGGCGGTCTGGTACTCGCTCGCCTCGGGGGTGTTGGGGGCGTTTATCGTAGGCTCCATAGCCTACGCCGCCGGGCAGGGCGGGGTCGCCCGGGCGCTCTCCCTGGTAATAGCTTCGCAACTCATCTTCGGTCTCGTCTTCGACGCCTTCGGCATCTTCGGAGCCGGGGCGGAGTTGTCCTGGCCGAAGGTGCTCGGCGTGGTCCTGATCCTGGTCGGTGGCGTCCTGGTGATTCTGGACCCCCGCGACACCCTGAACCTCTAGGGCTACTGATTGGCTGACGTGCGACCCAAAAAGCTCTTCGAGGCGGTCCCGAACTTTAGCGAGGGGCGCGACCCCGAGAAGATCGCCCGCATAGCCGCCTCCGTCAGGAGAACCCCCGGTGTAACGGTGCTGAACCTTCACTCGGATCCCGACCACAACCGGAGCGTCCTGACCTTCGTCGGGGAGGAGGGGCCACTCCTCGAAGCCTCTATTGCCCTCGCCCGCTCCTGTCTGGAGGAGATAGACCTCGCCGCCCAGAGGGGTGTCCACCCCAGGATGGGCTCTCTGGACGTCCTACCCTTCGTTCCTCTAGGCCCGCCGCTCTCCGAAGCCGGCCTGGAAGACGCGGCCCGCCTGGCGAGGCAGGTAGGGGAGGCAATAGGCTCTCTCGGCGTGCCGGTCTACCTCTACGGCGCGGCGGCGAGCGCGCCTTGCAGAGAGAACCTCGCCGAAGTCCGCCGGGGCGGGTACGAAGGGCTCGCGGCCCGCGCGGGCGACCCGTCGTGGAGGCCGGACTACGGGCCGGAGGGCATCCCGGCTCGCTCGGGGGCGGCTGCGGTGGGGGCACGGCCCTTTCTCGTTGCCTTCAACGCCTACCTCGATACCGAGGACATCGAGATAGCTCGCGACATCGCCGGAGAGGTGCGGGAGCGGGATGGCGGTCTGCCGGGGCTCAAGGCCCTGGGGCTGCGAGTTGGGGAACGGGCGCAGGTCTCGATGAACCTGACGGACCTGAAGCGAACCTCGATCCCCGCCGCCCTCGAAGCCGTGCGCCGGGCGGCGGAACGCCGCGGCGCGCGGGTGGAGGAGACCGAGCTCGTCGGGCTCGTGCCCCTCGCGGCCGTCCTGGAGACCGCCCGCCACTACCTGGCTCTCCCGGAGCTCGGTACGGAGCACGTCGTGGAGGCCGCGCTCTGGCAAAACCTCCGGGAGCCGCCCGAGCTATGAGACGCCGCGCGGCCGTATTTGCTACCCTCGTCAGGTGGGCGATGGATACGAGAATCTACGAATGCTCGTCGCGTCTCCGCACAGTCGCCTGACGGACCGCGATAGCGTATTGTTGACGGTGGCGTAGATGGAGGCGGCGCTGCGGGGGCGGTTGCTCGGGCTAATAGACGGTTTTCGGGGCCTGCGGGTGATGGTAGTGGGGGATCTGGGGCTCGACCATTACCTCGTCGGGGATGCGGGACGCATCTCGCGGGAGTATCCCGTAATGATCCTCACCCACGAGCGGGACGAGTACCGGCTCGGCGGGGCGGCCAACACCGTTGCTAACTTCGCTTCTTTAGGGGCCGGGGTAGTCGCGGCTGGTTGGATCGGGGCGGATGCGAGCGGTGACGAACTGGTGGGGACGCTGGAGTCCATCGGCTGCGAGACGGAGGCCGTGGTCCGCGATCCCGCCGCGCGCACCGTAACCAAGACGCGTATCGTCGCCGGGGGCACCTACAGTGGGGGTCTCGGCCAGCATCTCCTCCGGGTGGATCGGCTCGGGTCGGGAGTCCCAGACGCCGCGGTCGAGGAAGATCTAGCGGAGCGCATCGAGCGGATGGCGGACGGGGTAGACGGATTCGTCCTCTCCGACTACGGTCAGGGTACCCTCACACAGAAGGTCGCCGGGACGGTGATGATTGGCGCGGAGGGACGCTACGTCGGCCTCGACTCCCGCCACCGGCTGCTCGACTTCCCTGGCGTCACCGCCGCGACCCCGAACCTGGAGGAGGCCGCCGAGGTGAGTGGGGCCGGGCTCGAGAGCGAGGCGGAGATCGAGGCAGTCGGCGCTGCGCTGCGCACGAAGCTCGGCGCCGAGGCACTCCTTATCACGCGCGGGGCCGGCGGGATGAGCCTCTTCGAGCCCGGCGCCGAACCGGTCCGCATCCCCGTAGCCAACAAGAGCGAAGTCTTCGACGTTACCGGTGCCGGAGACACCGTAGCCGCCGCCTTCACCCTCGCTCGCCTGAGCGGGGCCAGTTACCTCGAAGCCGCGCATCTGGCGAACGTCGCCGGCGGCATCAGCGTGCGGCACGCAGGCGCTACTCCGGTGCGGCACGAGGAGCTGCGGGCGGTACTTGTCGGCTGATTCTCAACCGTCTTGCAACGTTGGCACAAAAGATGTCGCCGGGTAGGACGTTAGTTGTGACCGTACTTACTTAGTATGCTCCAGTTAATGCCCTCGTCGGCTGGAGTCTTGCTACATTATGTCAAAACAGCATCATCAAGCAACGCGTTATGTCGCTACGATCGCGCTGTTAGTTAGTCACTGTCCTCGTTGGCAACCTCATTCCTCGGCAGGAAAGACGAGCCCGTGCTCTTCGCAGAGGCGCGGCACACTATCGTAATCGACCTCGATGCCGTATCGGGCATCGAGTGCCAAGGCTGACTCGCCAGCCATTGCTTCCGGATCCTCAGCCATCTCCCTGAAGAGATGCTCGAATCCTCCGGGAGAGATGATCTCAAGGATACGGCATGGTCTGTCACCAGCGTTCCAGAACGTGTGCCACTGATTGCGGGGTTTGAAGACGAGATCCCCCTTCTCCGCATACACGACTTCATCACCGAGCCGTGCTCCCATACGTCCCTCAAGGACATAGCTGTACTCATCCTCGTGCATGTGACGGTGAAGTGGAGCAGCGAGCGTTAGTGAGGGGATCGGGTGCTCGACAAGGGAGAACCCGCCACCGGATTCCTCACTCCAAACCATAAACCGAACACCAAAAGATCCAAAGTCAACAGCTTTGCCCTCGTTTGGCCCGAGGATGCGCAGGCCCTGGGAGGCCTCCGCGCGATAAGGCGTGGCAGCCGTCGCATCATCGGAAGGTGGTATCTGTTCCATGGTTCTCCTTCGTCGCCTTTCCGAGCTGTAAATGATAAGACTCCTCGGGTGGTACTCGCAAGAGACGCAGTGGATCAGCATTACGTACCGTCTGAGAACCGCTCTAGCCAGCTTCTCGAAGCGTGTAATGATCTCCCGGTGCTCCTCGGTTATCCCACCAGGCTGACAGACTCGATGCTGAGGTATCTTATGAGAACCGGATCAAGAACGCCGTCTCTCTTGGAGAAGATGGGGCAGAACCGGAAGAGCATGGCAGTTTCGAGAACCAGAGGGGCGAAGCGATGAGCGAACGAAGGATCACAGCGGCGGCGATACAGATGTCCTCGACGCCATATAAGCCACAGAACTTCGAGACGGTGGAGCGGCTTATTAGAGAAGCTGTCTCCGCCGGGGCGGAGCTGGTTGCGCTACCGGAGCTTTGGAGCTGTCACGGCCTGGAGGAGGTGTACCGGGAGAACGCCGAGCCCATCCCCGGGCCCACCACCGACTTCCTCGGCGGGCTGGCGAGCGAGCTGGGCGTGTGGGTGCTCGGAGGGTCCGTTCTGGAGGGAGATCCAGGAGACGCGGAGCGGCTCTACAACACCTCGACGTTCTTCGAGCCTTCGGGGGAGATGGTCACCAGTTACCGCAAGATCCACCTGTTCGACGTGAAGGCGCCGGACAGGGATTACGTCGAGAGCGGGACGATAGCGCCCGGACGCGAGGCCGTTACCGCCAAGGCGGGCGCCGCCACCCTGGGTCTCTCGGTCTGCTACGATCTGCGCTTTCCAGAGCTCTACCGGCTGCTGGCGCTCCGAGGAGCCGAGGTCCTGGCGGTCCCCTCCGCGTTCACGCTCCAGACTGGCAAAGACCACTGGGAGCTCCTGCTGCGGGCGAGGGCGGTCGAGAACCAGGCGTACGTCGTCGCGCCCGCCCAGTGGGGCCAGAAGGCCGACGGGCGCTGGACGTATGGGCGGACCATGATCGTGGACCCCTGGGGTACTGTCCTCGGCACGTGTCCCGACCGCGACGGCTACGCCCTCGCCACGCTCGACCTCGACTACCTCGACCGCCTCCGCGCGGAGTTCCCCGCCCTCGCCAACCGTCGGCCCGAGGCGTACGAGGGGCTCTAGCTACCCTGCCAGCAAACCCACGAGCGCCAGGACCGCGACCGAGGCCGCGACCGGGGGTAGCGCGGCGCGAGCTATCTCGCCCTCACGTCCCAAAAGGCCGACGGCGGTCGCAGCCAGGACCACACGCTGCGGCGCGAGCAGGCTCGCGTGGCTGCCGGCGACGTTCTGCACCGCTGCCACTAGCGCCTCTGAACCTCCCAGGCCACGCGCCGTCTCGACCTGCAAGGGCATGAACAGCGCGTTGGACGCCGCGTTGGAGCCGGCGAGCGCCCCGCCTAAAGCCCCGATCACCGGGGCCGCCACCCCATAGAGAGGACCAAGCGCCGCCGCCCCCGTCGCCAGCGTCGCCGCCGCCCCACTTGCCGCGACGACCTGCCCCGCGAGCACGAACATCACCACCGCCCCCGCCGTCGGCAACCACTGCCTACAGGTCCGCCACGCCACCGGCCCTACCGACTCCTTACCCAGACCTAGCAAGGCCGCCGCGAAGGCAGCGGAGAGGAGGAGGGGGAGGCCGGGTCCGCTAAAGACAGGTCCCAACCTTTCTATGGCCGTCCGGACCGGTCCTACGCCGTTGACCAGGGCGAGCAGTCCGAGCAGGAACCCGTAAGGAAGGAGCGCCCTGACCGGTGCTTGTAGCCCGGACAAGCGTCGCCACCGCGGCGCCAGGAAGGCCCCGACCGCCGCGAGCCCGCCTATCGCGCCGGAAAGCTCGGGGACGAGGTAGAAGCTCGTCAGCAGCGTACCCGCGCCCGCGACCAGCCCGAGGAGGACCGCCTCGAAGCCCCGGCGGCGTACGCCGCTCCACCCTCCCGCGAGCGCCACGGCCGCGACACCGTAGACCGGGTAGAGGGGGAGGTTCAGGAGCGCGCTCAGGTCCGAGAGCTCCCCGAAGCTCAAAGACGCGAGGTCCGCCCCGATCACGGTCCCAACCCCCAACGCCCCCCACGGCACCGCGCACTGCCCCCAGCTCGACAAGACCGCCGCCCGCAGCGGCGAGAACCCGGCCGCCAGGAGGATTGGAGCACTGATCACCACCGCCACCCCAAACCCCGTCACCGACTCGAAGAACGGCGCCGCCCCGACGACCACCACCAGCGCCAACGCCTCCCTCTCCGGCTCCAGACGCCCAAGGAACCCCGATACCCGCCCGACGGCCCCGCCCTCCGACAAGAAGTTGTAGAGCAACAACCCCCCAAAGAGCACGTATAGAACTCGTCCCGAAGTCCCGACCCCGCCCCAGAACGCCTCAACAAGCCCCGAAGCCGCCAACCCCGGATACAGAAGTGCCCCCGCAAGCGCCGCGCCCAGTGCCGCGACCCCCGACCACACAGCCGTCCACCGCAGCCCGACCAGCGCCACCCCCGCCACCACAAACGGCGCCCCCGCTACCAGGTACTCAAGCATGTCTACTATGATAGAGTAATTTCTATCGATGAGTGAGGAGAGTACAAGCGATAAGGCCGCAGTCAATTATGCGTCCTCCGAGCAGTTTGGGCCGCGCGTTCGGGAATTGCGCCGCGAGCGGGGGCTGACGCTGGAGGAGTTGGCGGGGCGTTCGGGGGTGAGCCGGGCGATGATCTCCAAGCTCGAGAGGGGCGAGAAGAACCCGACGCTCGTTGTCGCGGCGAAGGTCGCCGAGGGCCTCGGCATCACCCTGTCGCAGCTCATGGGTATCGAGGAGCGGCGGGAGGTCGTCGTAGTTCCCCGCGAGAGGCGAATGGT
>CADCVG010000046.1 GCA_902806075.1 uncultured Rubrobacteraceae bacterium
GCGGCGCCTGTAGCTAGCCACGAAACCACGCTTGTCCCCAGCGGTATAGAACCCGCTACCTTTCGATAAGAGGAGTTTAGATAAACATGGAGACACGCAAGCCGTTGATAGACTCGCCCAACTGGGCGGTCGAGTTATCCAACGAGGAGATCGCGCGCTACAGCCGCCACCTCATCATGCCCGAGGTCGCCCTCGAAGGGCAGAAGAAGCTAAAGCAGGCCAAAGTACTCACCATCGGGGCCGGAGGATTAGGCGCTCCGCTCGCCATGTACCTCGCGGCGGCGGGGGTCGGGACCATTGGTATCGTGGACTTCGACGTCGTGGACGAGTCAAACCTGCAGCGCCAGATCATTCACGGCACCTCCGACGTCGGACGCCCGAAGATGGAGAGCGCCCGCGACCGCATAAAAGACATAAACCCGAACGTCAACGTCGTAGCGTATGAGGAAGCACTAACCTCTGAGAATGCCCTCGACATCTTCAAGGACTTCGACATCATCGTTGACGGGACGGACAACTTCCCGACCCGCTACCTGGTGAACGACGCCTGCGTCTTGCTCGGCAAGCCAAACGTGTACGGTTCGATCTTCCGCTTCGAGGGCCAGGCGAGCGTCTTCTGGGCAGAGGAGGGTCCATGCTACCGCTGCCTCTACCCCGAGCCGCCGCCGCCGGGACTCGTCCCGAGCTGCGCTGAGGGCGGTGTCTTGGGGATACTCCCGGGCGCTATCGGGACCATCCAGGCCACCGAGACCGCCAAGCTCATACTCGGCATCGGCGAGCCCCTCATCGGGCGCCTTTTGCTCTACGACGCCTTGGGCATGAGCTTCCGCGAGATGAAGCTTCGTAAGGATCCGAACTGCCCGGTCTGCGGCGAGAACCCTACCGTTACCGAGCTCATCGACTACGATGCATTCTGCGGCATCCCGCAGGCCCAGGCCGCCGAGCAGGAGAACGCGGTGCCGGAGATCACGGTTGGGGCCCTCAAGCAGAAGCTCGACGATGGTGAGGACATCGCCGTGGTCGACGTGCGCGAGACGCACGAGTACGACGTCGCGAACCTCGCCCCGCAGGGCGCGAAGCTCATCCCGCTGGGTGAGCTTCCGAGCAGGTTGCACGAGTTGAACCAGGAAGACACTATGGCCGTCCACTGCAAGTCCGGGGCACGGAGCGCGAAAGCGATCCGCCTCCTTCAGGACGCGGGCTTTGAGAGGGTCTACAACGTCAAGGGCGGCATCACTGCCTGGAGCGAGGAGATCGACCCGAGCATCCCGAAATACTAAGAAGCAGGTAGACGCTCACGGGCGGGGTTCGCGGTTCTCGCGGACCCCGCTTTGTCATGGCGCTATGGCTTATCGGTCATGGAGATGAGTTGTAACCGCTGGCACGATTGTAAGGAGACTACCCGGAGGTTCGCATGACGGAAGCTATGCTTCGTACTGGTTATCCCCGCCGCTGGTTCTCCATACACGTCCGGCGCTAGAGATGGACGAGCAGCAGTTCTTCGAGTTCTGCCAGCTAAATAAGGACTGGCGTATCGAGCGTACTGCGGAGGGGATCTGAAGATCACGCCACCAACCGGTGGAGATACTGGCAACCGTAACCTGAAACAAGCGCTTCAGTTGGGCACATGGGCGGAGCGTGACGGCAGCAGCGTCGGTTTCGATTCCTCAACCGGCTTCATCCTGCCAAACGGGGCGATGCGCTCTCTGGATGCAGCGGGGATGTGCCGCGAATATCTAACGTCGCTTACTGCGAAGCAGAAGCAGAAGTTCCCGCCGCTCTGGCCCGGACTTCGTGATCGAGCTTCGGTCGCCCTCGGATTCTCTGGCGGTGTCACAAGCGAAGCTGCTGGAGTACCTGGAGAACGGCACGCGGCTGGGATGTTGATCGACCCGGAGTCAGAGCAGGTGCATGTTTACCGTCCGGGCAAGGAGATCGAGCGGTTGGACGGCGTGCCTTCGCTGTCAGGCGAACCGGAGCTTCCGGGATTCGTGCTCGGCTTGCGTAGGATTTGGGAGCCCGGCCTCTAGCTTTCGCCTGCCGGAAGGAGGGCGAGAGCTAGAAGCCTCCTTTCTTGGGCGGAACCTCCTTCTCTTCTTTGCGGGTGTACTTCGCCGAGCCGAGGTGGAGAGTCGGGTAGAGGATCAGGGCCAGAGGTATCGGTAGCCAGTAGTTGAAGAGGCGGTAGCCGAGGACGGGGATAGCCGCCTCGTAGCCCGCGCCGAGCAGGGTCAGGGTCCCGATCATGGTCGCCTCGAAGACCCCGATGCCCCCTGGTGTTAGCGGCAGCGACCCGAAGGTGGTCGCAACGCCGAAGGCCACGAGCAGATGCGTGAGGTTTACCTCTACTCCGAAGGCCACGAAGATGATAATGAGGCACAGAGCGTCGAAGCCCCAGTATCCTATGGCGAGCGCGCCGAGCTTTAGCGCGGCCAGTGGATGGTATATGAGCTGCTCGCGCAGGGCGCGCACCTCGTTCTGAATACTTATGACGATCCTGGCGGCCCGCAGCTCGGTCCTCCTGCGAGACCACCTCCTCAAGAAGAGCCGGCCTAGAGCATAGAAGAAGCCAGTGAGGAAGCGACGGGCGACAATCGGCCGCAAATAGGCCAGGTAGCCTAGTAGCAGTAGGCAGAGCGTGAGGACGAAGGCGAAGAGCGAGGCCGTCGTCGCCGTCCGGCCAAGGCTGTGGTCCAGGGTCAGGTAGAGCAGGCTCGCGAGGAAGATGGCCGCCAGAGTTCCGTAGACGAGGACGGAGATGGTCGCCACGGCGAGCCCTACGCGCGCCGGCCTCAAGCCCCGCGACCGTAGCCCGGCATAGGTGACGGCGGCCGCCGAACTCCCACCGCCCGGTAGCACGCGGGCGGCCCCGTGCTCGGCAAGGGTCAGCCGGAGCATAAACCACCGCCCGAGGCCCACGCGCCGCCTCTTTCTGTAGCGTACGCCCCCCACCGCCGCCCCGGCCGAGCGCCCGAGCAGCTCCGCGTAGCACATCTGGCTCGTGAAGATGGCGAGGAGGGCCGCAAGGAGCAGGGGACGCGAGGAGTCCCCCACCAGGACCAGCGAGTACTCTATCCCCGATATCTGCGGCAGTATGAGGTGCAGCGCCAGACCGATGGAGGCAAGGTACAGCGCACTCTTCAATAGCGTCCTATACACCACTCCCCCATCTGGTCGACGCCGAGGAGATCACGCCCAGGACAACCCGCTCGATATAGAAGACAAGCACCCGGCGATTTTAGAACGTCGAGGCGACGCAGACGATGGCGAGACGGGTATTTTTCAAGATACGGCCGACTAGCGGACGAAGTTTGTGTCGTCGCCGAGACTTCTCACGTAGACGGCGATGAGCCGGGCGCAGGCCTCTATGTCTTCGAGGTCCACCATCTCGTTCGGGGAGTGCATGTAGCGGTTGGGGACCGAGACGAGGCCCGTCGCTATCCCGGCACGGGTAAACTGTATGGCGTCCGCGTCCGTGCTGGTCGAGCGTGAGTCGGCCTCCAAGGTATAGGAGATGCCCTCACTTTCGGCGGCGGAGATCAGACCCTCGGAGACGATGGGGCTCAGGTTGGTGGCCCGCTTTATGACAGGACCGGAACCTAAAGAGTGATCGCCGTGTTCGTTCTTGGGGATGCCGGGAGTGTCGGTGGCGTGGGTGACGTCCACGGCGATGGCAGCGTCGGGGTCTAGGCCGAAGGCGGCACCACGCGCGCCGTACAGCCCGATCTCCTCCTGCACGCTCGACACCGCGACGACCTCCGCCGCGAGCTCATCCTCCTCCGATAGCAGCCTCAAAGCCTCCAGCACGACGAAAGCACCCATGCGGTTATCCAGCGAACGCGAGGCGATGCGGCCGTTCGGGAGCTCGACGATGCCCTGATCTACGACAGCTACGTCGCCGATGCGGACCCTATCTTTCGCCTCGTCGCGATCCTTGGCGCCGATGTCGATCCAGAGGCTCTTTATCTCGGAGACCTTCTTGCGCTCGTCGGCCTCCATAACGTGGATGGCCTTCTTGCCGATGACGCCGGGAACCTCGCCGTTCTTTGTCTGCAGGAGCACCCGTTGTCCCACGAGGACTTGCGGGTCCCAGCCACCGACGCCGGAGAAGCGCAAGAGGCCACTCTCGTCGATGTGGGTGACCATTAGCCCGATCTCGTCTATGTGACCGGCGAGCATTACCCTGGGCGAGCCGCCTCCGTTCAGAGTAGCGAAGGAGTTGCCCATCCTGTCCCCCCGAACCTCGGCGAACCCTTGGGCCTGCTCGCGCCAGAGCGAAGCCACAACCCTCTCATTGCCGCTCGGCCCCGGAGTCTGGAGCAGCCTCTTCAAGAACTCGTATGACGCGTCTCTCATTCTGTACCTTTCTTGTTTTGGATGTCGGTTCCGAACGGCGCGGTTGACTTACCAACGTGCCCGCTCACGGGACCACTCGAAACTCCAGGCTCCCGCTCTCCTCCAGCCGTCCGTCTCCCCCGATCACCTGATACGGTAGGGAGATTCCGAACGGCCCGGAGAATGGATTGGGGCGCACACGCAGGGTACCCTCGTCCACCCATTCGGGCGCGTAATGCTCTTCAGCGTACGCCAACCCCTCCTGGTAGGGCCAGGGGTAAGAGGCCTCGCGGCCAGGCTCGTTGAGGCACACGAACAGCGAGAGCCCATCGCAGAGCTTCAGCAGACCAAGATTGTGTTCCAGGCTCCGTAGCTCCTTGCCGGACATCCCCTCCCGCAGCCTCGCCTGGCGGCGGGCCTCGGCCTCTGCGAAGCGCGTCTCGGCCTCGTCCTCCGAGCCGCGCGTGATCGTCTCGTAGTGCATGCTGCACAGGCATCCTGCATAGGGGTCGTACGCCTCCACGAAGTCCACCCCCGCCGCGTAGGCCTTGACCTTCGGCTCGGACGGGTAGTCCATGAAGGAGTAGGGACGGCTGGTCTCCTCATTCCAGCGCACCGTCTCGTCCAATTCTCTCCAGGCGACGTCGTGGTGCGAGATCGCATACAGAGCAGGGCCGGATGGCCACGGCTTCTCGGCCCAGTGCCGGGCGAACTTGCCGGAGGCCAGGGCATGGTCGTGCTGCTTTACGAGCACGAAGGAGCCGGATTTTTCACGCACGATCATGGCCCCAATTCTACCCGCAACCACCGCATTGCGACGCCGATGTACCCCTACAGCACGGGCCGGCGGTCGGTGGCGAGGAGGGCCTGGAGCTTCCGGTCTTCGAGGAAGGCGCCTTGAGCCTCGTCGGAGAGCTCCTCGGGGACGGTGGCGAGCACCAGGGCGAAGCCGGAGGGGAAAGCGCCCGCCCACTCACCGGCGAGCCTATCGGGGAGCCCGAGCCGGAGGAGTTGCTTCTCCAGGCGAGGCCGCCGATGGTAAACGATGAGGCCGATGATAGAGGCTATGGTGAGGAGCGCCTGTACGATCAGGCCGGTCCACAGGTGGACGACGCCCATGAGGAAGCTCACGGTAGAGGCGGAGAAGAAGGTGCTGGAGAACTCCAGCCATTGCCTGCGCGAGAGCCCCGTCTCGACCTTGCGTACGCGGGCTTCGGGCAGGACGTTTCGGGCGAGGCTCTCGTCGCGCCGCCGCGTCATAACGATGCTGGAGTACGGCTTGAGGTCCAGGGCATCGAGCCGGTCGCCGAGGTCCCTGAGAGAGCGGGCGTTCGGGACGATAGCACCGACCGTATAGTAACGTGGGATGTCCATGTAAGGATTTTAACGCAGTCGGGGGCGGAGGCCGGTAAGGAGCTTCACGCGAGGGCGAGTATAGCGGCGGAGGTGGCGGTCCCGATCAGGATGCCGGCCAACACGTCGAAGGGGTAGTGGACGCCGAGGTAGACGCGGGAGAGGGCGACGAGGAGGCCGGATACCAGGAACGCGGGCGCGAAGACCGGGTAGATGGCGGAGAGAGTGATGACGCCGGCGGCGGCGGTCGCCGAGTGACCGGAGGGGAACGAGCTCGAGGAGGGCGTCTTCGTGAGGGGGGCTACCCCGGTGTCGTAGATGAAGGGGCGGGCGCGGTCGAAGAGGTGTTTAGCACCCTCGGCGACAAACCAGGAGCCGGCGATCGCGGACCAGGGAACGAGCAGGTTGTAGAGATCGAGGCCGGTGAACAGGAAGGCGAGGGCGGCGATCATGCCCCACAACGCACCCATCTTCCCGGCTATGGTAAACATGCGCATCAGGCGCGTAAACGGCTCCCACTTGACGCGGAAGATCGCCCGGAACAACGTCCGGTCGAGGTCTATCAGTCTGGATGCGAACTTCTTCAAAATGTCTCTCTAGTAGGCGCCATGCAGCGGAAACCGGGCTATTCTAGATCAGGGCTCTCCCGCTGGCAAACGACGGAGGTCCGGCGGCTCAGGAGCCTTCTTGTTGGTCTTCGGTGTATCCAGACAGAGCGGTCTTTTTGTCCGACACGGCGACCTGACCGTAGTTCAGTAACGCGACCAGGAAGACTCCCCCGAGCGCGTTCCCGAGCGTAGCCGGGAGCAGGAAACCTACCAGGTACTCCGTGAAGGGTACCTCGCCCGAGAAGACGCTTATAAGCACCTCCGAGGAGCCGGCTATGCAGTGGATCAGGCCGCTAGCGGGGATCAGGAAGGCCAGCACGTAGATAAAGAACGCCTGGGAGATGGTGTCCTTGGAGGCGGCTACCATCCAGGCCATGAGCGCCACCAGCCAGCCCCCAAAGATGGCCTTGAAGGTCGTCTTCCAGAACCCGTGGTCCAGCTTCTGCGCCACTTCATCGAAGAGCACGGTAAAGGTGGAGGCCGGCAGCACGTCCCCATAGACTGCCGCCGCAGCGAAGAGCACCGAGCCGACGAGGTTGGCGACAAAGATCACCGCCCACAGCCGGAGCATGTTGCTCAGGCTGCCGAAGTTCGTGAGCACCACGGCCACCGGGGTGACGGTGTTTTCGGTGAAGAGCTGGAAACGGCCGAGGACGACGATGAGAAACCCTATCGGGTAGAGTAGCGCCGCCGCGAGCCCAATGCCGCCGGTAAGCGCCCCGACAGCACCCAGGGCCACCGCCGAGAAGGAGATGTTCAGCCCGGCCGCGAGGCCACTGAGCGCCAGCCCCGCGCTGGCCCGGCCGAGCTCCTCCCGCCCGTCCTCGACTACGGCCTCGAGTATCTCGCCCGCTGATTTAGTAGGAGCCACGAAGCAGCATTCTACTCTAAAAGCAATCAGGACGGATCGTTCCGCAAAGATGTGTGCCGGAGCCGACCGTTACCGTCCGCGCTCCCCCGTGTAGAATGGGATCGAGTGAGGTTTCGACGAAAAGGAGCATGGTAACGTGGATCGAGAGACCATAAAGAGGATAGTGGACGAGGCCCACAACGAGGAGGCGAACCTCGTGATCTGGGACAAGAGGGATACCTTCACCGTGGAGCCGAAAGCCGAGATCTCCGTCGAAGATGACTACCTGAAGGTAAAGATGGAGGACGGCAAGGCGACGGTCTACGTCGAGTACGACTCTATCTACAAGCTCGTGGTCGAGAAGGACCGCACCACCCACTCCGGCACCCGCGCCGGCTTCGGAGCAGCGACCAGGTAGCCGGTCGATACTTCGGCTGATTAATGATCCGCTTGCCCGCCCTGGCGGACGGTCCTATCGCGTTAGCCCGAGTAGCAGCGGGCACGAGAGGACGAGGCCGAATTCTAATTCTCTAGCTGACCGGCTGAAATGCTATGACGGCGGAGCTTCGATAACCTCCGTCCCGTCTTGGCGGGCGATTATGGCGGCCTTTGCGAGGCCGATGAAGAGGCCGGTCTCGAGGGCTCCGGGGATGCGTTTTATCTCTTCTTCGAGGGCGGCCGGGTCGGGGATCGAGGGGAAGAGACAGTCGGCGGTGTAGTGGCCGCCGTCGGTGACGTACGGACGCTCCGGGTCGCCGGTCTGGGACCCCGGACCTTCCGGTCTGAGGCTCGGTTCGCAGCCCAAAGACGCGAGGGCGTCGAGGGTGACCTCCCAGCCGAACGGTTCGATCTCGACGGGTAGAGGACCCAGCCCCAGAGCGTCGACCAGCTTCGTGTCGTCGGCGACCACCACCAGGAACTCCCCGGCGCCCGCCACGATCTTTTCGCGCAGCAGCGCCCCGCCGCGGCCCTTTATGAGGTTCAGTCCAGGTCCGATCTCATCGGCCCCGTCTATGGTAAAGAGGGGGCGTTCCTCGGAGAGCGTGACCAGCGGGATGCCTACTTCACGGGCCATCGCGGCGGTCCGCGCCGAGGTCGGCATCCCCCGGATGCCGCTCAGGCTACCGTTCTCGATCAGCTCCCCGATCTTCCAGACCGCGTGCGAGGCCGTAGAGCCCGTACCGAGCCCGACAACCATCCCGCTCTCGACGTACTCCTCGACCGCCCTCTCGGCGGCTGCGCGTTTTAGATCCTCCATCCCGAGCCGGCCCTCGTCTCGCCCTTACTGCTGCGGCTGTTGCCGCGGTTGTTGCTGCTGCTGACCCGGGGGCTGGACGCCGAGCTTCACCTCGACCTCACGCGGCTCCTGGCCGGGGGTAACGACGGTGAGGGTCACGGTGTCGTCGGGTTTCAGGGTGTTGACGACCTCGATCACGTCCTCCGAAGCCGCCACGCTCTCGCCCTCGACCTCCGTGATCACGTCCCCAAGTGGCACCTCTACGCCCGCGATCTCCTCCTGATTGTCATCACCACCCTTCAGGCCCGCCTCGTCGGCCGGACCGCCCTCGACGGTCTCGCTGATAAGGGCCCCGTTCTCCGGCAGACCATACTCCTCGGAGAGGTCCTCCAGGGACTGGCCCGAGTAGACTGCGAGGTCCTCGACTCCTAGAGGGAACATGCTCACGCCTATGTAGCCGTGCTCGACCTCGCCCGTCTCGATGAGCTGCTCGACCACACTCTTGACCGTGTTGATAGGGACCGCGAAGTTCACCCCCTGGGCGACTCCCTCGGGTCCGCCGGAGGCTGCCTGGGAGTTCACCCCGATGACGCTTCCGCTCGCGTCGAGCAGGGGACCGCCGGAGTTGCCGGAGCTAAGCGCCGCGTCCGTCTGGACTGCCCCGTTTATCGTGTAACCGTTGGGCGCCTTGATCCCGCGCCCGAGCCCGCTGACGATGCCGGTGGTGACGCTTATACCGACGTCCAGCGGGTTGCCGATGGCGATCACCGGGTCCCCCACTCCCACAGAGTCCGAGTCCCCGAGCGTGAGCGGCATCAGGGACTCCTCCACATCGTCCACCTTTATCAGCGCGATGTCGGTAGAGGGGTCTTCACCCACCACCTCGGCCCTCTCCCTCGCGCCGCCTCCGAAGCCTACCGAGACGCTGTCAGCCCCCTCGACGACGTGCTGGTTGGTAACGACGTAGCCATTCTCGCCGATAACGAACCCCGACCCTCCACCCGGCCCGGCCTCCCGCGAGCTGACGTAGATGGTCACTACCCCCGGACCGTCGCGCATGTAGACCTCGCGTACCGAGGGTCCCTCCTCGCCACCGGGGTTCACCCCCTCCTCAGGCGTAGCCGAGGGCTGCGCCTCCTCGAACGATACGTTCCTGGAGCCCCCATCGTCCAACCCCGAGAGCCCCAGGTAGACCACTGCCGTGGCGATCAAAGCGCCTATGATAGCCGAAACAAACGCCGTAAATGCAGTCTTCAGGTCCCGCCCCTCTCCAATGTTCGTTTCTCCAACGAACTTATAATAACTGCTGCTCGTTAATAGTGAGGCTATCCAGCTTCCACTCGCCATCCTCTTCGACCAACGTCCAGGAAGCGTCGTTGCGCTCGGTCCGGTCAGTATGCCTGGCTATGGTTACTCCGGTGACCGTCGCAGTGTTACCTGAAACCTGTGCGGTTGGCCCTTCTTCGAACTCTAGACTTTGCAAAGTTTCGAACTGACCACTCCAGGCCCCCTGCGTGGGAGCCTGGGTCTGCTTGAATCCCTGAGAGAGCAGTCCGTAAGAAGTTGTATAGTCCTCCTCGTTAGCAGAGGAGTAAACCTCCTGAACTGTCTGTTCCGCGGCTTCCGCAGACAAACCATCCCCTCCCTGGGTACTACCGGCCGGGTTAGTCTGTGCGGGCTGCGTCGGCTCGGTTTGTCCACTCTCGGAGGCCTGATCCCCACCACCTCCTCCCGAGGACTGCGTAGTCTCACCCCCCGTGCTCCCCGGAGCAGCCGCCTGTTGCTGGGAGCTGTCCTCCGCCGGGGTCTGGGCCGGGTCCGCCCCCTCGTCCCCGAGCATCGCGTACGCCACACCCGCACCCAGCAGGACGAGGAGCAGCGCGGCGGCCGCGATGATAGCCGGACGACGTCTGTTCTCCTCGCGCCGCGCGGGACCGGGCGGCGGTCCGGTGGAAGGCTCCTCGGGCGGTGGCGTCTCGCTGGCGCGCTCGGCTTGCGGGGATTCGGGCACCGGAGGGGCCGTATAGGCGCGGTCTCCGGGGGCAGGCTGGATCGCTTTACGGAGCCGCTCGTGGACCTGTTGGGCGGTCGGGCGGCGGTCGGGGTCCTTCTCTATGCA
>CADCVG010000047.1 GCA_902806075.1 uncultured Rubrobacteraceae bacterium
TAGGCTGTAGGTAAAGCCGCGCCGGGGAGCTTTCTTGCGCTTGAGTATCCAAGACTTCCTCCTTTCCTAGCCTTTTCCTTGCAGAGCTTATTGTGCTACCAGTTTGTGTAGGCATTTACGGGTCTCCGTAAGCGCCCGGTAAAGAAAACGTTAATAATTCTTTACCGATGCTCCTCAGCTTCTGCGTCAGAAGGAAGCGAGGGTATGCCACCATGATTTCGTGTTATCCACTCTGCCTTTTCGCGACTCGCACTTCTTCTGTGCTAGCTGCCTGTTATGGAGGGGCCAGTAGGGGCTTCTTCGTGATGGTTATCCATCTCTCGTAACACCGGTAAGTAGTAGTGAGTCGAGAAGTTGACCTCGTTGCAGCCTGACCGGTAGACCGCATCCCCTACCTGAAGACGGCCCAGGGTGGACACTCGTAAGCCCCTGACTTACGAGAGCCCTCTCCGCAGCCTTGGACCAAGCGCTCCCCGCCGCTCGACACGGAGGAGGTCGCCAAACCAGCTCGCGCCGCCTCTCCCGGCGTTTCGACTTAGTTCAGGCCTTCAGCCCAGGACGCGCAGCGGCGCGATGCCCCATTGTAGGGCCTTGTCGTAGGTCGACCGGTTGTTCCAAACCTCCAGCGTAAGCTCTGTAGCATTCGTCTTGTCGAGCTCGACGAGTTGGCCAACGAGACCGGCGCGGAGTTGCACGTCGTTCACGTAGGGCACCTGCAGGCTCGCCCTCCCGACGCCACAGCCACCGGGTTTCCCCGCCCATTGAGATGTCGGAGGAGTTTAGCAGAGAGGCTCAGCATGCACTCGACGCGGAGGTGAAACCCATAGAGCAGGCGGGGGGAGACTGTTGCGGCAGCCCACCTGAGGATGGGGAAGCCTGCCGAGGCGATCCTGCGCTTGAGCGAGGAGATAGTCGCCGGGCTGATAGTAGGCAACCAGGGGATCGGAAGCAGGTTTAGCCGGATGAGACACTTTCTAATGGGAAGCGTCTCAGAGAGTGTTGTGCGTTACGCACGCTGCTCGGTGATGGTGGCGCGCAAAGACCTGTATGACCGCCCCACGGCCTAAGGGAACTTCTAGGAACCCGTGGTCGGAACCTCAGAGGTCCGAAGGGCATGAAGAAGAGGCCGAAATTTCCAGATGGGTAACGCCGGCCCCGAAGTAGTTAATGTACCTATGGTACCCATCCATTGTTAAACCCCGTAAGGTGGCGATTAGGAGGCCTTAAGAACCCTGTTATCTACGCCCGGTACCGAAGGCCTCCGGGGAAGGCGGCGACGAAGTAACCGCGATGGTCTCGGCAAAACGACCCGACCATCGTGGCCGGGCCGGTGCTCCTACCCTAAACCCCAAGCATCCTCTTCCACCAGGGCCTCCTGCGCATTCCCCCTGCCGAGGGCTGGTATCCCAGATCCTTCCAGCCCACGTCCGTAATGATAAAGGAGCCATCCTTATGTTCGGAGGAAGAGAGCCTGATGTAGCCTTCGAGCACCAAGTAACGCTCGGCGGCCGCCAGTGCTGGAGAGTCGGGTTCCAGACCCAGCCGCTTCGCCACGGCCCGATCTCGCGGGAAGACTCTCTCGGTTCCTTTTTCGTCCTGCTCTCGGGCCATCGCTCGCAGAACCAACGCACTAAACAACTTTAGCTTTAGGTTGTTAACCATCCTCGCCACTCCCGATCCTGGGGGATAGAGATACGCAGTTTCATAGCTCAGGAATCGTGGCCCCGGGTGCAACATCTCCGTACACCTGCTCGCCAACGACACCGGCTGCGTCTGGCGCCACTCCTACGACCCCGGGACCGGCGTCGTCTCCCCCTTCCGCAGCGGCTACGTCAACCGGCCCTGCGGAGACGTCGACCTCTCAGATCCCGTCTCCCCGGCCCGCTAACGACCCCGGATCTGGGTGACCGAGGGGTGGAAGAAGAGGTCCAAGAACCAGTCCGCGGCGATCCGGGCCCGGTGCTCGGGCATCTCCAGCTTGAATAGATAGGTAGCTCGCCAGAACAAGGCCGCCGGGAGGCCCTTGAACTTCACGCCCATCACCTCATTGACTGCGAACCGGCTCCCAAGCTCCACCAGCTGGCCCATGGGCTGGTACTCGAAGGGGGTGAGCTCCTCGCCATCTATGGCGGCGAGGATGTTCCTGGCCAGCGCCTCGCCCTCCTGGCTCGCCGCCTGAGCGTTGGGAGGGACCGGCTCTCCGTCCTTGTCCACGTTCGCCGCGCAGTCGCCGATCGCCCAGACGTTCTCGTAGCCCTTCACCCGCATGTACTCGTCCGCCTCGATCCCCTTCTCGCCCTGCAACGGGAGGTCCAGTTCCTCCACCTTCGAGCTGGCCCGGTTGCCGGCGGTCCATATGACGTTCTCGGTCTCTATCTCCCGTCCGTCGTCCAGAATAACCCTGTCGGCGGTGACCTCCTCGGCCCGGACGTTGTTCAACACTCTGATATCGAGTTCCTCCAGGTGCCGCCGGGCCGCCCGCCTCAGCGAGTCGTCAAGCTCCTTCAGAACCTCCTCGTTGGCGTCCACCAGGAAGATCCGGCCCCAGTTGAAGTCGATGTTCGGGTAGTCGGGGGCGAGGGTCTTGTGCGCCAGGGCATGGATCTCGGAGGCTATCTCCACCCCCGTGGCGTTGCCCCCTATGACCACGAAGGTCAGCTTCGACCTTATGAACTCCTCGCTCAGCTCCGGATTCTCGTCGCGGGCCAGGATGATCTCCTCGAAGCGCTCGATCACCCGGTTCCTGACGAGCTCGGCGTCCGCGAGGCCCTTCATGCTGATGCAGTGTTCCTCGACCCCGGGTATACCGAAGTAGGCCGGGTCGCTACCCAACGCCAGCACCAGGTGGTCGTAGGGGAACTCCAATCCGCCGCTGGCCATCACGACCTTCCGCTCGTAGTCTACGCTCTCCATCTCCACCCGCCGGAAGCTGGCCCCGAACTGGACCAGGGCCCGCCGCAGGGGCTGGGCGATGTTCTTGGTCTCAACGTCGCTGCTTATGATCCCCGCCACCATGGGCCAGTAGGTAAAGAAGTTCTCTTTGTTGATGACCATGACCCCGACGTCGTCACGCTCCCCGGTCAGCTCGCCCAGGGTCTTCGCCGTCGTGTAACCCGCAAACCCGCCGCCTACGATGAGCACACGGTTGGCGAACTCCTTGAAAGGACGTCGCTCCGACGGATCGTACTTGGGTTGCAGTTCGTGATACATCATCCGCCGTACAGCCTCCGCGGCGACGGCACCGCAAGCTACTGCGAGGCTTCCCTTGAGTAATCTGTTCATAGTGTCCTGGCATCCTTTCCCCTAAACGCAACAACACCGTATGCTAGTAGCTCCCTTACCACGAAAGCAATACTTCCATACGTCGCCTACCCTTCGTCCACACCGGCTCCACCCGGGGATCATAGTAGAATCGCTTGAGAGATGCGTCTTTCTTTCGCTTACCTGTTCCTGCTGCTGACGCTCATCTCTCTAGGTCCGTGGACCGGGGAACCAGCCGCCCAGGACCAGAGCCCGGAGGTACATCTCGCCCGCATCGAGGGCGGGATAGACGGCCGGACGGCGGCATACGTGGACCGTGTGATCTCCGAGGCCGAGGACTCCGGCGTCGGAGCCGTCGTCCTGGAGCTCGACACTCCTGGCGGTCGCCTGGACTCGACGCAGGAGATAGTCGAGACCGAGAGCAACGCCGGGGACGTGGCGATCCTGACCTACGTCGCCCCGCGCGGGGCCCAGGCGGCGAGCGCGGGTACGTTCGTCGTAATGGGGAGCGACGTGGCGGCGATGGCGCCGCAGACGAGGCTCGGCGCGGCCCATCCGGTAGACGCGAGAGGCGGGGACATCCTTGGAACTCTGGGCGAGAAGGCGACTAACGACGCCGCCGCCCTCATGAGGGGTCTTGCCGGCGCCCACGGCCGTAACGGGGAGTGGGCTGAAAGCTCCGTTAGGGAGAGCGCCTCAGTGGACGCCCGGGAGGCTCTGGAGCTCGGGGTCGTCGAGCACGTCGAGCCGGACCTCGACTCGGTCCTGGAGGCGGTGGACGGGGAGACGGTCGAGCCGAAAGGCATAACGCTCCGCACGAGCGGCGCCACGGTCGTCGAGAAGCCGATGACCTTCGCCGAGCGCACCGGCATCCAACCTTACGTGCTCTGGACCCTGGCGGCTCTCGCGGCGCTCTTCGTGTTCTCGGTCTCCCTCACGTACCGGAGAATGAGGCGGTGGCGGGTAAGTACGGGGAGCGAGGGCATGATCGGGGAGGTCGGCACCGTCCGTCGTCCGGTAGCACCAGGCGTGGGCGGACTCGTCTTCGTCCACGGCGAGCGGTGGCGAGCCTTCCCCGAAGACCACAACCGCGTCACGATAAAGACCGGCGCCGAGGTCGAGGTCGTAGCCCTTCGCAACGGAGCCGTCTTCGTACGTCCGGTAGCTAACACGAAGGGTAGCGACGGGCCGAGGAAGCTGCGAGAGTAGGAGGCTGAAGAACCGCCTCCCCCGCCTCGATCTCATAGAGCCAATCTTCAGAGACCGTGCCACGGATACCCGCTTGCGCCGCCCTCGCGTGTAGGGCTTATGGGAATGCCGGCGTCGGCTCGCTACTCCGAAGGTACCCGCTACGTCCGCCCGCGTACCCGGCCCGGCTCTCCGGAAGGCGTTCTCTCGGAACGGCTCCCTAGCAGCCCGGTCTTCGGCCTTTACCGTGCGATCCCGAGCTGATCCTTGAGCTCCTCCGGGTCAGTGGTCGGGTACTGGCAGGCATAGTTCACGCAGACGTAGGCGGTGGGCTCGCCGCCACGTGTTGGCCGGTCGGCGAGGAGCGGTATAAGTCGCGCGGCCTCTTCGTCGTCCTCGGCGCGGCCGGCGACCACCTTGTTGGGAAGGTAGGCGGAGTAGACAGCGTGCAGGAGGGTGTCGTCCGTGTCGGGTGTGCCTGCGGGACGGATCAGGGCCACCTCATAAGGCGTCGCGAGGTAGAAGTCGAGCGCCGAGAGGAGCCGCCCGAAGCCGCCGGGGACGCGGGAGATCGCACCGCTCAAGCCGTTCAGAACGGCCTCGGCCCGGCTCCGGTAATCCTCCCGGTCGAGGAGGACCGAGAGCCTCAGCAGCACGTCGACCGCGACCGAGTTGCCGGAGGGCGCCGCGCTATCGTAAACGTCGCGCGGGCGGGTGACGAGCTCCTCGTGGTCGGCGGCGGTATCGTAGAACACACCCTCCTCTTCGTCCCAGAAGAGCTCCAGTATGGCGTCGGCGAGTGTCTCGGCCGAGGCCAACCAGCGCGTCTCGAAGGTCGCCTCGTAGAGCTCGACGAGCCCGTCCGCCACGCAGGCGTAGTCCTCCAGATAGCCGTTGAAGCGGGCCCGGCCGTCCTTGTAGGAGCGACGGAGACGTCCATCCACCACCAGCTTCTCCAGCAGGAAGGTAGCGTTCTCCACGGCTATACGTCGGTAGTCCTCGCGGCCGGTGACGCGGGCGGCAAGCGCGAAGGCGCGGAGCATCAGGCCGTTCCAGGCGGCGAGCACCTTCTCGTCGCGCCCGGGCCGCACCCGCTCCTCGCGCTTTGCGTAGAGCTTTGGCCGGATCCCCTGTACCTTCTCCCACAGCTCCTCGGGTGAGATGCCGAACTCCTCGGCGATGACTTCCGGGGGCCGGGGGACGTTCAAGATGTTCTTGCCCTCGAAGTTGCCGCGCTCGGTGACGTCCCAGTAACGCATCGCGAGCCTCGCCTCGTCGGGCTCCAGAACAGCCTCGATCTCCGCGGGCGTCCACACGTAAAACTTGCCCTCTTCACCCTCCGAGTCCGCGTCCTCGGCGGAGTAGAAGCCCCCCTCCGGGGCCGTCATGTCGCGGACGACGTACTCCAGCGTCTCCTCGGCGATACGCCGGTAGAAAGCATCGCCGGTAGCCTGGTACGTCTCCAGGTACAGTCGGGCGAGCTGCGCGTTGTCGTAGAGCATCTTCTCGAAGTGCGGGACGAGCCAGTACGCGTCCACCGAGTAGCGGGCGAAGCCGCCTCCGAGATGGTCGTAGATGCCCCCGTTCGCCATCTGCCGGCACGTAAGCTCCAGGCCGGAGAGGGCGGCCAGATCTCCGGTCCTCTTGTGGTGCCGCAGGAGGATCTCCAGGTTCATCGCCTGCGGGAACTTCGGCGCCCCACCGAAGCCGCCGAAGCGGTTGTCCACCTCGCCAACGAGGGCGCTCGCCGCGTCGTTTAGAAGACCTTCCGTTAGCCCAGCCGGCGGGACGGAGGCGCTGGTCGCCGCCTGTAGATACTCGCGGACGTTGTCGGCACTCGCGAGCACCTCGTCGCGGCGGTTCTCGTAGGCGTCGGCGAGGCTCTGGAGGAGCTGCTTGAACGAGGGCATGCCCCGGCTCGGGACCGGCGGGAAGTAAGTGCCTCCGTAGAACGGGGCGCCGTCCGGGGTCATAAAGACCGTCATCGGCCAGCCGCCGTGGCGCGTCATCGCCTGTACGGCGGACATGTAGATAGAGTCCACGTCCGGCCGCTCCTCACGGTCCACCTTGATGTTGACGAAGTGCTCGTTCATCAACCGCGCGGTATCCTCGTCCTCGAAGGACTCGCGCTCCATAACATGACACCAGTGGCATGCCGAGTACCCAACGCTTAGCAGGACGGGCTTATCTTCACCCCGGGCCTTCTCGAAGGCCTCCTCCCCCCACGGATACCAGTCCACAGGATTGTCCTTGTGCTGCAAGAGATACGGGCTCGTCTCCTGCCCCAACCGGTTCGTCATCGTCTCTCTACCTCCCACCGTCCCAAAGGACGCTGCCTCTATATCTTCTTTATATCCCCACCAGATCCTATACGGATACACGGCAGAACGTACCACACGACAATCATCTAGCCCTCCGCGACCACCCCTATAGCCTCCCCAACCCTCTTACCCATTCCTCCCCGTATTGGACCAGTACACCGGAATATTTGTGTTGCTCGACAGAAGCACCGGTGCCAGAATACACGTTAATTGCTACTGCAGTAGTAAGCTTGTCGTAGGAGGTAGTATAAGTTGAGGAAGTTGATGTTGTTGGCGGCGCTGTTGGCAATAGCTCTGGTGGTCGCTGCTCCTGCCATGGCCCAGTCGGTCAGCCAGGTCGTTCAATCTACGGGTGGAAACGTGTCGTGCTCTGTGGTTACGCAGAATGGGCAGACGATCGTTCAGGTCAGCGGGATGGTCAACGGTGTCCAGGTCTCTGATACTTTTCCGGTCGCCGGTTCCCAGGTGTCGGTGGACTGCCAGCAGTTGCTCCAGCAGGCTGCGGCGGCCAAGGCCAGCAAGGCCGAAGCCGAGCCAGCTCCGGTCCCGGAGTTACCGAAGACCGGTGGTGCCATCCCGCCGTGGGGGCTTGGCGCCGGTGTCCTGCTCGTGGCCGAGGGACTATTGGTCCGCAGGCTCACCAGGTAAGCGCGGCCAGCCATCGGCTTCGAGCAGCCAACTCTTCGCGGACGTTCGCGACTCGGCCTCTGCGCGAGTGACAACGCTCGAACAGCAAGGTTTTAGGCCCTCGTAGGTCCTTAGATCTTGCCACAGCCTATCTTACGAGCAGGACCAAGCGGTAAGGCCCGCGTATTACCGGTTGCGTTGCGCGCTGCCGGCGTTCGCCAATCGTAGAGGAGTTGGCCATAGATAGCCAGCAACTACAAAGCTCCTAGCTGTTGCATCACGGTCATGGCATCCGAGACGGTCCAGGATTCTTTGATCTTGCCGTTCTCGACGTGGTTGATCTCTACCCCCATCGCCTCGACCTTGTTACCGGTAGGCTCTATTCCCATGAACTCCCCTTCGTGCGTTCCCGTCATGATCCAGTGGTGGGCGACCTTGCCGTCGACGGCGAACATCTGCCCGGTCTTGAAGTGCAGGTCGGGGAAGCCGGCACGGTACGCGCCGATGAGCTCTTTGATCCCTTCGGCGCCGGGTGCGTGGTCCGGGGCCGTCGGGTCGTTGTTTACGTGGTCGGGGGCAACGAGTCCGTCCACCTTCTCCAGGTTACCCGAGTTTATAACCTCCTCGATAAAGGTCTTGACCACAGCCATGTCCTCCTCGGCCGGCATCCGGGCTCCTCTCTTCCGGGTTTTCGCTCCCTGAAACGTACCCCGTCCGGTACAGATCCAGACTACGGTAGCGCAACCCCGTTTGTGGACCTCTAGGGACGGGTATTGAAATTAAAGTATTTCGTAACGGGAGAGAGGAGCATCTATGGACCGCGGCGAGCAGACTACAGGCACGCGCGACGAGCAGTTCAACCTCGTCAGCGTCCTCTACCACGCCCTACAAGAGGCGGACACCCTGGAGGTGTACATCTTCGACGCCGAGACCTCCGGCGACGAGCGGCTCGCCGCCTTCTTCCGCGAGACACAAGCGATGCACGTCCAGGCTGCCGATCGGGCGAAAGAGCTGCTCGGTATCCCTGAAACCCCAGCCGCGGGGGGCGTCCCACCGGACGCTATCTCGGGCGGCATACCTCCGGAGGAGGTCCCGCCGGGAGACGTAGCCGGCGGCATCTCGCCTGGCGACATCTCGGGCGGCATACCGCCCGAGCCGGGGGACACACCGCCCGGCGGCGGATCGCACGTCGGCTAGGGTCTGTCTGGCAGTTCATGAAGTCAACCAGCTAATCAGCGCGGCGATCACTACCACTGCCCGGTGAGAGAGAAGCTCACCCCCGAACAGAGAAAACAGATAGTCCGCAAAGCTGCTAAGGCACGGTGGGATAAGAAGCGGCGGGAAGAGGAATCTTTGTAGACTGCGCAAGGCGAGAAAGGAGCCGCTCGGGAGATGAATCTTGAATCGCTGCGGGATTGCGTAGGTGCCTATGGCGGAACCAAGCAGAGCATAGCCCAGGGGCTGGTTTTGTGCCTGGAACCGTGGCGCTTTGTCGTCCTGGTGGTCGTCTTCGTCGCGGTCGCCGTCGTCCTGTCCCTCTTGCTTCTCGGAGGGACAGAGCGCGGCGGGAAGACGCAGAGCTTAGCGACGAAGAGTTAGAGAGAAGAACCAAAGAGATGCAAAGGAAGTGGCATCGGGGGCTATTCGGGGGATAGCTAGGCGGGCCACACGTGCAAGCAACCGCTCGCAATTTTGAGTCAACTTTGTAATTTTGAGTCATCTGCGATTTTGGTGCAACGCCTGCAACGCCCCAGCGCGCCCCATTCAAGAGACGCTGCACACCGTCGGGGTTCCGCTCGCCGAGAGAGCCTCGGCGAGAAGCTGCCCTCCGTTGGGCCGCTCTACTGGTTCGAGCAGGCCGTGAGGGTAGCGTCCGGCTCCCGCCCCTTCGGTCAGGCGAATACGAGGGGTATCCACGAGAGCGGTGCCGACGGACATCCTGCCGGCCGGCTATCTCTGCGCGAGCCATGTTTGCTCAACTGTTCTGCCCACCTGCCTCTTTCTACCTGGTCTTTCTTCCGGGGTGAGAACTAGCCGAACGGGTGATGCCGATGCTAGTACCCGGGTGTACATTCTCCTTGAGTGAAGCGAGATCAGGAGGAAGAGATGGAGAATCGAACCGGCGAGCTTAGCGTATTGGAGGCACTCTCCGAGGGTATGGCAGATGCGGTCGCGAGGATCGGGCCTTCGGTGGTGCAGGTAAACGGTCGCAGACGCCGGGCGGCGAGCGGTATAGTCTACGCCGCCGGGAGGGTGCTCACCGCGAGCCACGTCGTCGAGCGCGAGGAGGACCTCTCGGTCTCAACCCATGACGGCCGGAGTATGGAGGCGCGCTTCCTGGGGCGCGACCCTTCGACTGACCTGGCCGTTCTCGGAGTGGCCGGGCTCGATGGTCCGATAGCGGAGCCGGCGGCGGGCGGGGCGCGGGTCGGGCAGATCTCGCTCGCCGTCGCCCGCCCCTCCCGGGAGGGAGTACGGGCAAGCTCGGGAATCGTCAGCGCCGTCGGAGGGCCGTTGCGTACCGGCCGGGGGACGATGCTGGAGAGGTACGTACAGACCGACGCGACACCCTACCCCGGCTTCTCGGGCGGACCGCTGGTAGATACTGGTGGCGTGGTGATCGGGGTTACGACGCTCGGGCTCGCCCGGGGCGTTGTGCTGGCCGTACCGTCGGAGACCGCCTGGCGCGTCGCCGGTACGCTGGAGGAGCGCGGCACGATCAAGCGCGGATACCTCGGTATCCTGAGCCAACCCGTCCGCCTGCCATCCGCCCAGCGCGCCGGCCTGGGGGACCAGAGAGGCGGTCTCCTCATCGTAGGGGTCGAGGACGGAAGCCCGGCGGACCGGGGCGGGGCGATGGTCGGTGACATCCTAGTCTCGCTGGACGCGGCACCCGTCACGGACACTGA
>CADCVG010000048.1 GCA_902806075.1 uncultured Rubrobacteraceae bacterium
CGAATCGACGCTCCTTTATGCCCATCACGACGATGCAGCCTCCCGGGAAAGGGTCAGGGAGGTCATGCTAGCCGTGACCCGAGCTCCGCGCCGACAAGCCGGCCATTCTGCAACAACCTGGCAAGCTTTGAAACTGTCTGAAAACCCTCAAACACAGGCCAAACGCCTAACCATCAGGCGCGTCATCGCTACGTAGATGAACGCCTCGCTCGTCTCGCACAGCCTCTCGTAGTCCTTGCTCATCCGGCGGTTTTGCCCCACCCACGAAAAGGTACGCTCCACGATCCACCTCCTCGGGCTGACCAAAGGCCCCGGAGTCCTTCGGCGGCAGCAGCTTCTGCCAGTCTACCACCACCCCCTCCTTTGCCCACTCCCTGGCCTACGCCTTCATCACCTCTTGCGGGGCCACCTTCGCTGGGCGCCGCACGATCTGTGCCGTGTAGCCCAGCACCTTTCCTACCCAGTCCGCGCCCTTGCCTTGGCCGTTGTAGCCCGCGTCCAGCCACAGGTGAGAAAGACGCGGGAACCGCCCTTTAACCTGCTCCAGCAGTGGCTTTATCCCGTCGCGGTCGAAGACGTCGGCACTGTGGATCTTGGCCTTTAGCACCAGCCCCTGCGTATCTACCAGCAGGTGACGCTTTCTGCCCTTGACCTTCTTGCCGCCAAGTTCGTAGCCGCGTTGTTCCCCGCCTACCCCGGTCGTCTTGACGGACTGAGTGTCCACGATCCCGGCGCTGGGCTGGGGATCGCGACCGAGCCGAACGCGCAGGCGCTCTCGAATGGATTCGTGCATCCTCTCCCAAGTGCCGTCTAAGCGCCAGGTTCTGAAGTAGTGGTAGACGGTCTTCCAGGGCGGGAAATCGTGGGGCAGCAAACGCCAAGCGCAGCCGCTGCGGACAATGTAGAAGACGGCGTCCACGATCTCGCGCAGAGGATGGGTCCGGGGGCGCCCGGTAGCGGCTTTAGGCGAGGGAAGATGAGCTTCGATGTAGGCCCATTGGGCATCGGAGGTGTCGGTCTGGTATGCTCTTCTCATGCTTGGCATCCTACCGGGCCATCACCTCAGAACCTCTTTTCAGACAGTTTCTCCGAAACTGTCCTAAAAGCCCCGATCAGCTTTGAACTGAAGCCTCAAAAGTCGACGGAACGGGTCAAAGAAGACTTATTTCGCTACTGGAGACCAGTAATAAGGAGGCTCCAGAGCTCTCTAGACCCTTCTCGGACAGTCTCTCCGAGAAACTGCACTCCAAGCGTCAGATGAATAAACCTCTAGCAGGATCAGGCGTTGGGCCGATCTAAGCTCAAGGCCAGCTGCAGATCAGGGGCCTTCGATCAGGCGAGCGCGAAAGACCAGTTGTAGGAGCGTATGTGTAACGTCAGCGTATGATGGAATTAATTCCGCTCTCCGAACTCCAGCTTCACCTTGTGCTCCCCGTCGAGGACGAGCGCGGCGGAGTAGGGTTTGCCGGCCTTGCTCTTGAAGCCTTTTAGCTGCCCGGTGCGGCCCTTCGTGAGGAGCTGGCGGGCCTGCGCCTCACTTATCCGCTTGCCGGAGATGGTCTTCCAGATCGCGAACTTGCAGCCCGACTTCCAATTCGAACAGCCGTAGGACTTCTTCGTCTCCACGACCGGGGAGCCACACTTCGGGCAGGCGCCCAGAGGCGCGTTGCTCTTGCCATTGCCGCCGGACTTTACGGGAGCGGCAACCTTCTTGCCCTCCTTGCCGCGCACCTCTTCTACGAGAGTGGTCGCAAAGCTGTTGATATCGGTCATGAAGCCGGTACGGCTCTCCGCTCCCTTCTCCATTTTGGCGAGGCGTTCCTCCCAGCGAGCGGTCAGGTCGGGGGAGGCGAGGGGGCTCTCACCGACGAGCCGGATCAGGGCGCGCCCCTTCTCCGTCGGCACGAGCGCTTTCTTCTCCCTGACAAGGTAGCCGACCTTTATGAGCCGCTCGATGGTCGCCGCCCGGGTCGCCGGCGTCCCGAGCCCCGAGTCCTTCATGGCCTGCCTCAGCTCCTCGTCCTCGACGAACTTACCCGCAGTCTCCATCGCCCCGAGCAGCGACGACTCCGAGTAACGCGGCGGCGGCTTGGTCTCCCCCTCCTTGACCGCGACCTTCGCAACCGCCCACTCCTGCCCCACCTCGACCGGCGGCAGCACGGGCGGCTCCTTCTCCTTCTTTCCGCCGACGCCGTCTGGGTAGAGCCTGCGCCACCCGGCCTCAAGCACCACCCGCCCCCGCGAGAGGAACGTCTCTCCGTTTGCCGCCGTGACGACGCTCGTGTTCTCGAACCGCGCCGCCGGAAAGAAGACCGCGAGGAAGCGCCGCGCCACGAGGTCGTAGACCTTCGCCTCGTCGGGCGGCAGCTCACCGGAGAGCTTCTTGTTCGTGGGTACTATGGCGTGATGGTCCGTGACCTTTGTGTCGTCCACGATGCGTCCGTTTACGGGCAGCTTCGGGAGCGCGAGTAGCTCGGTGGCGAAGGGTGACAGGGCCGGGAGCGCGCCCGCGGCCTCGATGCGCTTCTTCAGCCCCCCGGCCATGTCTTTGGAGAGGTAGCGGCTGGAGGTGCGAGGGTATGTTATTAGCTTCCGCTCCTCGTAAAGGGCCTGGGCCGCCCGAAGCGTCCTCTCCGCCGTGAAGCCGAACCTCGCGTTGGCGTTGCGCTGCAACTCGGTCAGGTCGTAGAGGAGCGGCGGCCTCTCGGTCGCGGTCTTCCGCTCGGCCTTCTGAACTACTCCCGTGCCGCCGCGCACCTTTCCGGCTATCGCCTCTGCGGCTTCCCTCTCTTTGAGGCGGTTCTGTTTGGCATTGAACCAGACGCCGTCGTAGTGGGAATCTTCACGCTTGAAGCGGGCGTAGACGGTGTAGAACTTCTCGGGTTTGAAGTCCTCTATTTCACGTTCGCGGTCTACAAGGAGCTTGAGGGTCGGGGTCTGAACGCGGCCGACGGAGAGGACGTTGCCGGGGCGACCGAAGCGGACGGAGTAGGCGCGGGTGGCGTTCATGCCAACGATCCAGTCTGCCTCGCCGCGGCTGCGGGCGGCGTCTTCGAGCGGTTTCATGTTGCGGCCGTCGCGCAGGGAGGCGAAGCCCTCGCGGATAGCTTCGAGGGTGAGCGAGGAGATCCAGAGCCGCAAGACAGGCTTCTTGCACCCGGAGAGCTGGTAGAGGTACGAGAAGATGAGCTCCCCCTCCCGCCCCGCGTCGCACGCGTTGACGACCTCGGTCACGGACGCGTCGCGCAGCAGTCTCTTTACAACAGCGAACTGATCCCGGGTCTTCGCATTGATCCTGGTCTTGAACCTCTCCGGCAGGATGGGCAGGCTCTCCAGCCGCCACTTCTTGTACTCCTCGCCGTAGGCGTCGGGCGGCGCGAGCTCGGCGAGGTGGCCTATGGCCCAGGTGACGGACCAACCCTCCCCGGCGAGGGCGCCCTTCTCCCGGCGATGGCGCCCCAGGGCGTTCGCCAGGTCTCTCGCGACAGACGGCTTCTCGGCAACGACGAGCTTCATACGGCGAGTATAGGGCAGCCAGTGCCACAAACCACCGGTGATTCGGCCAGGTTCCCTTTCAGCCGCTGAGCTGAGCAAGAAAGGCGCGTATGGCGTCCACCGTAGCCTCCGGGGCCGAGTAAAGTATGTCGAAGTGGTTGGTGTTCTCGACTTTGACGAGGGTGGAGTCGAAGATCGTCTCGTGCATCCGGCGGGCTTCTCGTGGGGGGAGGACGAAGCCTTCCTCGGGACCTGCCAGGCCGACCGTAGAGAGCAAGATTAGAGTTGGGCACTCGATGCGGGACCAGAGCTCCAAGAGCGGGAAGCCGCGCATCTTCTCGCGGTCGTCCCGGACAGTTTCGAGGTCGGCGACGGGATGCCACTCGCCTGCATCGTCGGGCTTTACGTCGCCGGCGAAATAGTGTTCGAGGTGCTCGTCCCAGCGCCCTTTGAAGGCGGGAAGGTTCTTGACGTGCTCGATGTATGCCTCGCGGGAGGAATAAGTTCGTTCGAGGCGTTCGATAGATGACGGTGAGATCAGGGCGTCTATCTCGTCTGTGACGTCCGCTCCACCGTCTATGAGGACGAGTCCCGAGACCCTCTCTGGATGCTCGGCGGCCAGATACACCCCGATCATGGCACCCAAAGAATGCCCGACAAAGACCACCCGATCCAACCGCTCCCTATCCAGGAGCGCCAGGAGGTCCCGCGTATGCTCCGGGATGCCGGCCTCACCCCCCGCGACCTCTCGCGAGGCTCCCCTCCCGCGCAGATTCGGCGCGAGGAGCCGCCAGGAGCTGCCGGGGACGCCTGTGGCAGGGGCCATCTTCTCCGCCAAGGCCTCGAAGGCCTCCGCCCGCCCGGTGAGCCCATGTACGAGAAGGGCTGTCCTGGAGACACCCGCGTCACCCCACTCGACGGTCTTCAAGTCCGTGCTTCCTGTATCTGCCATGCAGGTATGCTCCAATCGTACGATCTCAGATAATCTCTAAGATCCCGGCAGCTCGCTCCTCAACACCACCCTGGCGGAGTCCATGCGCGGCTCTTCGGGGAACCTCTCTAGGGTGATACCGGCGCGCTGGTACTCCCCTGCCAGTCTCGGGCAGAGCGTGGAGATCTCACCCCGTCCCCTATCGTCGACCGTGAAGGTACCGGCGCTGACGCGCCCATCCTCCCGACCGAGCCACAACTCATAGTATTCGTCCGGGCCGGTCGGGGGCAGGCCCCAAACCTCCAGGTCCGCCTCCATCTCCTGCCCGGAGCCCCTTATCTCCAACTCTCCGCCCGCTTCGGGCGCGAGCTCCGTCGCCGTAAGGGACGCCGTAGTCTGCGCCCGCTCGAAGAGGCCCGCAGAGTACATCCCCGCCAGCGCGAATAGGAGCAGCACTGCGGCGGCCGCCCCGACCCAGCTTATCCGCGACCTGGCGGTACGGCGGGCGTTTCGTACCGTTTCGCGCCGGGGCAGAGCATCGAGGATGCGTGCCTTGAGGTCCGCGGGCACGGAGGAGGCGGCGATGGACGCGCCGGCGAGCCTCTCGTGGGTCTCGCGCAAACCGCGCTCCTCGTCCCGGCACACGGCGCACTCGCCAAGGTGGCGCTCTACCATCCTCTCTTCCTCCGGCTCAAGCGCACCGAGCACGTACGGGCCGAGCAGGTCTCGCACCCGCTCGTGCTCCCCGTCCGGGTTGCGGTGCTCATCCATCCCCGGTCTCCCCACGCTCTGGGGCGCCCTCGTGAGGCTCACCGGTCCTTTGCGGGGCGAGCAGGCTCTTGCGAGCGGCGCGCAGGGCGGCGGTAGTGCGGCTCTTCACCGTGCCCAGAGGGGTGCCGGTACGGGTGGAGATCTCCCGCTGCGAGAGCCCCCCGAAGTAGGCGAGGATCAGCACCTCGCGGTGGACCGGCGAGAGGTCCGAGAGAGCCCCCACCACGTCGAAGGACCGCAAGACCTCCTCGGCACCGTCGCCCTCGCCGGGGATCTTCTCCTCGCTAGCGGCCGGCGCCACGACCCGCACCCGCCTCTTCCAGCGGCGGGCGAGATCCGTTATGCGGTTACGGGCTATACGGTAGATCCAGGTCGAGAAACCAGCCCGCGAGGGATCGTAGCTCCCCGCGTTGCGCCACACGGAGAGGAACACGTCCTGCACCAGGTCCTCGGCGAGCGTGCGGTCTCCTAGATACCGCAGCCCCATCCCGTAGACGATGCCGCCGTAACGGTCGTACAACTCCGAGAGCGCCCGTCCGTTACCAGACCCGGCCACCCACCGCATCAAAACCTCGTCCGTAACGCCTTCCAACCCAAACTCTCTCCGGCCGTCTCCGAAGCCCGACCTTACTACCCCTGGACCTACGCCGGCCAGCATATCCGCTCCAGGCCCCTCCCGCACGGAGACCCGGGAACCATCTGAGATTATCGTCCGTTTCATAACTACCACAACCTCTTATACGACCCGGACCTACTTGTGGATGGAGAAAGATGCCGTCGAAAATAGCTACGTCAGGGCACCCGGAGACAGCGGGAGGCGTAGAGGCTCGACGGTGGTCCTGCTCCGGTATAATTACACTGAGTACTCATGCAGGATTCCGGCGACAAGGGCGAGCATTCGAACCTGGATCGGGCGGAGCTGCGGGCGGTGGCGCGGCGACCAGCGGAGGGTTCGCTCACGGACTTCCTCAAAGACATGAGAAGCTTGTTAAGCGTGCGGGCGCTCAAGACCGCCGTGGCCGAGTTCCAACGGGACGATGCTCTAGGGCTCGCGGCGCAGCTCGCTTTCTACCTGATCCTGGCGCTCTTCCCTTTCATCCTGGTCCTTGTCTCGCTCATGGGGACCTTCTCAAGCCCCGCGTTCGCCGCGCAGATTCTCGAGTATCTCCAGAGCGTGACGCCGCAGCAGGTCTACGAGATCATCGAGACCTACACCAGCCCCTACATCTCCGGGGATAGGCCGGCGCCGGGGCTGTTCTCGCTCGGCCTGGCTATTGCCCTCTGGTCGGCCTCCGGGGCCTTCGCCGCCCTGATAGACGCCCTGAATAAGGCCTACGACGTCGAGGAGACCCGTCCCTTGTGGAAGGTGCGCGGGATCGCCCTCCTCATGACGCTCGGTCTCAGCGTGATGATCCTGATAGGCGTGCTGCTCCTCGTCTTGGGGCCAGGCATCGGCTCGGTCATCGCCGGTTTTTTCGGGCTCAGCTCGATTTTCGAGCTCGTCTGGAATATCGTGCGGTGGCCCGCGGCGCTCCTCTTCATGGTGCTCGCCGTGGCGCTCATCTACTACATCGCCCCCGACGCCGGGCAGCCGTTCCGTTGGATCACCCCCGGGGGCTTTATCGGGGTCTCCCTCTGGGTGCTCGCGAGCCTCGGCTTCCGGCTCTACCTGAGCTACTTCAACTCCTACGATGCAACCTACGGCTCTATCGGCGCCTTCATCGTCCTGCTCCTCTACCTCTACATCTCCTCTTTAACAATCCTCTTTGGCGCGGAGCTAAACGCCACGCTCGTCAGGATGAAAGAAGAGATCTCCGGCGAGCAAGTCCTCGACGCCGAACCCGCCAACGAGAAGCCCGACATCCTCGCAGAGGAGGAGACGGGCAAAGCGTAACCCCGCGTGTCGGCCTTTTAGCAGTTGACTTGAGTCGATCTTACGGTCCCCACGTGAGTGTTGACGAGTTCCACACAAGGAGTGGCGTGTACCCTCAAGAGGTGGAAGCTGACTTCCACCCATGGCGTTGGTACGGGGAGTTAGTACTGATGTCAGCGGAGAAGCAACTGACAACGTGGAATCTACGTGGATGCAAGGTGTGGTCGTAGGACTTGGCGCCGTAAGACTACTCGATAAAGCTCGGTTTCGTACACCTGAACGTCGTGGGCGAGGAGTTCTCTTGCCTACTGGAAGAAGGTCCCGGTCAAGGCACGTCCATCAGCTTCGTCTCTTCCTCGGGATCCATCGCGTAGCCGTGCTCCTCTCCGGGGAAGGTCCCGGCTTTGACCTCGAAGACGTAGGAGCGTACGGCATCCTCGACGGTATCGGCGAGGTTGGCGTAGCGCTTGAGGTAGCGGGGCGTAAGGGTATTCTGGAGGCCGAGCATATCGGTTATGACGAGGACCTGCCCATCGCAGCCCGCCCCGGCCCCGATGCCGATAACAGGTACCTCCAGGCTCCGGCTGAAGAGTGCGCCCACTGGGGCGGGGACGGCCTCTATGACGACCATGAAGGCGCCGGCCTTCTCCAGCGCCCGCCCGCTCTCGACCAGAACAGCGGCCTCCTCCGCGGTACGCGCCTGCACCTTGAAGCCGCCGACCTTTGTAGAGGTCTGGGGCAGGAGGCCGACGTGGCCTACGACGGGGATACCGGCCTCGGTCACGGCCCGGACTGTCGGGACCATCTCGATACCGCCTTCGAGCTTCACGGCCACGCAGCCGCCCTCTTTTATGAGGCGGTTGGCGGAGTGGATAGCCTGGGCCGGCCCCTCGTTATACGAGCCGAAGGGGAGATCCCCGACGACGAGTGCCCCTTTCGTCCCCCGGACGACGGCCTTGACGTGGTGGATCATCTCCTCCAGCGTCACGTAGGCAGTCGAGTCGTAGCCGAGCACCACCATGCCCAACGTGTCCCCGACAAGCAGGACATCCACCCCGGCCTTATCAAGCAGACGGGCCGTCGGGTAATCGTACGCGGTGAGCATGGAGATCCTCTCACCCCGCTCCTTCATCTCCCGGAGTCCGGGGATGCTGATCCGCCCTCTATCCTCAGCCACAAACGCCTCCGCTAGAAGCCCTCGACTACGGGCCAGGAGTGTAGCACCATCAACACACCGACACGCTCTTTATCCGCCGCGCCTTCTGGTATAATCCGGTTTTTAGTGGAGGAGTGGCCGAGTGGTTGAAGGCGGCACCCTGCTAAGGTGTTATACCTCTCAACGGGGTATCGAGGGTTCGAATCCCTCCTCCTCCGCCACCACAGCAGACACAGCGTCAGGTACACGTTTTCATCTTGATACCGTGACTCTTCCGCGTTTTCTGGAGCTACCTGCCCATACTGCCAAACCAGGTAAGGTTGGCCCTAGATGTTCGCGTGGTTTCGGCGGAGGATAGAAGGGGCCACCAAACACAATCCCCAGAGGCATAAAAAGAGAGCCGGAGCTGCTATGCTCCGGCTCTCTTGTAACTAAGAGGCTCCGCCAATAGGCGAGTAGCGTATGTAGCGCAGAGCGATAGGAAGGCTGTTGAATCGCTCTGAGAGTTGGCAAGTATGAAAAGTTGCCAGCCTATTGGCGGAAGCTCTAAGTAATAAGTGGGCTATCTTGAGATGACTATACGCTAAGCGGCTGCCGCATGGTGTGATCGCCTTTGACGACTTGCTCATAGAAGCTGCAAGAGCTAGCCATAGCTCTTGCAGCTTCTCCCCGTAGTGGCTAGAAGCAACAAACACACCAGCTGGAATATCTCTGCATTTCATCGTCACCATCGTCAAGACCGACGGAC
Source organism: uncultured Rubrobacteraceae bacterium (assembly GCA_902806075.1). GTDB lineage: Bacteria > Actinomycetota > Rubrobacteria > Rubrobacterales > Rubrobacteraceae > Rubrobacter_F. The sequence continues at coordinate 8,975 of CADCVG010000048.1, forward strand.
AAGAAGGCCCATCAACGAAGTAGTCCCTGAATCCCCTCTTATAGGTATGCGAAGGTTCCGACGATGCTTCAAGTACTTCTGCGAGGGAGGGCCAGGCGCCCCGCCTTGGCGACCGCTCCTCGTCTCCGCCACGGACGACACCATGTACGCCGACCTCCAGGCCGTGAAAAAAGAATCACTCCCCACGCCTGAAGAGCTCGCGCTCTGATTCGGTTGAGCCGGCTCAGACGCGCAGTCCAGCAAAGAGTACTATGAACAGCGCCGGAGTCTTCGGATGACTACCGCGGGAACCCAGAGAGCTAAAGGCTTGAGAGGTGGCGTTTGCGCACCTTGGTACAGGGCGCTGCTAATCCCGTAAGATGCACCGGTTGGTGACCACCACCGCGCCGATGTAACGCAGATTCAACGCCGGTTGAGCGTTTGGGGGGAAACTGGGCGAGGGCGCCTACACGATCAAGGAGGCAGCGGAGCGGGCGGGAGTCACCCCAGAGTTGCTGCGGGCTTGGGAGAGGCGCTACGGGGTGCCGCTCCCCAAGCGGAGCGCGTCCGGCCACCGGTTGTATTCGGAGGAAGACATCCGGGCGGTGCGCTGGATTCGGAAGAAGACGGATTGGGGTATAGGAGTTCAGCGGGCCGTGGAGCTGTTCAAGGGGAGCGGATCGGCGCCAGGAGCGCAGGCCAGCCTCGAAGCCACTCGATACACAATTTTGGACCATCTTCTGATCGGGGAGGAAGGGAAGGCCGGCGCGGTGCTGGAGACGGCCGTCTCGGGCCACGGCATAGAGGCGGTGTGCGTCGAGATCGTGGAGCCGGTGCTAGTGCTAGTAGGAGAGCTGTGGCACCGGGGCGTGATCGGAGTGGCCCACGAGCACTGGATAACCGAGTCGCTGAAGTCGGTCCTGATTCGGCTCCTCGCCGAGGAGAAGAAAGCCGGCCCAGAGGGTGTCAGGGTGATCGTAGGGTGCGCCCCTGAGGAGCTGCACGAGATGGGGCTGCTTATGCTCGCGCTGTTCCTGGCCCGTCGCGGGCTCGATGTCCTCTACCTCGGGCAGGCCGTCCCGTTGGAGGATCTCGGCGTCTTCGCCGGGGGGTTCGGTGCCCAAGCCGTCTTCCTCTCCGCAAGCCAAAAGCCGCGGGCGAAGCGGATGCTGGGGGAGTTGCCCCAGTTCGAGGCAGCAAGCGGCGCGCGGGCATTCATCGGGGGTTTGGCGTTCGAAGACGAATCGTTGCGGAAGGCGGCAGGGGAGCGCTTCCTGTCC
>CADCVG010000049.1 GCA_902806075.1 uncultured Rubrobacteraceae bacterium
TTTCCGCAGGAATAACATACTTTCGCCACTATAAATCTCCTGTGCTAGGATACCGGCCAGAGTGAAGGCCCGGAAGCGGCGGCGAAACGCTCGCTCTCGAGCTCCGGGCGGAGATTGTACCAGATCGCCACGGCGCATAGCTTGTTGCAAATAGAAAATTTTGGCCGCTGGGAGGCGGCCGTTATCGGGATTCCAGGGGCGGGTGATGGAAGGGACGGCCGAGAGAAGCCAGGGCGAACACCGAGGAGCCGGAGCGCGCGTAGACCTGAAGGCGGTCGTTGCCACCGCGTATACCACCCTTACGGCCAACGCGGCCAGAATAGACGAGCTCAACGTCTACCCCGTCCCAGACGGCGACACCGGGACGAACATGCTGCTGACGCTCCGGTCGGTGCTCGAAAGTGTCTCGCAGTCTCCCGACCTCTCCGGCGAAGTGGCGGCTAAAGCTGTCTCGCGCGCCGCGCTCATGGGGGCGCGTGGCAACTCCGGGGTGATACTCTCCCAGATCCTGCGCGGAGCGTGCGACGTGCTGGGGAAGGCGAGTTCCTGCGACGCCAGGACCATCGCGGCGGCCCTCTCCGGGGCGAAGGAGCGAGCTTACGCAGCCGTGGGGGAACCCGTCGAAGGTACGATGCTCTCGGTGATAAAGGACGCCGCTGAGCTGGCCCGCCTCAGCGTGGAGCGGGGCGAGAACGACCCGGTCGAGGTCCTCCGGGTCGCGGCCCGGGAAGCGCACGCCTCGGTGAAGAGGACTCCCGAGCTGCTCCGCGTGCTCAAGGAGGCGGGCGTCGTGGACGCTGGAGGGATGGGCGTTGCCGTGATCCTGGACGGCCTGCTGGCGGCCCTCAGCGGCGAGGAGCCCGCACCTGTGGGGTTGGGAGAGGAACCCGAGGGCGGCGGGGAGCGTTTGCGGGAGACGGTTGCGCACTCGGCGGAGGAGACCTGGGGCTACTGCACGGAGTTCATCGTCGATGGCTTCTCCGGCGACGAAGGGGAATTTGGGAAGAGTATCCACGAGATGGGCGAGAGCGTGCTGGTCATCTCCGATAGAGACATAGTGAAGGTCCATCTACATACTCAAGATCCTGGTAGCGCACTCACCTATGCGGGAGGCTTTGGCCGACTCTCGGGGGTGAAGGTGGATGACATGGAGGCTCAGACCCGCGCGCGGGTCGAGGAGCCTGCCGCTCCTTCGCGGCCGGCGGTGAGGTTAGGGGTCGTGGCGGCGAGTCGGGGGGAGGGCAACCGCAAGCTCTTCGAGTCAGCGGGCGCGTTGGTTATCGAGGGCGGGCAGGGGGCTAACCCGAGCACGGAGGACTTCGTCCGGGCCGTGGAGAGCCTCGGTGCGCCGGCCGTGGTCCTGCTTCCAAACAACAAGAACGTGGTGCCGACGGCCCGGAGCGTGGGAGAGCTGGTCGAGGCGGAGGTCTATGTAGTGCCGACGAAGAGCATCGCGGGCGGGCTCGCGGTCCTGGTCGGCTACGACGCCGAGGAGGAGCCGGAGGACGTCGTCGAGGAGATGTGCGAGATAGAGGAGGCCCTGCACTACGCCGAGGTTACGAGGGCCGTACGGGACGCGTGGGTGGAGGGGCGCGAGGTGCGGGAGGGTGAGTACATCGGTCTTTTAGATGGGAAGCTCCGTGCGGTGGAGAAATCGGTTCGGGAGGCGGCTCTCTCTCTGGCTGGCGGGATCGCCGGGGAGAGCGCGGACTTCGTGACGCTGCTCCGGGGGAAGGACCTCGGGGAGGCGGAGGCGGAGGAGATCGCCCGGTACATCCGGGGCCTGGATGACGACCTGGTAGTGGAGGTCAGGGATGGGGGGCAGCCGTTGTACCCGTTGCAGATGGTGGCCGAGTAGTGACGACGGCCATCGTCACGGACTCGACGACGAGCCTGTCCGAAGGAATACAGGATCGCCCCGAAGTGCGGGTGGTCCCTCTGAGCTTCTCCTTCGGACCGGAGGAGACCTACACGGACAAGGTCGACCTTGCGAACGCCGAGTTCTACGAGAAGCTTCGCGAGTCGCCGGTCTTTCCGACGACCTCCCAACCGTCGGCCGGGGCGTTCGTCGAGGCATACGAGTCCTTGAGCGCGTACGATGACGTGCTGGTGCTCACGCTCTCGCGCAAGCTGAGCGGGACCTACGACTCCGCGGTGACGGCGGCGGGGATGGTGGATCGTCCCGTCGAGGTCGTGGATATGAAGACCGCCGAGATGGGGTCGGGGCTCATACTGCTGGAGGCGCTGCGCACGATCGACGAGGGTGGTTCCTTCGAGGAGGTGCGCCAGGCGGTGGATTTGGCGATCCGGCGTTGCACCATCCTGTTCGCCGTCGGAACACTTGAGTACCTGCAGAAGAGCGGGCGGATCGGACGCGCCCAACGACTCCTCGGGACGGCACTAGACATACGTCCGGTGTTGAGCGTGGAGAATGGGGAGGTAGTCCCGTACAAACGGACCCGTGGTCGCAAGCGCCAGATGGCGGCCATACTGGAGGAGGCAAAGCCCGCCGCCGAGGCCGGGCGTACGCTGGCCTACGGGCACGTCGATGCCCCGGAGCCGCTCGCCGAGCTCAGGGAGGCGCTGCGGGTGGAGGGCCGCTTCGTCGCGGAGATCGGCGGCGTGGTCGGCTCCCATGTTGGTCCGGGGGCCTATGGCGTGGCCTATATATAAGGAGGAGGTCCGAAAGGGCAGCCCCCCGGCCCCGGATACTCTCCTGGCTCTCCCGCGCAGGACGACCCTCCCGGAGCTACGGTCTATCCCCGTAACAGAGTTGCCCGGTGTCGGGCCCAGGATCGCCGCCACTCTCGAGGACCTCGGGGTGACCTCCCTCGCGGACCTCGTCTCGCACTACCCCTCGCGCCACGAAGACCTCTCCAACGTCAAGAAGATCTCCGACCTGCGCGTCGGGGAGAAGGCGACGGTCGTGGGGCGGGTGGTGAGCGTGCGTGGAGTAGGCCGGCCGGTACGAGGACGGACGCCGGGGCTCTCGGTTCAACTCTACGACGGGACGGGCTACATACCGGCGACCGTGTGGGGCCGGGGTTGGCTTTTGAACCAGCTCGTGCCCGATGCTTGTGTCGTCGTCTCGGGCGAGGTGCAGCGCAAGTACGGGATCCAGATCTCTGCCAAGAGCATCGAGGTTATCGACGACCCGGAGACTATCGGGGAGAGCGCGCACGCCGGACGGTTCGTGCCGGTCTACCCGATCAATAAGGGCATAAACGCGCGCAGGATGCGCACCCTCGTCCATCGCGCGCTCGACGAGGCCGGGCGCATCCTTGATCCGCTGCCGGCGGAGATACTCGCCCGCCACCGCCTGCCGAACCTGCACGACGCGATGCGCGAGATCCACTTCCCCAGCGACAAGGAGCGCCTCGAAACGGCGACACGCCGGCTCGTCTTCCACGAGCTCTTCCTCATACAGACCGGGCTCGCTGCTCGCAAGGCGCGCCTGGAGAAGACCGAGTCCGGCCGGAGCCACCGGGGCGACGGGCGCCTCCTCAACCCGTTCCTCAAAGGTCTGCCCTTCGGCCTCACCGGGGCGCAGGAGCGTGTGATCGGGGAAGCCCTCGAAGGGATGCGTTCGGAGAGGCCGATGCGGCGCCTACTTCAGGGTGACGTCGGGAGTGGCAAGACCGTCGTCGCCGTCGCCACGCTGCTCTCCGCCGTCGAGTCCGGGGGGCAGGGTGCGATCATGGCCCCGACCGAGGTCCTGGCCGAGCAGCACTTTATATCCATCTCCGCGGCGTTGAAGGAGCTCCCCGTGAACGTCGTGCTCCTCACCGGCTCGCAGGGCGCGCAAGAGCGCCGGACGGCTCTGGAGGCGGTAAAGAGCGGCGAGGCGCACGTCGTGGTCGGAACGCACGCCCTGATCCAGCGAGGCGTCGAGTTCTCCGACCTCTCGCTCGTGGTCGTGGACGAGCAGCACCGTTTCGGCGTCGGGCAGCGGACCGTGTTCAAGGAGAAGGGCGCGACGCCGGACACGCTAGTCATGACGGCTACCCCGATCCCGCGTACGCTCTCCCTTACGCTCTACGGCGACCTCGAAGTCTCGGTCCTCGACGAGCTACCGCCCGGACGCAAGCCCGTGGAGACACGTATGGTCGAGGTCCCCGAGAGGGACGAGGCGTACGAGGCGATAAGAGCGGAGTTGGAGGCGGGGCGGCAGGCGTACGCGATCTGCCCGCTCGTCGAGGAGTCCGAGGCTTTGGAGGACGTGCGGGCGGCGGAGGAGCTCTACGAGGAGCTGGCCGAGGAGATCTTCCCCGACAGGCGCGTCGGCCTCCTGCACGGCCGAATGAAGGCCGCCGAGAAGCGCGAGGTGATGGCCGCTTTCCGCGCCAGGGAGATAGAGGTGCTCGTCGCCACGGTCGTCGTCGAGGTCGGGGTGGACGTACCGAACGCGAGCGCGATCGTGATCGAGGGCGCCGAACGCTTCGGCCTCTCACAACTCCACCAACTTCGTGGGCGGGTCTGCCGCGGCCTCCACCCCCCGAAATGCTTCCTGGTCGGCGATCCGAAGACAGACGACTCACGCAAACGGCTCGAAGCCCTGTGCGAGCACCAGGACGGCTTCAGGCTCTCTGAGGTGGATCTCGCCATCCGGGGCGAGGGGACGCTCTTCGGGAGCCGGCAGAGCGGTATGCCGGACCTCAAGGTAGCGAAGCTCCTGCGAGACATCGAGGTGCTCGTTGAGGCCCGCCGCGCTGCCTTCGAGCTCGTCGCCTCGGACCCAACGCTCCGCAAGCCTCAACACCGGCCTCTGAGGCGCGAGGTCAAGGATCTGCTCGGGGCGGATGTCGAGTGGCTCTTTCGAGAGTAGGCATCGTTTGAGGATCATCGCGGGCTCGGCACGCGGGATTCGGCTCGGGCCGGTGCCGGAGGGAGTCCGGCCCACCTCCGACCGGGTGCGCGAGGCGATCTTCAACTCTCTGGGCCAGTTCTTCGACGGTGGCGTGGTCCTGGACCTCTATTCGGGGACGGGTGCTCTGGGCATTGAGGCTCTGAGCCGGGGCTGTGAGAGGGCGGTGTTCGTCGAGAAGAACTGGAGGGCGGCGCGCACGATCCGGGAGAACCTCGAGCGGGCGAGGTTCGGGGAGAGGGGGGAGGTGGTTCGAGGGGACGTTGGGGAGGTTGTGGAGCGGCTGGTCGAAGGCGGGCGTATGTTCCATTTGATCTTCGCTGACCCACCATATAGAATTCCGCCGAGGGAGATAGGTAGCGTCTTGCAACGTCTTGAGGCCCTGCTCGCGCCCGACGGACGTGTCGTGGTCGAGGGTAGTGAACCTCCCGTACATAGCACCGAGAGATTGAAAGGGGCCAGCCGTCGCTACGGTGGTACAGTCGTAACCTTCCTTGAAAGATTTCAGCCCACAATGAAGATCGCTATCTGCCCCGGCAGCTTCGACCCGGTGACCACCGGGCACGTCGACATCATCCGCCGGGCGGCGGCGGTCTACGATCACGTAGTAGTCGCCGTGGGGGCGAACCTCAAGAAGCGGCCGAGGCTCTCCGCCGAGGAGCGGGCGCGGCTCATCGAGAAGGTGATGTCGGGCCTGGAGAACGTCTCTGTGGAGGTAATGGAAGGGCTGCTCGTCAACTTCGCGCGGGAGCAGGGAGCGAGGGTGGTCGTCAAAGGTTTGAGGGCGGGCTCGGACTTCGAGTCGGAGTTTCAGCAGGCGCAACTCAACCGGAGGCTCTACCCGGAGTTCGAGACGGTATTTATCATGGCGGCGGCGGAGCACAGCTTCCTCTCGTCGAGCGCGGTGCGCGAGATCGCCAACTACGGTGGGTGCGTGCGCGGGCTCGTCCCGGATGAGATATTGGAGATCGTGCAGCGGTTGTACGTGCATGAGGACGCACGGGCTGCGGCAAGCGGCGACAAAGGGTAGAATGAGCATATGGACGTACTGGTGCTTATAGACAGGTTAGAGGAGTTGGTCGAGGAGGCGAGAAGCTTCCCCGGCTTCGGCAATACGGCGATGGTCGATCGCGACGCCACCTTCGACGTCATAGACCAGATGCGCCAGACTATCCCCGAGGAGCTCAAGCAGGCGCGTTGGATCGTCAAGGAGCGCCAGGCGATGCTCGACGAGGCGCGCAGCGAGAGCGACCGCATAATTCGCGGCGCCCAGGAAGAGGCCGAGAAGGTCACCTCCGAAGAAGAGGTCCTCAAGCGGGCCGAGAAGCGGAGTTCGGAGATCATGGAAGACTCCCGCCGCCGTGAGCGTGAGATACGTCTCGGCGCCGAAGACTACGCCGACGAGGTTCTTGCGAACCTCGAAGACAACCTCGCTCGCCTGCTGGAAGCCGTCCAGCGCGGCCGCTCCAAGCTGCAAGGCGTCCCGGACGAGTAGCGGACGAACCGTAGTAGAATAAAGTCATGGACAAGCTGATCAAAGTGAAGCGCCCTGGCCTGGGCGTGGGAGATACTAACGAACAAACGGCCTCTTTCGACTTGCCGTCCTTCGACCTCTACGGTCGCCACCACGAGGTTACGGACGCCAAGACTCGCGTACTAGTTACGCAACTCGCTGAGGGCCTGCACCTCGACTTCGAGGTCGTCTGCAAGGTCTCGACCACCTGCGACCGGACGCTTGAGCCTTTGGAGCTTGCGCTCAGGTTCGGCGAGTCGGAGTTCCTGGCGGGGCCGAACGAGTCGGAGTTGTACGTAGAGGACTGGGAGTTGAACATCTCGCGCTACGCGATGGAGGCACTCCCGAGCGAGGTCCCCATGCAGATCTTCCGCCCGGGCACCGAACCAGTAAAGCCAGAATCGGAAGGGGACGAGATCGACCCGCGCTGGCGGGGCCTCGGCGACCTCTTCGCCTCGGGCTTCTAGCCCTGTAATCGCCCAACCCGAACCATCGACCCAGGGAGGTAACTCATGGCAGTACCGAAGAAGAAGACGTCGCAAGCCAGGCGTGACCAGCGGCGGGCACACCACGCCATAAAGGGGCCGAGCCTCGTGTCGTGCCCGAACTGCGGTGATCCGCACGTCCCGCACCGGGTCTGCCGCAACTGCGGGTACTACAAGGGACGCACCGCGGTCGCCGTGGAGGTGACCGAGTAGCGGAGCGGTCCCGGAACCTCGCCTCGGAGTCTCTTACGTGCGCATATCGGTAGACGCCCTCGGCGGGGACAACGCGCCCGACGAGATCGTCGCGGGCGCTCTGGCAGCTGCCAGGAGACTATCCGGCGATGAGATCATCCTCGTCGGGGACGAAGAGGTAATAAGGCCGAGGCTTATAGACGCCCCGGCCAACGTCTCCGTACGTGAAGCTCGCGGCGTTGTTGGGATGGGTGAAGATCCCGCTGCCTCTCTGCGGGCCCGGCCGGCCTCTAGCGTGGCGGTTGCGGCGCGGATGGTACGGGAGGGAGAGACGGAGGCTTTCTTCTCGGCGGGGAGTACGGGGGCGTCCGTGGCGGCGGCGCTGCTCCTGGTCGGACGTCTCAAGGGCTGCCGGAGGCCGGCGATCGCGACGATGCTTCCGTTCGATGCGCCCGCGTTGTTGCTGGACGTTGGGGCTACCGTCTCGTGCCGGCCGCAAGACCTTCTAAATTTCGCTATCCTTGGCGGCGTGTTCGCGCGAAAGTATCTCGACATAAGCGACCCGAGGGTCGGTCTGATCAACGTCGGCGAAGAGCCGGGTAAGGGTGACGACCTCGCCAAAGAGGCCCACCGGCTCCTCGCGGGCTCTGACTACGTACGTTTCGCCGGCAACGTCGAGGGAAGGGAGATCAGCCGCGGCGTAGCCGACGTCCTCGTGACCGACGGCTTTACGGGGAACGTCGTCCTCAAGACCGCCGAGGGCGTCGCCCGTGAGATCCTGGGCATGGTCCGCGGCGCCGTCACCGCGACGGCCGCGACCAAGCTCGCCGGCGCCGTCCTGCGCCCGCGCCTTCTCTCCCTCCGCGACCGCGTGGACCCCGAGAACTACGGTGGCTCTTTCCTGCTCGGTGTCCGTGGTTCGGTCGTTATCGGACACGGCAACTCCCGCGCTAGAGGCGTCGAAAACGCGCTCATCGGCCTTGCGCGTTCCGGCTCCGGCCTCGCCGAGGACTCCGAGAGGGAGCTCGCCGCCGCTCAACAACAGGTGAAGGGGGACGCGGTTTGAGCGAAGCTGTAGGCAAGATGCTAGGCGTCGGACGCGCCCTTGGCTCGCGCGTCGTCACGAACAAGGACCTCGAGGAGACGCTCGAGACCGACGACGCCTGGGTGACCGAGCGGACCGGCATCAGGGAGCGCCGCTTCGTCGCCGAAGGCGAAGACTGCGCCACGCTGGCTGTCGACGCCTCGAAGGCGGCGCTCGCACACGCGGGCGTTGAGGGCGAGGAGTTAGACCTGATTCTCTGCGCCACCTCTACCGCGCCCGAGTCGATGCCGAGCGTGGCCTGCCTCGTAGGGGAAGCGATAGGCGCCCCCGGGGTCGGGGCCTTCGACGTGGCGGCGGCGTGCGCCGGCTACTCGTACGCTGCCAATGTGGCGAGTTCGATGCTGAAGGGAGGAGCGGCCCGACGAATGCTTCTCATCGGGGCGGACGCGATGACCAAGATCGTCGACCAGAACGAACGCTCCACGGCCGTCCTCTTCGCCGACGGCGCTGGCGCGGTCGTCCTCGAAAAGGGTGACGGCGAGTCCGGCTTCGTGGATCATATCCTGGGTGCCGACGGCCGGATGGCGCCGCTCCTGCGCGCCGGCCACCCCGGCGCCGAAGAGAAGCTCTACCAGAACGGCCGCGAAGTCTTCAAGTTCGCCGTCAGGATCTTCCCGGAGATGGTAGAGAAACTCCTCGCCCGCAACGACGTAAACCCCGACGAAGTCCAATACGTCATCCCCCATCAGGCAAATGCACGCATAATACAAGCAGCGGTAAGAAAGATGAGGATACCCGAGGAGAGGGTGGTGGTGAATATGGATCGGTACGGGAACACGTCGGCGGCGAGCATTCCGATCTCTTATCCTGATATATATGCGGACTTTGAGCCGGGGCGGTATGTGATCACGGTAGGTTTCGGTTCGGGCCTCACGTGGGCGGCGAACCTGTACAGGATCTAGGGAGGGCTCTTGGCGCTGAGATTGGCCGTCATATTCCCCGGTCAGGGCACGGCGGGCGGCGAGGTCTCCGACCCTGAGGTACGGGAGGCCGTCAACGCTCGCATCGGCAACGGTGAGGTTCCCTACCAGCTCTCCGTCTTTGCGAGTTCGATAGATACCTTGCACAAGATCAGGGAGAGCGGTATCGAGCCGGACGTCGTCGCGGGGCACTCGTTAGGTGAGTACGCGGCAGCCTATGCGGCCGGTTCTCTCAGGCTTGAGGACGCGGTCAGGCTCGTGGCGGAGAGGGACCGGTTGATGAGCGAGGCGTCCGCAGAGAGTCATGGCGGTATGACGGCGATCATCGGGGCCGGTACGCGGGAGGTCGTCGATGCTGTAAACGAGGCCGGGGGTACCGTCGTCGCGGCCAACTTCAACAGCCCGCGTCAGACGGTGATCTCCGGCGAAGAGGACGCCCTCGAAGAAGTCGCGGGGCGTGTCGGCGGGAAGAAGCGAAAGCTGGACGTCGCGGGCGCGTTCCACTCTCCCCTCATGCAGGAGGCTGCGGTACAGATGAACGGACTCCTCGCGGAGGTAGCACTGGAGGACCCGAAGATACCGATAATAAGCGGGATGGACGGCGCGATACTGGCGAAGTCGGACGACGTGCGCGTCGCTCTCCGGGACCAGATGCTCTCACCGGTGCGTTGGGTCGCCGTCGTCGAGAGGCTCGCCTCTCTAGGCGTCGAGGAAATCGTCGAGGCCGGAGGAGGAACGCTCATCAGGATGCTGAGGGACTTTCGCGACGTGAAGATAAAGGGGCGGGCGGCGAAGGAGGTCCTCGTATGAAGGCGCCACTCGGGCCGACGGCGATACGCGAGCTCATCCCGCATCGTTACCCGTTTTTGCTGGTAGACAGGGTCGAGGAGATAGAGCCCGGGGTGCGGGCAGTCGGCATAAAGAACGTCACCCAGAATGAGCCGTTCTTCGAGGGCCACTTCCCCGATTATCCGGTAATGCCCGGTGTGCTCATCGTCGAGGCGATGGCGCAGGTCGGGGCGGTCGGGGTGATGGCGAAGGAGGAGTTTCGCGGCAAGCTCGCGCTCTTCGCGGGGATAGACGGCGTCAGGTTCCGGCGGCAGGTCATACCGGGGGACGTACTGAGGATGGAGGTCGAGATCTCTCGTCTCAAGGGTAGCGTAGGACGCGGCAGGGGCGCCGCGACGGTAAACGGCGAGCGCGTCTGCGAGGCGGACCTGATGTTCGCGTTCGCCGAGAGGGTGGAGGGGGAGTAATGGAGGGACGGGTAGCTCTGGTAACCGGCGGCGGCCGCGGGATAGGACGCGCCATCGCCGTCAGGCTCGCCAGAGAAGGGGCGAAGGTCGCCATCTCCTACCGCTCCAACGACGAGGCCGCCGAGGAGACGCGGAGGCTGGTCCGCGAGGCCGGAGCGGAGTGTGAAGCCATAAAGGGCGACGTGGCCGAGGCGGCGGACGTCGAGGCGCTGGTAAAGGGTGTGGGCGAAGCCTTCGGGCCCGTGGAGGTCCTGGTCAACAACGCCGGGACGACGCGCGACAACATCCTCATGCGAATGAAGGACGCGGAGTTCGACGAGGTGCTCGCGACGAACCTGAAGGGTACGTATTTGTGTACGCGCGCGGTCTTGCGGGGGATGGTGCGGGCGCGGTGGGGGAGGATCGTCAACATCTCCTCGGTCGTTGGGCTGCTCGGAAACGCGGGGCAGGCAAACTACGCTGCGTCCAAGGCGGGAATTATCGGCTTCACCAAGAGCACGGCGCGGGAGGTTGCAAGCCGCGGTATAACGGCCAACGTGGTCGCGCCGGGGTACGTCGAGACGGAGCTCACCGGGGCGCTGCCGGAGAGCGTGAAGGAGCAGATCCTCAGTCAGGTCCCGGCGAGCAGGTTCGGGGAGCCGGAGGAGATCGCCGAGGCCGTCGCGTTCCTCGCGGGAGACGGTGCGGCGTACATCACCGGGCAGACGATAGCGGTAGATGGCGGGATGGTTATGCAGTAAGGGCGATTTGCGCTACACTACGCGCTATCTCGCGGGCGGGAGCGCGCGGAGATACCCTTTGGGAGGTAGTAAAACTCGTAAGGAGACGTTATATGGGACGGGACGAGATACTGGAGAAGATCAAGGAGATCACCGCCGACAGGCTCGGGGTGGACGAGGGCGACGTGACGCCGGAGGCCTCTTTCAGGGAGGATCTGGAGGCGGACTCTCTGGACCTCGTGGAGCTTATTATGGAGCTTGAGGAGCAGTTTGGGATGGAGATCCCGGACGAGGAGGCTGAGAAGATCACCACGGTTGATGAGGCCGTGGAGTACGTGTCGGAGCATCAGGCGGCGTGACGGAAGCTCCACCAGACGGCAGAGGGCACGCCTTAGTAACGGGCCTGGGGGCGGTTACGCCTCTGGGTACCGGCGCGGAGAACTTCTGGGACGCGGCGCTGCACGGCAAGAGTGGCATCGGCGAGATAACGCTCTTCGATCCCTCGCCCTTCCCCTCGCACATCGCGGGTGAGTGCTGGGGCTTCGACCCGACGGACTTCATAAAGAAGAAGGATGCCCGCCGGATGGACCGCTTCGCCCAATTGGGTGTGGCGGCGGGGCTCCAGGCCGTCGAGAACGCGGGGATCTCCGAGACCATCCAGAGGACACCGGAGCGGGTAGCGATAGTGCTTGGAACCGGCATCGGGGGGCTCTCGACGTGGGAGCGGGAGTACCAGGTGCTGCACGAGAAGGGACCTGGGCGGGTCAGCCCGTTCCTCATCACCATGATGGTGCCGAACATGGCCGCTGGCCAGCTCGCGATAGCCCTGGGGGCGAAGGGCCCGACGCAGTGTCCGGTCCTCGCCTGCGCCACCGGCGGGGAGGCTGTCGCCGAGGGGCTTGAGCTGATCCGCAGGGGTGACGCGGACGTGGTCATCGCGGGTGCGGCGGAGGCCCCGATCACGCCTTTGAGCATGGCCGGTTTCTGCGCGATACGGGCGATCAGTACGCGCAACGACGAGCCGAACCGCGCGAGCCGCCCGTTCGACGCGGGCCGTGACGGGTTCGTGATGAGCGAGGGCGCGGGGGCGATGATCCTCGAGAGCCCGGAGCACGCCGAGCGGCGCGGGGCAGAGCCCCTGGCGAGGGTCGCGGGTTACGGTCGCTCCACGGACGCCTACCACGTCACCGCCCCGGACATCGAGGGGCGCGGGGTGGAGCGGGCGATGCGACTGGCGCTCGAAGACGGCGGGCTCTCCGTCGATGATATCGGGCACGTCAACGCTCACGCGACCTCGACACCGACCGGAGACGGGCCGGAGACCAAGGCGATCTCTCGCTTCCTGCCGCACGCTGCGGTCTCGGGGACGAAGTCGATGACGGGTCACTCCTTCGGGGCGGTCGGGGCAATGGAGGGGATCATGTGCGCCCTCGCTCTCAACCGCAAGGTGCTGCCACCGACGATCAACCTGGAGGAGTTGGCGGAGGACTGCGAGCCCCTGGACTACGTCAAGGAGGCCAGGGACGTCCCTGACCTCAAAGCCGCTCTCTCGAACTCGATGGGCTTCGGCGGGCACAACATAGTCGTGGCCTTCGCTGGTGTAGAATAGCTTGGAACGAAGATGTCCATAAGAGACCTCATAAACATACTCCCGGAGCCTTTGAAGCAGCGTGCGCTCACGCATCCGAGCGTCGCGGACCCCTACGACTCGAACGGACGTCTGGAGTTCCTGGGCGACTCGGTCCTCAATAGCCGGGTGGCGGAGCTGGTCTTCCACGGTTACCCGGAGCTCCTGGAGGGGGACCTTACGCGCATCCGGGCACATCTGGTGAGAAAGTCCTTCCTCGCGACCGTCGGGCGGGGTGAGGCGATCGAGGAGAACATCGAGAGTTCTGTGATAAACGACTCGGTCATCGCGGATACGGTCGAGGCGATTATCGGGGCGGCGTATCTCATAGACAAAGAGCTCGCCTTCAGGACGATAGATGAGATCTTCAACCCCTCCGAGGTGGACACCGACGAGCTTCGGGACTGGAAGACGCTCTTGCAGGAGACCTTGCAGGCCGAGGGCCTGCGCCCGACCTATCGCGTCCAGGCAAAGCACGGACCACCCCACCGCCCGAGCTTCACGTCGGCCGTTTCGGCCGACGGCAGAGAGGTAGCCTCCGGCGAGGGCAACTCTATCAAGGAGAGCGAGCAGACCGCCGCCCGCGCGGCTTTGGAGATCCTGGGTGTCCGCCCCGTAGCCCGCACCACGGTCGAGGTACACGTAGGGGCGTAACCTTACCCTGCAGCGAAACTCCGGGGCCTTTGATCCGTAATAGGTTCCTTCGTGGATAGCTTCCGAATGGAGTTCTCGGGATGCAGGTTTTGGGCATGCCGCTACTGCCTTCGTCTATAAACCTTCCACTAGACATCTCGTTTCCAATATACAGTCGGCCAAGACTGGACGTGACCGCATGGGGGAAAGGCGTGCCGGACGCGGCCCGAGGCCCCGTGCTGGCGATCAAGGCGGTCAACGTTACAGGAGCGCCGGTAGAGATTACGGACGTCTACGCCGGTTTCATGTACGTGTCATCCTTACCTGCGGAGGTCGTATTCGGCAGCAGGACCGTAAAGCTACCGCTCCACGAGCTTACGGGAAAGCTACAGCCGCCCTGCGTATTGCAGGCCGGTGAGTCCGCCTTGTGGACCGCGAACTTGCGCCAACTCACCGATGATCTGGAAGAGAAACGTCTGACGTTGGCTCCGCACTCGCGCTTCCTGAACTTGAGTCGTACAGACAGTGATCGATGGACGCGCTTCGGACGCCCGGCCATCATGGTCCGCAACGTGATAGCCATGCAGAGTCAGAGGAAGTTAGCTGTTGTTATCAGCGATGGACGGGACGGCCTCCACAAGGCGAAGGTCAGGTGGCAGCCGCCACTATGGGCTACGCTCACGCGACGACGATTCCCGAGCGTCGTAACCGAAGTCGAGATTTTCGAGGATCTGCTCGTATTACATCCTCGGGGCGCTAAGGGTGTTTCTCTTTCAATAGATCTCGCTAACGTCGTGAATGTCCGAGCAGACCCGGAGGTCGCGCGCTCGCGGGCCGAGGATACCGACGTCCTGGGTATCGTACCGGAGGAGCCGCGTCATCCAGAGGGCGACGATACGTTCTTTAACGTAAATGAGCCGGATAAGACCATCGTGATCGTGCTGAGAAACGAACGTTACGCCCGGCTTGTCATCGAGGTGGAGGAGCCGCAGGCCACCGTCGCAGCTATCTGGGAGGCCGTCGGCTGAACGACGGATTACGTACAATCATAACCTCAAGCTTCGAGGAGCGGACGTAAGGGCCATATATACTGAACAGCCTTTTGCTGCGCTTTTCTGCGTGCCGGGGCGATCAAAACCACGTAGAATGCGGCAGTGGTGCTCTCGGCGATTTATATAAAGGGCTTCAAGACGTTCGCCCAGCCGGTGCGGATGCCGCTGACCGGGGGGATCACGGCGATCGTCGGGCCGAACGGGTCGGGTAAGAGCAACGTCACGGACGCGGTGCTGTTTGCTCTGGGAGAGGGGAGCCCGAGTCTGTTGCGGGCGGGCTCGATGAGCGAGCTAATCTTCTCGGGATCGGAGAGGCTTCCGGCGGCTGGGGCGGCGGAGGTTACGTTGGTGCTGGACAACGCTGATGGTGACATCTCCCTGCCATACGAGGAGGTCTCGCTGGCGCGCAGGGTCTCGCGCGACGGGGAGACAGAGTACAGGATCAACGGCGTCCGCGCCCGTCTGGCAGACGTGCGAGCGGTCGCGGGCGAGGCGGGGTTGGGGCGGCACAGCATACTGCGGCAGGGGGCTGTGGACTCTATCGTCTCCGGGGGGGCCGCTGCTTGCCGGATGGCACTCGAAGAGGCGGCGGGTTTGGGGGTCTTCCGGAGGCGCCGGGTGGCGGCGGCCCGAAAGCTCGAACGCGCCGCGGCGAGGCTGGAGAGCAGCCGCCAACTCGAGGCCGAGCTCTCGGACCAGCTGCGGAGGATAGAGAGGGAGGCCGTCGCCGCCCGCGAGTACCGCGAGCTCGAAGCCCGCTACCGGGAACTCTCTCTCGCTCATCTGTACCGGGTCGCCACGAGGGGTCTCGATGAAGGGCGCGAGAGCCTGAGAGGTCTCGAAAAAAAAGAGGAGGCGCTCCGGGCGCGGCGGGAGACCCTTCAAGAGGAGGGGGCGCGGTTAGGAGCCGAGGAGAAGGAGCTCAGGCACCGGTTGCGGGAGACCGAGGAGGCCATGCGGGGGCTGGAGAACGGTTCGGAGGCGTTGCGGGTAGAGGCCCTGCGGGCGGAGCGGGCTTCGCTGCGGCTGGAGGGCGTGCAAGGGCGCGGGGCGGACAGGTCGAACCTGATTCAACGCCTCCAGGCTGAGCTCGAGGAGACCGGCTCGAAGGTGCTACGGCTTGAGGAGATAGTCGAATCGCTGGAGAGAGAGCACTCGCGAAGGAAGGAGGCCCTCGGGCAGCTGGAGGAGCGCGTGGCGCGGGGACGCAAGGACCACGCCGGGGCGGCGGGGCGGCGGGCACGGCTCTCCGAGGAGCTCGAAGGTCTGCGGGAGAGGCGCGAGAGGATGGCGGGGCGTCTCCGGGGATGGAACTCGTCGAGTGACGAGGGCCTGGCGCGCCTGCGGGAGATGAGACAGGAGCCGGTTCTGCTTGTGCCGGAGGAGCCGCGGGTGCGTGCGGCGGCTGTGCTCGGGCAGCTAGGGGATCTGCGCGAGGCGGTGACGGAGCGCGCGGCGGAGGCGGACCGGCGGAGGGGGGCGGTCTCATCGCTCGTCGGAAGGACGGAGGCCGAGGTCCGGGCGCTCAGGGTCCCTGAACAGAACGGGAGCGGAGTCAAGCGGCTCTACGAGATCCTGCGCCCCCTTCCGGGCTACGAGGCCGCGGTCGAGGCAGCCCTCGGTGAGTTAGCAGGCGGTGTGCTGGTGAAGAACATCGGTGAGGGACTGGAGTTCCTTTCAGGCGATTCGGCGGAGCGCGTGATCGTGCGTCTGGATGCCGAAGCGACCTCCGGGAACGGCGTCTCGCCGGGTAAGTCTCTCCTGGAGTGCGTGGAGGTCCTCGACGGCTCCTACGCGGAGGCCATCGAACGTCTCCTTGGGGGCGCATACGTAGTGGAGGGGGGCGACCGGGCGACGCTCAAGGGCGGCTATGACGTTGCGGTTACGCGCGAGGGTTTGCGCTTTACCAGGACGAGCGCTAGCCGCCACGCTCCCGGCACCCTGGCGCGCCAGGCCCGCCTCGCGGTGGAGGAGGAGCGCCTCGGCGCGCTGAAGAACCGGCTCGGGGAGGACCTCTACGACCTGCGGGAGGCCGTGGCGTCGGCGTCGCGGCGGCTGGAAGGCGCGAGCGTCCGGGCAGAGGCCCTGGCCTCCGCTACGGTGAGGACGCCGCGCGTCGCCCGATTGCTTGCCTCAGAGGCCGGGCGGCGCGTGAGGAAGGTGGAGACCGCGCGCGAACGTAGATCCAGGGATGAGAAGGAGCTTCGCGATGTCGAGGCTAAGATCCTCGCCTCCGAGAAGGAGCTGCGCGAGGCGTGGGGGGAGGAGGGACGAACCGAAAAGGGACTGAACGCCGCCCTCTCCGGGGCGGAGTCGGCGTACGCGGATGCCCGAGAGTCGGCCGGGGATCTCGCCCGGGCGCGCACGGACCTCAGGAATGCGCGAGAGGGACAGAGCCGCGTATCGCGCGGGCTGGCCGCTCTCGAGGGTGCCGCGACGAGCGCGGAGGCGGAGGCACGTATGACGAGCCTGACGCATATGGCCGTGGAGCAGGCTCGGCGCCTCGACGCGGCTGCGCGGGAGCGCATCGTGCGGTTGCGGCGTCTGGGCTCCGAGGCGGCCGGGGAGCGGAGCCGGGTCGCGGAGAGGCGGAGCACGCTGGCAGGGGAGGCCGGGAGAATAGCGGGGGAGCTGGCAAGGGCGGAGTCCGAGGTCACCAGGTTGCGGGGCGAGATCTTAAGAGCCGAGGAGGCGGCTAGAGCCGCGGAGGCGGAGATCCTGGAGGAGTGGGGGGCTACGCTGGAGGTCGCTCGCGGCGCAGCCGGAAACCTCCCCGAGGGGTCCGACGCAGAGAGAGGGCGTCTCGCCCGCAGGTTAAAGAGCTTCGGCGACGTGAACCTTCTCGCTATAAGCCAGGAGGGGCAGCTTCGGGAGCGTCACGAGTTCGTCTCCGCGCAGCGGGCCGATGCAGAGGCAGCGGCCGAAGACATCGCGCGGATCATACGCGACGTTGACGGGGAGATAGAGGCGCGCTTCGAGGCGACCTTCAGGGGGGTGCGGCGGGCGTTCAAGGACATGGTGCCTAGGATGATGGAGGGGGCGGAGGGCGAGCTAGGGCTCTCCGAGGAGGGGGTAGAGATCGGGCTGCGGCTAAAGAGCCGCGGGTGGAGACCCTTGAGGGTACTCTCGGGCGGGGAGCGGTCGCTGCTCGCGCTCTCGTTCCTGTTTGGCATCTTTCTCGGGAGGACGGAGACCGGCCCAAGGGCGTTCTGCATGCTCGACGAGGCAGAGGCCGCGCTCGACGACCTCAACCTGTCACGTTTCCTGGCTGTGATAGACTCTTACAGAGCGAACGGGCAGTTTTTGCTGGTAACGCACCAGAAAAGGACGATGGCGGCGGCGGACGTGCTCTACGGAGCGACTCAAGACTCTTCCGGCGCCACGGTCGTCGTATCGAAGCGTCTAACGGGAGTATAAAGACACCGCATTATGGGAAGATCATGGCGTAATTTTTTCAGAAGATCCGAGAAGGAACCGGAGGAATCCGGACCAGCCACCAGCACGCCGGAGCGGGACACGGAGACCGCCGAAGAAGGCGCCGGATCCGCCGTGGCAACCTCTCTTCAGACGCCCTCCGCCCCGGGAGCGGAGGATATTGGAGAGGTAGACGCACCGGAGACGGCTACGCCAGAGGAGATAGAGGCTCCCGTGGTCGACGAGGACATCCTGCCGGCCGAGGAGACCGTCCTATCAGAAGAGGTTGAGGCGGCGACGGTCGCTGCCGCAGAGGAGTCCGCCGGTTGGGTCGGGCGCTTGCGGAAGGGCCTGCGGCGAAGCCGGGAGTCGTTCGTCGGACAACTCAACGCGGCGATGGCCGAGTTCAAGGACGCGGAGGACGAGGAGTTCTGGGAGAGGGTCGAGGAGATCCTCATCACCTCCGATGTCGGGGTGTCGACGACGGCCAAACTGGTCGCGGAGTTGGAGCAGGAGGCGCTGGAGAGGAACATCACCAGCGGCAAGGAGCTTCGGGAACTCATGATCGAGCACGCCACCCGCATGCTCGATAAACCCATCGAGATGGACCTCTCGAAGAAGCCCGCCGTCGTACTGATGGTCGGGGTGAACGGCACGGGCAAGACGACCAACATCGGCAAGCTCGTCAACTTCTTGCCGGGCAAGGTCATGCTTGCGGCGGGCGACACGTTCCGTGCGGCGGCGATCGAGCAACTCCAGACCTGGGGTGAGAGGACCGGGGCGAGGGTCATCGCACGCGAGCGTGGCGCGGATTCGGCGGCGGTCGCACACGAGGCAGTCGAGGAGGCTAAGAGGGGTGGGACGGATGTCCTGCTTATAGATACTGCGGGGAGGTTGCACACGAAGGCAAACCTCATGGCGGAGCTCGACAAGGTGAGGCGGGTCATAGACCGCCAGTTGCCCGGTGCGCCGCATGAGGTGCTGCTTACGGTCGACGCGACCACGGGGCAGAACGGGTTGAGGCAAGCCAAGCTCTTCCAGGAGGCCGCGGGGGTTACGGGGATCATCCTGACCAAGCTCGATGGGACGGCGAAGGGCGGTATAGCGCTGGCTATAGCCAACGAGGTCGGGGTGCCGATAAAGATGATCTCGGTCGGAGAGCAGATAGGCGACCTGCACCCGTTCGAGGCGCGTGAGTTCGCCGAAGCATTGTTTGGAGACCTGTAGATGTTCGATACGTTAAGCGACAGGCTCGGTTCGGCCCTCGAAGGGGTCCGTGGCAGCGGCAACCTCACCGAGGACCAGGTAAAGAAGGTGACGCGCGAGATCCGTCTGGCCCTGCTGGAGGCGGACGTGAACTACACCGTCGTCAAGGAGTTCGTGAACAACGTCCGCGAGCGGGCGACGGGAGCGGAGGTCTCGAAGGCTCTCAGCCCGGGCCAGCAGGTCGTGAAGATAGTCAACGAGGAGCTCGCGAACCTCATGGGGGGGCAGGCGAGCAAGCTCTCCTTCGCCTCCAGACCGCCTACTACGGTGATGCTCGCTGGCCTGAACGGTCACGGGAAGACGACGACCGCCGGTAAGCTCGCGCTCTTCGTGAGGAAGCTCGGCAAGAACCCTTATCTGGTGGCGTGTGACACGTACCGTCCGGCGGCCATAGATCAGCTCCAGCAGCTCGGCAAGGAGCTAAACGTCCCGGTCTATACGGAGGGTACGGAGCCGAAACCCGAAGAGATCGCCGAGCGGGGCGTGAAGGCCGCGCGGGATGGCGGCTACGACTTCGTCATCGTGGATACGGCGGGCCGGCAGGTGCTGGACCAGAACATGATGGAGGAGATCAAACGTGTCCGGCAGGGGGTGAAGCCGCACTCGGTCTTGCTGGTGCTGGACGTGGTGACGGGGCAGAATGCGGTCGAGGTGGCGCAGTCGTTCCAGGAGTACGCGGACTTCGACGGGATGGTGCTGACGAAGCTCGACGGTGATGCGCGGGGAGGGGCTGCTCTCTCGGTCGTCTCGGTGACGGGGCGGCCGATCAAGTTCGCCAGCGAGGGCGAGAAGATGGGGGAGTTCGACTACTTCTACCCGGACCGGATGGCGGGACGCATCCTTGGGATGGGGGACGTGCTCACCCTCATCGAGAAGGCCGAGGGTCAGATGGACCGCCAGGAGGCCGAGACCCAGAGCAAGAAGCTCCTTCAGGGCAAGTTCGACTTCGAGGACTTCCTCAAGCAGATGCAGATGATAAAGAAGATGGGACCGCTCTCCAGTTTGCTCGGCATGATCCCGGGCCTCAACAAGCAGCTTCAGGGGGCGAACCTGGACGATCTGGATGACAAGGCGCTCTCGCGGGTCGAGGCGATGATAACCTCGATGACGACGCAAGAACGCCGGAACCCCAGGTTGTTGCAGAACCCGAGCCGGGCGCGTAGGATAGCGCGCGGTTCCGGCTCGACCCAGCAGGACGTCCAGAAGCTGGTCAAGCAGTTCCAGCAGATGCAGAAGATGATGAAGCAGATGGGCAAGAGCGGCGCGCCAAAGCGGATGCCGCGCATGCCGTTCAACATGAGATAACAGAGAGGTTAGGTAATAATGGCGGTAAAGATCAGGCTGGCAAGGCACGGCTCCAAGAAGGCCCCCTTCTACAGGATAGTGGTGGCGGACGCGAGGAGCCCGCGCGATGGGGCGTTTATAGACCGGGTGGGGACGTACAACCCCCGCACCCAGCCCTCGGAGATCAACGTGAACGTCGAGAAGGCGAAGGAGTGGCTCGGCAAGGGAGCGCAGCCCACGGACCAGGTGAAGAAGCTCCTGAAGATCTCCGGTGCCCTCTAGAGCCGGAGGAACTGGTTTGCGCCAGCTCGAGAACTTGCTCCTGTTTCTAGCCCGTAACCTGGTGGACGAGCCGGAGAGGGTCGAGGTGGAGGTGAGGGAGACTGACTCCCGAGTGGACCTTACCCTGCACGTCGCACCCGACGATATCGGCAAGGTCATCGGACGGCATGGCAGGACCATCAAGGCAATCCGCTCGGTGGTGAAGGCGGCCTCCGTGAAGCTCGACCGGCGCGTGAACGTGGAGGTCGCGGACTAGAGGCCGTGGCGGAGTTTACCGACCCGGTAGTGATCGGGGTAATAGCCTCTCCGCACGGGGTCAGGGGTACCGTGCGGGTCAAGGCTCCCGGTTCGGGCCTTCACCTCAGAGAGGGCGTCGAGCCCGTAGTCGATGGGAAGAGATACCGTATCCTCGCCGCGCGCGAGACCCCTAAAGGCTTCCTCGTGGACCTCGAAGGTATAACGGACCGCAATACCGCCGCGTCCCTGCGCGGCTCCGAGATGCTTCTGGAGCGCGAGGAGTTGGATGCGCCGGAGGAAGAGGAGTTCTACGTGGGCGACCTCGTCGGTCTCGGTGTCTTCGATACGTCGGGTGAGTATTTAGGGAGCGTGGCGGAGGTCCTGGATACACCCGCGCATGAGATCCTGGTGATAAACGACGAAGGCCCTGGGCGCTACGTTCCGTTCACCTACGAGCACGTGCCGGAGGTGGACCTTGAGGGGGGACGCATCGTCGCGAACCCCCCGGAGACAGAGGAGTGAAGAGTATAGACGTCTTCTGCGTCTTTCCGGAGGCGGTCGAGGCGACGGTGCGTGTCGGGGTGGTGGGGAGGGCCATTGAGCGTGGGTTGGTGACGTTGAGGACGTTCGATCTGCGGGAGTACGCGCCGAAGGGCCGTATAGACGACATGCCATTCGGCGGTGGCGCGGGGATGGTGGTGCGGGTGGATGTGGTGGCCCGGGCCTTCGAGGAGGCGTACGGGGTCCCGGCACGCGAGGTGCGGGATGGGCGGCGCGTCGTCGTCACCGAGCCGGGGGGGCGGAAGGTAGAGCAAGGCTACGTCCGGGAGGTCGCGCAGGGGCTCGAAGGCGGACGGGGGCTGACGGTGGTCTGTGGGCGGTACGGGGGGATGGACGAGCGGGTACGGGGCATGCTGGCGACGGAGGCCGTCTCTTTAGGTGACTTCGTGCTTTCGGGCGGGGAGATCGTCGCCGCCGCCCTCTCGGATGCGGTCATAAGGCTCTTGGGTGGGGTGCTCGGGAACTCGGAGAGTCTGATCGGGGAGTCGTTCTCTCGCGAGGATGACCTGGGACCGCCGCAGTACACGCGGCCCGCGGTGTGGGATGGAGAGGGGGTGCCGGCCGTGTTATTATCCGGCAATCATGAGCGGATCCGTGCCTGGCGGGAAGAAGAGGCCCGCGAGAGGGCGATAGCCCGGGCCGAAGCCAGGGCGGGGGAGCGCGAAGAGGCGGAGTAGAGTCCTCTCGCGCCCGAGGTTCCGAGTAATACCCACGAGAGGAGACAAGCGTGATCACGAGCGAGAACATCGAACAGAGCAGCCTGCCACAGTTCCGGGCGGGGGACACGGTAAGGGTCCGCTACCGGGTGATCGAAGGCAACAGAGAGCGCGTCCAGAACTTCGAGGGCCTGTGTATCCAGCGCAAGGGCGGCGGCATCAACGAGACGTTTACCGTGCGCAAGAACTCCTTCGGGGTCCCGGTCGAGCGCGTCTTCCCCCTTCACTCGCCGAAGATTGCCGGCATAGACGTGGTCTCGCGCGGCGCCGTCCGCCGGGCGAAGCTCTACTACATCCGGGACAAGGTCGGCAAGAAGGCCCGCGTCAAGAAGGCCACTTAAGAGTTAAGGCAACCACTTTGGAGAAACCCGCCCGCGGAGGGCGTCGCTCGGGGAGCGACGCCCTCTATGCGTTCGACGCCGCGTGGGTGGCTGAGCGGGGCGGGCCGCTGGCCGGGGCGGACGAGGCCGGACGCGGGGCTTTCGCCGGTCCGCTGGTAGCGGCGGCGGTCGTCCTCGGGGAGGCGGAGGTCTATGGGATCAACGACTCGAAGGTCCTCGGCTCCGCCCTGCGCGAGGAGCTCTACGGGGAGGTACTCGAGGATGTTGAGGCGATCTCCGTCGTATCCTTTCCGGCGTGGTGGATCGACGGTCACGGCGTAGGCGCCGCGAACAGAGAGGCTCTCAAGAAGGTCCTCGAAAGCGTGAGCCCGTATTGTGGGTGCGCTCTGGCGGACGGGAGCTTGAGGCTTGGACCGGAGATCCAATGCCAGCCCCGGGCGGACGGCAGGAGCGCCGCGGTCGCGGCGGCGAGCGTGGTGGCGAAGGTCTTGCGTGATGGGGCGATGCGGGCTCTGGCTGGGGCGCATCCCGGCTACGGCTTCGAGCGTAACAAGGGGTATGGGACGCGGGAGCACCGGGCGTCTCTGCGGGAGGCGGGGCCGTGCCGGGTACACCGCCTGAGCTACGCCGGTGTCGCCTGACCTGAACAGGCGGAGGGTAGGGAACCGGGGCGAGGCTCTGGCCCTCAGGTACCTCGTCAAAAAGGGGTATACGCCCGTCGAGCGCAACTACCGGACGCGGCGCGGGGAGATAGACCTGATCCTGAACGACGGCAATACCCTCGTCTTCGTCGAGGTCAAGCTGCGTCGGGGGACGGGCTTCGGAGATCCGCTGGAGGCCGTAACGCCCCGCAAGCAAGCCCGCATAAGGCTCATAGCCGAGCAGTACCTGGCAGAGAAGGGCGAGGACTTCGCCGGTGGCTTCGACGCGATGCGTTTCGACGTCGTTGGCATCCTCTTGACGAGGTCGGACAACCCGGAGGTCCGTCACGTGGAAGATGCCTTCTGAGGCGGGGGCGTAAGAAGAGGGAGGTTACGGCAGCCGCGGAAGATAGCACTCGGGCATGTAGATATAAGAAAATATGTTGCTTATAATCATTAGGCTCTCTGGTGTGGGAAGAGGCTCAGGAGGGCCGTAGCTAGTAGAGTTACGGGCGATAAGTAGTGCCACGGTAGGGGAAGAGCAAAGAAGGTATATGTCTGTCTGTCGCGTGCGCAGCCTCTCTCTGGTCGGGGTGGATGCCCTGCCTGTCGAGGTCGAGGTGGACGTCGGCGCGGGTCTGCCGGGGTTCTCGATCGTCGGCCTGCCCGACGCGGCGGTGCAGGAGGCGCGAGAGCGGGTAAAGGTAGCCATCTCAAACAGCGGGTACAAGTTCCCGACGAAGAAGGTGATAGTCAACCTCGCCCCCGCGTCCCTGCGCAAGGAAGGTCCAGCCTTCGACCTCCCCATAGCGCTCGCCGTCCTCGCGGCTTCGGGTACGATCCCCGAGGAGGGCCTGAAGGATATCGGTGTCGTCGGGGAGCTCTCACTTGACGGGGGCCTGCGGGGGGTTCGGGGGGCCCTCTCGATGGCCGAGGGGGCGAGGAGGGAGGGTCTCGGAGCTCTGATCCTGCCGGAGCAGAACGCTCCCGAAGCGGCCGCGATAGCGGGCCCCGACGTCTACGGAGTGCGCTCCCTGAAAGAGGCGGTCGGCCTCGTCGCGGGTGAGAGCACCGTCTCACTGGTGGAGACCCCGCCGGATGGGGAGGAGGGTCTAGCGGAGGCGCAGGCCGACGACTTCTCGGACGTCGCGGGCCAGCGATACGCGAAGAGGGCGTTGGAGGTCACGGCCGCGGGTGGTCACAACCTGCTCATGTACGTTCCAAACGCAACACACTCCTGAGCTTCGCTTCTCCGCCACGCTGGGTGAGGAGCCGGAGGTCGAGCTGAAGCTGGTCTAGTCTGGATCTGTGGGCTGTTATAAGAGCTAGCTTCCTTACTGCAGTAGCGCTTCTAACCCAGCCCCGCTTCCCTTGCGCGGACGATGGCCTGCGCCCTATCTGCGACCTGCAGCTTGGCGAAGATGTTGGAGATGTGGTTACGCACCGTCTTCGGGCTCAGGTAGAGACGAACTGCGATTTCGGGGTTGCTCAGGCCCTGGGCGATGAGGTCGAGGACCTCGCGCTCCCTGCTGGTAAGCTCGGGGAACGCTCGCGCGGGCACCGCTCGCTCGACCTCCGACCTCCTGACACCGGTGAAGAAATCAATCACCCGGCGGGCGATAGCCGGGCTGAAGATTGTCTCACCCTTGCCCACAGCCCGGATAGCGTGCAGCATGTCCTCCTCGTCGGCGTCCTTGAGCATGTATCCCTTTGCTCCGGTGCGCATCGCCGCGAACACCGAGTAGTCGTCCTCGAACATCGTGACGATGAGGACTCCGACGTGGAGACTCTGGTCGAGGACGCGGCGAGTGGCCTCGATGCCGGAGATGCCCGGCATCTGTAGGTCCATCACGATCACGTCGGGTTGCACCTTGGTTGCCAGGGCGACGGCCTCCTCACCCGTCGTCGCCTCGCCGGCCACGGCCATGTCGGGTACTGCGCCGAGCAGAGCACGCAGTCCGCTGCGGAAGAGGGGATGATCGTCGGCTATCAGGATGCGCAGGGGGTCCATATGCTCACTCCTTACCTACTGGTAGGCGGGCCAGGGTGCGGGTACCTCCCTCAGGCGGCGACTCGACTGTGCACTGCCCGCCGAGTTCCTCCGCACGCTCGCGCATCGAATAGAGGCCCACGCCCACATGCCGCTCGGCTGGCAGCCCTACGCCGTCGTCGGTTATCTCCAGCCACAATTCCGGCCGCTCGGGGGTATCCTCGAACGTAAGGCGGATACGGCAGGAGCGTGCCCGGGCGTGACGTGCGGCATTTGTAATGGCCTCTCGCGCGATGTGGTACGCGGCGACCTCGACGGCGGCGGGAAGCAGCGGCAGTTCCTCGGACGCGTTGACCGTGACGCGCATCCCACTTTCGCCGCCCGTCTCGCTCGAATTTCCGCACTGCTCCCCATAGTCGCGGATGGCCAGCACGAGGCCTAGCTGGTCAAGGGCAGGGGGACGCAGATCGTAGACTAGGCGGCGCACATCACTGACGGTCGCCCGCATATCCTCCCGCACCTCCATAACCAGCTCGTCAGCCGGGGAGCCGGACGGGAGCAGGCGACGGGCGGCGCCAAGCTTGAGCATCGCGCTAGAGAGAGCTGGTCCTAGCCCGTCGTGCAGGTTGCGCCTGATGCGCCGCCGCTCCTCCTCGCGTGTCGCGACTAGCCTCTCCCGCGAGCGCTGCAGTTCATTAGTGAGACGCACGGCGTGGGTAGCAATGCCTGCCTGACGAGCGAGGTCGTTCATCAGGCGCTTATCTGACGGAGTGAAAGATTCGCCAGGCGAGCGGGGGCTCAGGACGATTCGACCGACCGTCTCGGTCCCGTAGACTAGTGGCAGGCGCAGCGGATCGCCAATGCGTCGCCCATACTCCGCGACGGTCTCGTACTCCTCACTCCGCTTAAGCTCGATAGCTACATAGGGGAGTTTGAGAGCGTGGGCCACCGTCTCGGCTACAGTGGGCAGCACGGCGCGGGGTTCGAGCGTCGCCTCAAGACGCTGCCCTAGGCGTGAGAGTACCCTGTAAGGGTCGTCGCGCTCCCCGTACATCAGACGGTTCACGCTGCGCTGTAGCCGGTCGCGCAGTGGTGCGAACAGGACCGCCACTACCCCGGTGGCGATGAGGGAGACGGCGAGACTGCCGCGAGCCTGGAGCAGCACGCCGAGGTAGCCGACGGCCAGTACGTAGATCCCGAGGATACAGGCGGTCAGGGTACCGTAGACGAGGGCGCGGTTGATGATTAGGTCTATGTCCCACAACCGGTAGCGCAGGATTGCCACACCGATACTGAGCGGGATCAGCAAGATGAAACCGTAGATCAGCGTGTCCCTGACCAGCTCTCCTAGTGGCCCAGGCTCCCGGGTAGCGAAAAACAAGAGACCGAGCGCGATAATCACGGAGAACCCTACCAGTGCGACCACCGAACCGAAGACCACCCACTTGGTCTGCTGGCGTTGCGCCGGGTTGGACACGCGCCGGTAGCGGTAAACCTGAGCCAACAGCAGGCTGCCGATAAAGACGATGAAGAAAGGGCCACCAAAGAGATTGAAGGGCGAATCCGGGAAGAAGGTGGCGGGCACAAACAGCAGTGCTATTGCAAGGGCGAGCCAGGGTGTCCAACGGGGCACGAATCGCCCGTCCGGGAAGAGGTAGAAGAAGACGCTGAAGGACACCTGCCCAATGTAGTCCAGGACGCTGACTGGGAACCAGAATGAGGGATGGGCGTCGGCCAGGTCATGCATCGTGCCGGTGACCGCCGCTCCGCCGAACACCAGGAGTGTGAATGATCCGAACAGCGCCATCGGGTCTGACGAGCGGCGCCAGAAGATAACACCCGCCACCGCGAAGAATATCAGCGTGACAAAGGTTGAGAGACCCGCGCCATTGTATGAAGCGTAGAACTCGCGAGATATACCAAGCTCTCGCAACTCCCGCTCATTCTCGGCGGTCAGCACGCTCGCGGCCTGCTCGTAGGCGTAGGGGATCCCGGCCAAGTCGAGCCCGAGGACGATTGCCGCCAGGACGACCCACGCGGCCCGGACGATGAGAAGCCAACGCCTGCTTAACACAGACGGCGACGCGGCGGGGCCTCTGGCAAGCTCCAACTCCACGGATCGTTGGTTCATGATTGGACTACATCCCTGCTCGAACCCTTCTTTGCACGAATAATGACACGCGATGACGCCTCTCGCATCGCCCAGAGGAGTCCCCGGCACATTAGAGCGGTGCGCCGGGGACTCGTTCGATCACTGCACCCGCGGCTGGGCGCCGACTCTCGTCTCTCCGGCGAAAGGCGCCTGCTCCGCATCCGGTCTGCTCATCAGCTTCAGGCCGATCACACCAAAGCCTATGACGAACAGGATGATTCCGGCCATAAAGATGGCCTTGTTATCTACTGGTAGGAACTCGAAGAGCGGACCCACGGCGATGAGAGCCGCCGCCCACCGTGGCACTGCTCCCGACCTCCACAGTCCGATGACCAGGAAGATAAGACCAAGGAAGAACCCGGCCATGAACATCAGCAGGATCAGCGTGAAGCCGATGCCTGGTGGAGGTCCACCATCCACCGCCGCGGAGAGTTGAGCCCGGTCGATCTCGCTGTTAGTCATCCAGACCAGGACGATATCAAAGCCCGCCCAGACCGCGTGACCAATGGCCCCGATCAGTGTGAGGCCTACTCCCACGAGCCCGAGGACGGTCCCGCGATCCCGCATCAGGCGCAGAATCCCGACTAGGGCCGGCACGAACAGCACGGAGGAGAGAATGACAAGCAGGCTGGCGGCCTCCACGCGGCCGGGATTATCAGCCATGGTCTGCACGAACCCGGCCTCTACCTGGCCGGGGTGGACGAGTAGGGCCAGCGCTAACACCAACGGCGCCAAGATCAAGCACACCCCCGCCATCGTCCGGCGGAAGTTGTCCGCATCGTCTATCTTCAACATCTCGACCTCCTCTGTTCCTGCACTTGCGCTTTAGTGAAGCGCAGTGTCTTGACTACTTGTACATAGCCTATGTCGTGTAGCTCTCACCCTCATAGGACCATGGCCCTATCTCTGGTCCTAAAGCATCTGGGACATAGCTATGCGGTATGTTCTCCGTCTGTAGAAGGCTTCGGTCGATAGACTCATGAATAATCCGGGAGAAATGTGCGCAACCTCGGCTAGGCTGCGGGCAGTATGCACTTCCCCGTGTAGTGAACGAAGGGACAACGCCTTAAAGATCCGCTTCTCCGTCACGCTGGGCGGGGAGCCGGAGGTTAGACTGGATCTAGCGTAGCTGCCACCTCCTGAGCTTGCGAGCCCACTTACCCAGTCAGCATCGGGGAAGGAGAGTTCTAGAAAATCCATGCACTAGAAAATCCGTTTGCGGAACGGCGCATAGTAGCGGCTTGTGGCACGCTCGTCGGCCCCTGCTATGATGTTCTAAGGGTAGAGGAGGATTGAGAACATGGCGGAGTCAGCCGGACGTTACTGCCCGCTCTGCGGGGCAGCAGTAGGCTTGGTGGACAGGGCCTGTCGCCGGTGCGGCGAGAGATTGGGGGTACCGCTGCCGGGAGAGGGCCGGATACCAACCGAGGACGCTACTATGGCGCCACTGCGTCGCAAGCGAAGGTGGTTAGGGTACAGATCCTCGGTAGGGTTCGGTGCCGCCGGGATCGTTGTCGCTATCATGGTTATGAGCGCTGGCTGCGCCATTATCGGCGGTGTCGTCGGCATTAGTTTGTCTGGATAGCTGTGTCGGCACACGAATGGCTAATTCCGAAGCGTGTAGTCGGCGGCTCTCACATTCTTATGTACGTTTCAAATGCAACGCACCCCTGAGCTTCGCTTCTCCGCAACGCTGGGCCAGGAGCCGGAGATCGAGCTGTCCCTTCCCTGATATAGGGTTCTCTAACCCTCCATAAGGTCTCTCCGCCACTCGGTCCCTCGGAGGGCGCTATGGGCGATCCT
Source organism: uncultured Rubrobacteraceae bacterium (assembly GCA_902806075.1). GTDB lineage: Bacteria > Actinomycetota > Rubrobacteria > Rubrobacterales > Rubrobacteraceae > Rubrobacter_F. Next base: position 29,054 of record CADCVG010000049.1, read on the forward strand.
AGTGTCTCTCATGAGGTTTTCACAGGCAGTCTCATCCTCGCAAGTGTGCTTGTTGGAAGCTACAGTAGGGTGTTCTTTACGCTTGCCTCTTGTTTCGAAGCCCAAGAGTTTGTTCATATAGCCAAGGAAGTGTCTGTTGTATTCACTAGATTGCTGCTAAGAGGTCTTCCCGGAAACCGGATCTCAAAGCGCTCTCTGAGGGTTTTAAGATGCGTGCTTGTCTTAACCGCGAGTTTAGAAACCGTACAAACGCTCTCGCCTAGAGCAAGGATGTTGTCCTGAGGCCTTTACGGGGTAGAGGGTTACCAACCGGGTTTCATGAACACTCAGAGGTTGTGAAGATAGAAAGGAACGCAAGCATATGACTGATAGGCAGAACCCAGAGCGTACGATTCTGGTGGCCGGAGCGACCGGCAACCAGGGAGGGGCGGTGGCATCTAACCTCTTGAAGCGGGGCTTTCAGGTGCGTGCGCTCACCCGTAATCAGAACTCAGAAGGAGCTCAGGCCCTGGCCGAGCAGGGGGCCGAAGTCGTACAGGGCGATATGGAAGACCGCTCCGACATGGATCGAGTGCTCGAAGGCGCTTACGGGGTCTTCTCTGTACAAAACTTCTGGGAAGCTGGCTACGATCGCGAGATTCAGCAGGGCAAGACGCTCGCTGACGCTGCGAAGGCTGCTGGTGTCGAGCACTTCGTCTACAGCTCTGTTGGCAGCGCTCATAGAGAGACGGGGATAGTGCACTTCGACAGCAAGTGGGAGATCGAAGAGTACGTGCGCGAGCTTGAGCTCCCATACACGGTTCTACGCCCAGTCTTCTTCATGCAGAACTGGGAGATGATGCGCGATCAGATCCTTGAAGGGCCCCTGCCCCAACCGCTTGACCCAGACAAGCCCTTGCAGCAGGTTGCCGCCGAGGACGTTGGTGCTTTCGCTGCCCTGGCGTTTGAGCACCCGGACGAGTGGCTGGGGCGCGAGGTGGATCTTGCGGGGGACGAGCAGACCATGCCCCAGATCGCCGAGACGTTTAGCCGTGTGACTGGAAAAGAGATCGATTACTACCAGGTACCCTGGGACCAATTCGAGGAGCAGATGGGCGAAGAGTACGCTGTCATGTACCGGTGGTTCAATGAGGTGGGCTACGAGGCGGACATCGCCACCTTGCGCCAAGAGTACCCCGAGCTCACTACCTTCGAGGGGTACCTACGCGGCCACGGCTGGGAAGGCGCATAGAGTAGCCAGAGAGCTTCACCTAGGGCTCTAGTGAGTTGCCTCTATTCACCAGATTGCCGCTAAGAAGTCTTCTCGGAAACTTGCATCCAGGATCGTCAATAGATCAGCTTGAGAGCACCTCAAACTCTGCGCTTTCCTCCCCCCGGTGCCGAGTGCCACCACAACATATGCTGCACTGAATAAATATTTACTGCCGCTTACACGGGAAGCTCTAAAGGCAGCCCAACCCTACTCTATCGGCGCAACGGGTTCGAAGCGGGGATAAGGAGAAGCTAAACACCCAGTAAGAGTCGGCAAAACATCGACCGCATATGTCTTACAGTGAAGGAAAACCTGCAAAACGCAGCATTACTATGCGATTGATACTTAGGAAAGCGGTCGACAACGATGTGTTTCAGGCGATATTGGTCGATAGTATCGACCGCATAAAATACTTGCAAATATGCGCCTTACAGGCGGTGCGGTCGATGCGGGCGGTATTTGCAGGATTCTCTTCTACGTCATGAAATGGTCAGGACAACGCTTCTAAAGTCTTCGTGGGTGGGACACACTCAAACGCTTCTTCAAAGTCGCCTTAAAGGCCATTGAAGCCGTGGAGCTAGTGCTCACGGCCCCTGGGCCCGCCCCGGTTTGCAAGCGCTCAAATCGCCTCTTATCGCACTACCGAAATGAAAGCACGCACAAAGGCGGTCCGGTGTTCGAGAGTTGGAGCGAAAGAACCCCTGGCGTTCTCGGCGAGAACGTGGGCTAATATCTCCTCGGATGCGTAAGGTAAACATAGTTGACCTCTATGAAAGCCTCGCTGCTGCCGGAGAGCAGGCGGGGGCGATCTGGACCCTGGAGCACAGCGGTGATATCAACGCCAACCTGGTGAGGTTTCCGGCGGGAGGGGGCGTCGAAGAGCACGTCAACGAGGAAGTAGACGTGCTCTTCGTGGGGGTGTCGGGGTCGGGCGTCGTCGAGGTGGATCGGCACGAGCACCCCCTGCGGGCGGGAACGGTCGCGTTCGTTCCCAAAGGGGCCCGCCGCTCGACGAGGAGCGGGTCGAGGGACTTCGCCTACCTCACTGTCCACCGTCGGCGAGGACCGCTGCGGATCGGCGGCCTATCGGAATGATCTCTACCTCCTGTCGCGGTGACGCTACCCAGGGTAGCGTGCTAGTCCTATCAGTTATGGCGAGGACCACGACCGCCACGCTAACCGCGAGATCCAGCCAGGAAACCTTGCTCAAAACCTTCTGGAGCGCCGGCGCCGGTTGGCGAGGGAAGTGGCCTCCTCGGAACTTTGAGCCCTCCGCTCGGCTTAGGTCAGGTTTGCGAGCCTCTGTCTCGATCCGGTCGGTCGCGTACTCGCGCCCCGAAGCACGGGACGAGGCCAAAGCTTCCGTGTCCGGGAGTGGGCGGTGGTCCGTGTAGTATTGGCCGGCCTCTACCGACGGCGCAGGGCGTCGAGAACGTCCTTTGGTCCCCGGTACTCGCCTTCGGGGAGCCGCTTGCGTACCTGGCTCACGACCGCCCCCGGCACCCCATTCGCTTCCAGCCTGCCAACGAGCTCTTCCTTGCGTATCGGGAACTCGATGCCTTGCAGGTAGCGCTCCACGTACCGCCCCGCGCTGGCGGGGAGATGCTTCCTCAAAAAGTCCATGGTTTCGGTCTCGCCTCCTCTACGCGCTCCGGCCCTGCGCATCCGATGATACAACAGACGCGCTCGTGGTCGGACTCCCGGCCGCGCCGCCGGTCCTCGCACAGGTAAGAATGCGTTGCGGTTAAGGAGACCTTCTGGAAGAAAAGGTCTTCTTAACCCTGGGAGCCAATCGAGGGAGCAAAAATGACAATAGCGCTCCATATACCGCGTAAGTCGTCCCCCGGGTGCTGGTCGGAGCCCAGAGCCTAAGGCTCCTTCAAAGCCGCTTCAAAGGCTGTTGAAACTACAGAGCTTGCTCTTGCGCCCAGCGCTTGTAGGTCCACTGCCGCTCAAAACGGCTTTTAGAGCACCGCCTCCTCGGTAAAACCAGCAGTGCTGAGGCGAGCCACTACGAGGTGGTTATCTTGCCCTTCCTGGTAAGGCGATAATGCAGAAATCCGTCTCCCGGAAGACGTTCTATAACGGATCTCATCCGGGGTTTGACCGTTATCTATGGTAGTTACTCTCGTGCCCCTCGGTCGTACAGAATGCCCTGTTTGAAAAGATTTAGAGATTTTATCGTCCGCCACCACCTGCGAGCCGTAATCTTTCTGCCGCACCTGTTAAGAAATCGCCATCAGCCCCACCTGTGATGGTGGCCGTCGGGCCTCCTGCGCTGCCCGGGCGTAAGACGGGAAAGCTTACGGGCCATAGTACCGTTTCTCTCCGATCGAAATCTTTTCGCTGACGCCGTGACGCTAGTGGTACTCAAATTTTATTTTCGTGACGAGGGCTCGATGGCGTGTTAACATCCACTCGGATGTCGTACAGATGTCGAGAGGAGGATAAAAGGATGGCGTTGACCGAGATGGAGAAGATCACGATCAACATGGGCCCGGTGGATCTGGGGCAGATCGACCTGCTGGTGCGGGAGGGCTTCTACCAGAACCGTACCGACTTCATCCGCACGGCGATCCGCAACCAGCTCAATACGCACGCCGAGGCGGTTCGCCAGACGGTGGTTCGCAAGGAGCTAGTTCTTGGGCTGCAGCACTTCGCCCGGAGCGATCTGGAGGCGGTACGCGCGGCGGGCGAGACGCTGGAGATCAAGGTACTGGGCCTGGCGAGCATCGCTGACGATGTCTCCCCGGAACTAGCCCTGGAGACAATCGCCTCCTTGGAGGTTCTGGGCGCCTTCCGGGCGAGTCCAGCAGTCAAAGCGGCGCTGGCGAGCCGTACCAAATCGACGTAGAGCACAGAGGAGAGGAGAAGCACATATGAGTAAAACGCTACAGAACAGCATGTCGGAGGCCACGCGCCTCACCAACGAAGGGCGACTCGCCGAGGCGACTGCCGCCATACAACGCGCCCTCGGGGGCATCTCTGCCCCGGTGACTTCGGAGGAGACGGGCGGGGCCGAGGGCCCGGTCGAGACGACCGGCGGACCCCTGAAGGGGACCACGCGACTCTCGGAGAGTGCGGATTTCGGTCGGACCGGGTACGCGCGCCAGGGCGCTCTCAGGCCGAGCCGCCCCTATCGCGGCGTGCCGCGCCTGCCCGACAGCCTACCTAACAGTCTGCCGAACGGCTTATCCGGTCTGCTAGACGGCCTACCCGGCAGCTTGCCTGACGTTTTGCCCAGCCTGCCGAACGGCTTGCCCGGTCTGCCCAACGGCTTGCCCGGACCGACGAAGGGCACGCCCGAGCCGGCCGTCGTCCCCGCAGGAGGTCGATTCGTCGAGCGGTCCTACGCCGGTCCGGCTGGGGGCCGCGCCTACAAGCTGTACGTCCCCAGCGGTTACACCGACCAAGAGGAGGTACCCCTGGTCGTCATGCTCCACGGCTGCACCCAGAACCCCGACGACTTCGCCGCCGGAACGAGCATGAACAAGCTCGCCGAGACGCACACCTTCCTCGTTGCCTATCCTGCACAAGCCCAGAACGCCAACATGCAGAAGTGCTGGAACTGGTTCAAGGCCTCAGACCAGCAGCGTGGGCAGGGCGAGCCGGCCATAATCGCCGGCATCACGCGCCAGGTTATCGAGGAGTACGGTATCGCCGACGGCAGGGTGTACGTGGCTGGAATGTCGGCCGGCGGGGCGATGGCCGCGATCATGGGGGCAACCTACCCCGATCTCTACGCCGCGGTCGGCGTCCACTCCGGGCTAGCCCCCGGCGCCGCCCAGGACCTCTCCTCCGCGTTCTCCGCCATGCAGGGCAGAGGGGCTTCTAACGCGCATGGAGATGCCCCGACCGCTAACTCCGAGGTAAGCGTGCCCGTGATCGTATTCCACGGGGATCGCGACACCACAGTACACCCGCGCAACGCCGAACAACTGCTCGCCCACTACCGGACGGTAAACAATACTCCTGGAGGCCGTAACGCGGCGGGCAAGCCGGTCCCGCCGGTCGCGGTGCGAAAGGGGCAGGTCCCTGACGGTCACGCTTACACCCGCGCTACTCAACACAACGCCGACGGTCGTCCCATCATAGAGCAGTGGACCGTCCACGGCCTCGGGCACGCCTGGTCGGGAGGGAGCCGTGCCGGCTCCTACACCGATGCCAAAGGCCCTGATGCCTCGGCGGAGATGATGAGGTTCTTCGACCAACAGCATCCGACGAGGGTCCAGAGCACCACCAACTGATCGGCGCGAGGGGCGCGGGAAAAACGTACGACGGGGGCTCTCGTGTCATCGCGAGCCCCCGCCCCCGAGTCATGGAGCACCCTACCAAATGACAACACAGACAAAACATAAACTAGAAGAGCACAGAACACTTACCCTACATGACGGTACCATCTTCCAAGTTCGATCTATCCAGCCTGGTGATGTTCCCGCGCTACAACGGTTCCACAGCCGTTGCAGCGCGGAGTCGATCCGCCTACGCTTCTTCTTTCCTATGAAAGAGTTGAGTGCCAAGCAAGCCAGGTACTTCGCCGAGATAGATAACGTGGACCACTTCGCATTGGTTGCCTTGGATCCCGCTGAGCCAGACGAGATAATTGCCGTTGTACGCTTCGTCCGAGTACCGGGAAGTAACCGGGCCGAGTATGCAGCTATTGTCGAGGATCGTTGGCAGGGACGTGGTTTGGGTACCGTACTGACCCAGCAGCTTATCGAGGCTGCGCTTGACAGAGGGATTGAACACTTCTACGCGCTGGTGATGCCCGAAAATGGGCGCATGCTACGCCTGCTTCGGAGCCTAGAGCTGCCCGAACACGAGCGGCGAGAGGGGAGCGACAAGTACGTCGAGGTCGAGCTACAGGAGCTAGCGGCGTGATTAAGAGCTTCCGCCAATAGACTGGCAACCTATGCGGACAATTCGGGGTCGATACTCGCGGCGGCGGTCGATAAGGTTTGATCTGCGGGCGATATCGGTAGATAGTATCTACCGCACAAAACACCTGCAAATACGCATTTTATAGGTGATGCGGGCGACGCGTTCAGTATTTCGCAGGGTTTCTAATATGTCGCGAGACGGCCATGATAATGTCTCGGGTACTTCATCGATGGGTCAGATTCCTAACACTCCTTCAAACGGCCTCAAAGGCCATTGGGTAGTGGATCACTTTATGTTGTTTTTAAGCAGAGGCGATTATAGTCGTGCAAAAACAGGGCCAAACATATCTCGTGCATCTCCTCGCTTTTGGAAAACGACAAAGTCTTCCTTACAAAACGCCCCAGGCGCTGGCGCAGGGTGCAGTTCCAACGCTCCACGTGGTTGGTTTGCCCGCTGCTCTTGTCCACCGGCTGATGCTGGCCCTCCGGCAAGACCTTCTGGTAGCTCTCCCAGAAATCGCTGTAGAGTAACCCGTGGCGGTAAGCCTTCGGCACGCGCTCCCACAAGAGGCGGCAGGTTGCCTCGCCCCGGTTGCCGATGGCATAAGCTACTACTTGGCGGGTACGTCGGCACAGCGCTAACCAAATCCACCGTTTGTTCACGCGCCGATGTACGAACGACCATAACTCATCGAGCTCCAGAACCTCCTCTTTCGCGGCGCGAGCCAGTGTTCGCTCCAACGCTGGCAGGCTCTCGGCTTTTTTTGAGCCAGCGGGTCACGGTGTTGCGCGAGACGCCAAAGACGCGGCTCAGGCCACGTAGGGAGGTGCGCTCGTGGTAGGCACGCAAGATCTCTTCTTTACGAGCCGGGTCGTAGGCGGCAGTGCCAGGATCTTGGACGAAGCAGCGCCCGCAAACTCGACAGCGGTAACGTTGCTTACCTTTGGTGGTGTACCCGTGTCGGATGGTGATGCTACTGTTGCAATGGCGGCAATTCGGGATGTGGGTCATTTCGTCTTCCATTATGTCCCTCAGTGTATCCTGACAACACCAGTGGAACCACTACCCTCGATCGTACGCTTCCTGCCGGGCGACACTCGCATCTACCAGAAAGAGTCGTTCATCGGGACGATCCTAGAGGACGCC
>CADCVG010000050.1 GCA_902806075.1 uncultured Rubrobacteraceae bacterium
AACACCTACATCGCCGGCCACCGCGTCGGCTTCCCGGGGACCGGCAGCGACCGGATCTTCTACGACTTGCCTTCGATGGCGGCAGGGGACGTGGTTAGCCTCACGGACTCAAATGGGGAGGTATACAACTACCAGGTCAGCGAGGTCTTCGCCGTTACGCCGTTCGACGTGTGGGTTACGGCGCCTACGGGAAGCGACATGGTTTCACTGCAGGTGTGCACGGAGACACCAGAGGACTGGAGAACCATAGGACCAAAACTCATGGAGTCGGGACCTGAGTCAGGACGGCTAATAGTCCGAGCTGTTAAAGTCTAACTAAGCAGCGCCGCAGAGATAAAGTAATGAGAGGGGCGCTCCAAATAGCGTCCCTCTTTCGTTTTACCTGGGGTAACTTGTGTGATGCCGTCGCGCTGGGGGCAAGCGAATATAGACCGAAGGTGGGATGAAGGGGTAAGGCGGCCTTCTACTTACTCATCTCTCCGGGCTCAGGGTGCAATAAGATGATGGGGCGCGTTTTAATTCTTATGCCACGTTGTGGGCTCTCTGCCGACTTCCCGACTGGGCGCGGAGCCCCTTTATCTGATGCGGGGTGGTTCCTCTTGGGTTGTCAAGGCGCCGTCGGCGCGTGCGCGGGGGTTACGCAGCAGGATCAGGCCATATCCGACGAAGCCTAGGGTGGTGGCGAGGACGAGCAGCAGGCTCAGGTACGGGATTGTCTCGGGGGTGGAGAACTCGGTGGAGAGGCCAAGGACGAGGTGGAGCAGGATGGGCGGCCAGATCGAGGCTGTCCTCCAACGCAGCGCCGCGTAGGTAAACCCGGTGCAGAAGGTTAGCACCGAGAGGTAGACGGTCTCCGGCCATGGAGCCGCTGGCGAGGACCCGAGCATAAAAAGCGTCCCGGAGAGCAACGACGTCACTACCATCGCTCGCACTACTCCTTTGGGCGCCAGCACCCTCCAGAAGATACCCCGGTAGAGTGCCTCCTCGGCAAACGCCGCGATGAGTATGCTCAGGAGCGCCGAGGCGAACAGGGTCGGTCCACGTATACCTACACCACCCAGGAAGGAGAGTGCGCAGACGAGGAGCGGTAAGAGGAGCAGAAGCGGGTTCCTCATGCGAGAGGGCCGCTCAAAGCCCGCCTCACGCCACCAGCCCAGCCCCGTGAGCAGGACGACGGCCAACAGGGCCGACATCAGTCTGTACAGGTTCTCGGCGCTCCTGAGGTCGGCGATAGCCTCCTCTCCTTGCGTCGGCTGCCTCACAAGCTCGGCCGGGAGGTTCTCCACGCTCGGGACCACGTAGGTCGGCAGGGCGGCCCTGCTGGCGAACGTGAGGCCGAAGAGCGCCAGGGCGAGCAGCAAGGAGAAGACCACGGGGTGTCGGGTTGCGAAGGTCTTCACGCTTCTAGTGCGTTCTAAGGGTTCTTGGAGATCCGTGCAAGCCGGAAGAGGTCGTTGGCGAAGGTCTCTATCTTCTCCCGGAAAGTCAGCTTGTCGCGCCATCCTTCGGGGATGGATGAGACTCCGTAAACTGCTCCGGCGAGTTGTCCGTAAACTGCTCCTGTGGTGTCGGCGTCGTCCCCGAGGTTGACGGCTGAGAGAGCGCCCTCCTCGAAAGTGTCCGTTGAGTAGAAGGCCCAGAGAGCAGCCTCCAGCGTGTGGACGACATAAGGTGTGGTTTCGATATTGTCCTCCGATTTTCGTTTGAAGGAGCCGGAAGCGATCTCGGCTATCTTAGGGGCAAGGGGGGCTACCTCTTGCCAGTAGCCGTCACCGGCAGGGCTGAAGTGGTCGGAGAGTAGAGCGTCCTTGCTCACGCCGTTGACCGCGCCACAGATCAGGGCTCCCAGGTAACGGCAGGCGTCCACGGCCTCCTTCGCGCCGTGGGTGGTGATGGAGCTCTCGGCGGACCTCTCTATCGCCGTCGCCGGGTGTGAGGCGAAGAAGAGCGGGACGGGGGTGAGGCGCATGATCGAGCCGTTCCCCGCTGTGTACGGGTCCGTCGAGCCGCTGTGTGGATCTCCGGTCCGCTCGAAGTTACTCAGGGCCGCGCTGGTCGTCCCTCCGATATCGAAGCAGTAGCCCTTGCTGCTCAGGTGGCCTTCGCGCCACCACCGGACGTAGCGTTCGAGTTGGTCCGTCAGGTTCATCTCCTGGCACTCGATCAGGCTCTCAGCCAGACACAGCGCCATCGAGGTATCGTCTGTCCACTGCCCGGCCTCCAGCCGGTGTGGCCCGCCACCGACGATGTCCGTGACAGGCTCAAGCGTCTCCCGATCCTCGAACTCGACCGTGCCGCCCAGAGCATCCCCGGCTGCAAGCCCAAGCAAGGCTCCCCGGTAACGCTCTACCTGCTCCATTTCCCCCTGTACCTCTTGGCGAACTCGCGGACGTATTCTCTTTGCGGTTCCGTCTCTGGAACTTCATTTTTTCTAGCGGCGCTCGCAATTTTCATGGCGTCATCCGCGTCGTGTCCGAGCCCGACGAGGACGGAGGAGATGACCGTGCCGGTGCGTCCGATACCACCGCGACAGTGGACGACGGTGTTCCGGCCCTCGCGCAGGAAGCCGGCGATCCTACCGACGAGGTCGGCGTATTCTTCGACCTGCTCTTCGCGGGGGATGTCGACATCGACGATTGGGAATTCCTCGACGGCGATGCCCGATGCCTCCGCCTCCTCAGCGTAGCCTTCCAACTCGTACAATTCGTACTCGTGATTCTCGATGAGCGAGACGAGCACATCGGTCCTCCAGTGGTCCCGCAGACGTTGCATGTCCGTCCTCATGTCGCGGTCCCAGTTCCAGTCCTTCACTCCCGGCGCGAGCGTCATGCCGAGAGTGCCGGAGCCTTTCGGCAGACCGAGCGCTTCATTGGGTATACAGTCCACCCGGATCGGGCAATCTTTCGAGTTGCGGTCCAATATGTCCCTCCTACCTCGGCTCGTAGACATCGTAGAGGATCGGCTCGATACCCTCGTCGCTCACCCCCGAGCGGTACTGGATGTAGTAGGCGCGCTGGAGGTAGGCCAGCGCGGTCTTTATGCGGCCCTGGAGCTCGGGGACCGCGGCCTCTATCCCGGCGAGCTTCTCGGTGTCGAGGATCACGTCCTCCTCGTCGTTGTTTTGCCACTCCTCCCATAGAATGCGCCAGAGGGTATCTAACTCGGGGGAGAGGGGTTCGCGTTGCATCTAACGGTCCTCCGTCCTGTGCTTGCGTAGCTCGAAGACGACGTGCGGAAGCTCCGGCACGAGCAACTTCTCCATCGCGAGACGCACCGCGTTCGACGAGCCGGGCAGGCAGGCGACGAACTTCGAGCCGGATGCGGTCGTGACCGAGCCCGCTACCGCGCGGCTCAACATCGCCGCCGCGCCAATCTCCTCGTAGGAGAGCATCCTGAAGAGTTCGCCGAACCCATCAAGCCTCTTCTCTATCGTGCGCGAGACCACTTCGTAGGTGGTGTCCCGGCCGGATATGCCGGTCCCGCCGGTGGTGATCACGGCATCCACGTCCTCGTCGGCGAGGAGACCCTGCAGGAGCTCCTGTATCCGGGGGGCGTCGTCCCGCACGATCTCGCGGCGGGGGATCTCGTGTCCGGCCTCCCGCATGAGCTCTACGATGATGTTGCCGCCGGTGTCGGTCTCGGGGGTACGGGTATCGCTTATGGTGAGCACGGCGACCCGTATCTTCTCCGGCGACGCCTCCCGGTGTTTCCGGGCGCTCTCGCTCACAGGACGCCGCCCCCACGCAGGAACGGGTTGGTCTGCCGCTCGCGGCCGATGTTGGTCTCGGGGCCGTGGCCGGAGAGGACGCGCGTAGCGTCCGGGAGAGGCAGGAGTTTCTCCGAGATGCTCTGCATCAGGAGGTCCATGCTGCCGCCCGGCAGGTCCACCCTGCCGACGCTCCCGGCGAAGAGCGCGTCGCCCGAGAAGACTATTTCCTGTTCCTCGGCGTAGAACGCGAGGTGCCCCGGCGCGTGGCCCGGCGTGTATAGAGAGCGGAGACGGATGCCACCAACCTCCAGCACCTCGTCGTCGGTTATGTGCTGGTCTACCGCGGGCACTTTACCGAACCTCATGCCCATCATTATCGCTTGCTGGGGAAGGGTCTTCATCATAGCTTCGGCCTCCTCGTGCATGAGGACCGGGCAGAGGTACTCGTCGACGAGCTGGGCTATCGCGCCGACGTGGTCTATGTGGGCGTGGGTGATGATGATCTTTGTGATCTCGAGCTTTGTCCTCTCGACGTTGAGCGCGATGCGGGCGGCCTCGTCGCCCGGGTCTATGAGCGCTCCTGCCCCGGATTCGTCCCCGATGATGTAGCAGTTCTCCTGGAACGGTCCGACGGTGACCATCTCGACGATCATCGCGTCACCTCAACGGCCCGGTCTCCCGCCCGTCCCCGCAGGAACTCGACGAGCAGGCGCGCCGGCGTCCCCGATGCGCCCTTCGGCGTGTAGGCGTTCTTCGACTTGCCGTAAGCGGTGCCGGCGATGTCCAGGTGTACCCACGGGTAATCCACGAACTCCTTCAGAAAGGCCCCGGCGGTAAGCGCCCCACCGGGACGTCCACCGGAGTTCTTCAGGTCGGCGGTCTCTCCCTTCGTCTGCTCGGTGTACTCGTCGAAGAGGGGTAGGTGCCAGGCGCGCTCGCCCGCCGCCTCGCCCGCCTTCTGTACCTCGGCGATAAGCGCTTCGTCGTTGCCCATGAGCCCGGAGGCGTGGTGGCCCAGAGCCACGACGCAAGCGCCGGTGAGGGTGGCGCAGTCTATGACGGCGGCGGGCTCGTAACGCTTCGCGTAGGAGAGGGCGTCGGCCAGGATCAGGCGTCCCTCGGCGTCGGTGGTGACGATCTCGACGGTCTTGCCAGAGTGGAGCTCGAGCACGTCGCCGGGCTTGAAGGCGTTCCCGGCGGGCAGGTTCTCGGTGGCCGGGACGAGGGCGATTACGTTGAGCGCCAGGTCCAGGGCGCCCACGGCCTCCATCGCGCCCAGAACGGCGGCCCCACCACTCATGTCGTACTTCATCTCGTCCATCCCGCCGGATGGCTTTATGGAGATGCCGCCGGAATCGAAGGTAACGGCCTTGCCGACGAGGACGACGGGGGCCTCCTCCCCGCCCTTGCGATGCTCCAGCACGATGAACCGCGGCTCGTTGGCGGCGGAGCGGCCGACCGTAGCGAGACCGTTTAGCCCCTCATCCTCGATGCCGGCCCGGTCAAAGATGTTCGCCTGCATGCTGTATCGCTCGGCTATCTCGCGCGCCTTGCCGGCGAGGTACTCCGGGGTCGCCTCGTTGGAGGGCTCGTTGGCCAGGTCCCGGGCGAGGACGGTAGCCGCCGCGGTCTTTGCTCCGGTCTGTGCGGCGGCCGCGACGTCCTCGTCGTCGGAGATAAGGTTAAAGGTCTCTAGCTCGCTGCTCCGGGCGGCCGTCTTGTGCCGGTCGAACCGGTATGCGCCGAGGACCGCACCTTCGGCCGCGGCTTCGGCGGCGGCGACGCGTGCCGCCGATCCCTCGGTGACGTGCAGGGCGAAGGCCGCGTCGTCGAGCTTGAGGGTCTGGGCTCGCTTTGCGGCGGTTGCGGCGGCGCGACGGAGCTTGTCGAGGGTGAAGGAGGAGCGGTCCCCCAGGCCCACGAGCAGCAGCCGGGGAGTGGTCAGACCTTGCGGGGCGTAGACGAGGGCCGTCTCGCCGTCCTTGCCGGAGAAGTCTCCGTTAGAGAGGATGCTTGCCACGGCCTCGTTTAGCTCCTCGGGAGGAGATTCGTCCTTGTGGAGGCAGACAGCCAGCAACCCGGCTGATACCTCCGTAAGTGATCCGCTTATCGCGCCGATCCCGATCAAACCCTGCCTCCTCGTGTTCGCCGATTCCTTTGGCCGCGTAGATTATAGGGCAAAGGGACTCCTGGTCTCGTCTGGAAATGGACTCTCCGGATAGCCTATACTCGCTGACCGATGAAGATCTGCGTGGTGATCCCCACCCTCAACGAGGCCGAGAACATAGGCGCTCTCCTCGAACGGCTCTCTCGAGCGCCGGGCGTCGGGGAGGTCGTTGTCTCCGACGGCGGATCGACGGACGGCACCCCGGAGCTTGTGCGGTCTCCGGTCCGGCTGGTCCGCTCGGCGGCGGGACGTGGCGTACAGCTCAACGCCGGGGCGAGGGCTGCGTCGGGGGACGTGCTCCTCTTCCTGCACGCTGACGTCACGCCCCCGGTGGACGTTGCGTTCCAGATCCGGGACGCCATCGGCGCGGGCCACGTCGGCGGGAACTTCCGGCTGCGCTACCCTGGAGGTGGCCTCCTCGGGCATTGGCTGGAGGCCCTTATCGTGCCCTTCTACCGCACCCTGGGTCGCTACTACGGGGACTCGGGCATCTTTGTGAGGCGAGACGTCTACGAGCGGGTGGGCGGGTTCCCGGAGGTTCCCGTGATGGAGGACGTCGTCTTCGTCCGCCGGATGGAGGCCGCAGGCAAGACTGCTTACCTTCCTGGCCCGATGGTGAGCTCGCCACGCCGCTGGGAGAAGCGCCCCCTGCGTACCCTCCTGCTCTGGGGCTTCATGCAGACGGCCTTCGCCTTCGGCGCGAGCCCCCACAGCCTCGCCTCCTTCTACAAGGCTCACAATAGCGGCGGCGGGCGACCAGAAGAGAATGCCTCCTGAGTCGTCTCCTCGTCATGGCGAAGGCCCCGGTCCCCGGGAACGTCAAGACCCGCCTGCGCCTCCCACCCGAAGAGGCCGCCGCCCTACAGGCCGCCCTCATCCGCGACACGGTGGAGAAGACCCGCTCCGTAGGCCCTGTTACTGTGTCCGCCACCCCGCCCGAGAGCCTGCACCTCATCGGGCCACTTCTCCCCGGAGGCGTACGGCTCGTCGTGCAGAGAGGAGAGGATCTCGGAGAGAGGATGCTAGACGCCGCGTCGCGCCTCTTCGAGGAGGGGCCGGAGCCCGTGATCATCCTCGGCACGGACGCCCCGACCCTGCCGCTCGCGCGTATAGAAGAAGCGGCCCATGCTTTAAATACTCACGACGCGTCCATCGTGCCGAGCGAGGACGGCGGATACGTCCTCATCGGGCTACGAAACCCTTACGAAGCCCTCTTCCGCGACATCGCATGGTCTACCGAAACCGTTTACAGAGAGACAGTGGCGAAGGCCCAGAGAGCCGGCCTCTCCGTGCATAAGGGCGCAACCCACTACGACGTGGACACCCCTGAAGACCTCGCCCGCCTCAAAACAGAGCTGCAAGACCACCCGGAGCTATCTCCACACACCGCGGAGCTTATAGAAACCCTGTAGACGAAGAAAGGGCGCGGACCACTTCGGTCCACGCCCCAAAAGCTGGCTTCTGATAGCTGAAGACTGACAGCTACAAAACGGGCAGGTACTTCTGGATCTCGTACGGCGTCACCTGCATCCGGTACTCATCCCACTCCTCGCGCTTGACGTTGAGGAGGCGGGTGAAGGTATGCTCGCCGAGGGCCTTCTGCAGAAGCTCGGAGCCTTCGGCCTCCCTGATCGCCTCTCCGAGGTCGGCAGGCAGGCTCTCGATGCCCATCTTCTGCCGCTCGTCGTGAGAGAGGTTGTAGAGGTTGCGCTCCATCGGCTCGGGGAGCTCGTAGCCCTTCTCGATGCCTTCGAGGCCGGCGTGCAAAAGCGCCGCAAAGCACAGGTAGATGTTCGCCGCCGGGTCCGGGCAACGCAACTCCATGCGCGTCGCTTTCTCATTGCCTGGGTGGAAGCCCGGCACCCGCACCAGCGCCGAGCGGTTGCGGCGGCTCCAGGCGATGTAGACCGGGGCCTCGTAGCCGGGGACCAGCCGCTTGTAGGAGTTCACGGTCTGGGCGAAGATGATCGAGAGCTCCCGCGCGTGCCTGAGCTGCCCCGCGATGAACGACTTGGCCGTGTCGCTCAAGTAGTACTGGTCGTCCGCGTCGAAGAAGGCGTTCTTGTCGCCCTGGAAGAGGCTCTGATGGGTGTGCATGCCGCTGCCGTTCTGATTCTGCAGGGGCTTGGGCATGAACGTGGCGTAGACACCGTGGCGCGTGGCGATCTCCTTGACGACCGTCCTGTAGGTCATCACCTTGTCGGCCATCGTCATCGCGTCGTCGAAGCGCAGGTCGATCTCGTGCTGGCTGTGGGCGACCTCGTGGTGGGAGTACTCGACCTGTATCCCCATGTCCTGTAGGGCGAAGATAGTCTCTCGCCTCAAGGTCGTCGCCGCGTCGAGCGTCGTCAGGTCGAAGTAGCCGCCGTAGTCGAGGGGCTCGGTGCTCTGCGAGTCCTTGAAGTAGAAGAACTCGAGCTCCGGGCCGCAGTTGAACTTGTCGAATCCCATCTCGTTCGCCCGCTCGAGGGCGCGCCTCAAGACGTGCCGGGGGTCGCCCACGTAGGGGTCGCCGTCGGTGGTCTTCACGTCGCAGAACATTCTGGCGACCGGAGTCTCCTTCGGGCTCCACGGGAATATCTTGAACGTCGAGGGATCGGGCAAGGCGATCATGTCCGACTCCTCGATGTCCTGGTAACCCGTGATGGAGGACCCATCGAAGCCCATGCCTCCGTCTAAAGCGTCCTCCAACTCGCCCACCGTGAGCGAGAAGCTCTTCAGCGTCCCGATAATGTCCGTGAACCACATCCGGACGAACTTGACATTGTTCTCTTCCGCCTGCCTGAGGATGTCTTGCTTGGCCGAAGTATCCAAACTATCCAAACCTGCCTCCAGTCTTCATCTCTGCTTGCTACTGCCGAACCCGCCCCTCTTGCGCCACCGGGACGGTATGCAGGCTATGATATGAATGCGGGCTTGCGGTGAATACGGCCCAAAGTACAAGCCGGGCCTCGAAAAAACGCCGCATTTTTGGCCATCTGTACAAAAGGTGGTCCCCCGAAGGGCGCGCCGGTCGAGCGGCGGGCACGCCCGGGGTAGAATCCGGGAGCGACGCACGAGAGCCGGTAGCATAGTACGCCGTTGGCGAAGACAACGAGGGGGAGAGATGGAAGACAGACCTCAAGACAGGGCCGAGGAGAGGCGGAGGCGCGGGGGGCCTCTGGGGGACGAGGGTGAGGCCGGGGAGACGACGCGCGTACCGCGCTCCGAGGAAGGCCAGGGCGGAGAGGAGGCGGGGACACGCCGGGTCTCCCAGGAGGGGGGCGCGACCCGCGGGGCCGGTACGGCGCGCGGTGGGACCTCCAGCGAGGAGGAGGCCGGGACGCGCGTGATACGGACACCGGGCGGGGGCCCGAACAGACCGGGCGCCTCAGGGGAAGAGGAGGAGCCAACCTACCCGTCCGGGTACCTGGAGGCGACCGAGCAGCGGGAGGCCCGTCTCAAGGACATCTACGGCGGGGTGGACTGGCTGGCAAGCTTTATCGGGTGCATCTTCGCGCTTGTCTGTGGCGGACTCTTGCTGCTCCTCTTCGCTGGCCTCGTGCTCGCCCCGCTGGACTTCAGCCTGGACCTCCAGAGCCAGACGATAAGTGCTTCCATCATCACGGGCCTCGTGGTCATCGGCCTCACGCTCTTCCTCGCTTTCTTCGTGGGAGGGTACGTGGCCGGTCGGCTGGTGCGCTTCGACGGCGGGCGCAACGGGGCGCTGACGGTCGGATGGGGGCTGGTGCTCGCCGGGCTCCTCGCGATCTTCCCCGCCTTCCTGCCCGGAACGCTCTTCCGGCTCCTGCGCGACGTGGTGAACGAGAGCGTCTTGCCCGCCATCGGGAACCTTTTGGCGATTGGGGGAGTCGGCCTCGGGATACTGATCGGCGCCGTACTCCTGATGATGCTGGGCGGTCTCTTTGGCGGGCGCTTCGGTAACCGCTACCACGCCCGGATAGACCGCACTACCTGAGGCACCACCCTGGCGGACTCCAGGTCCTGGCCGGGAGCCGTGGTATTCTCGACAAAGAGAGCCAGACGGGATACCGGCGCGGGGAGGTTGTACGGGGCCGTGGTCCCGTTACGCTTCTCTATGCGGCCTTCTCCAGTTCGCGGCGCAGCTTCTGCTTGAGTAGATCCAGGAGGGCCTTCTCCTCGTTGGTGAGGTCGCCCTGCTCGGCGGCGATTACTTCCTCCAGCCGCTCTGCCTGGCGGGCGACGATGGAGCCTTCCAGGTAGTGGTCTACGACGCGGGGGCTCACGTAGGAAGAGCGGGCTATGTTGCGGGTGTTGCCGAGCCTCTCGGCTACGGCGTCTATGGCCTGCAGCACGTTCTTCTTCGCCATCTTCTCGTCCTCTGATGCCCCGAGCTCGGCGAGCTTGAGGGCGGCGATCAGGGTACCCGCCCAGGTCCTGAAGTCTTTGGGGCTGAACTCCTCGCCCATGACCTCCTTGATGTAGACGTTCAGGTCCCGGGCCTTGACGTCCCTGAGCTTCCCGGACTCGTCGTAGTATTTAAAGATCTCGTACCCCGGTAGCGCCGCGCACTCCTCGACGATCTCGCGGAGCTGCGCGTCGGCGACGCACTTGCGCTGCATCTGCCCCCACTTGCCCCGGTACTCGAAGATCATCTCGTCACCGTCAATGGTCAGGTGCTTCCTGCGGAGGGTGGCGATCCCGTAGGTTTTGTTCTTTCTCGCGTAGCGCTCGTCCCCGACCCGGAAGTAGGCCGCGTTGATGAGCCGGGTCATGGCCGACAGGACTTTCTCCCGGTCCAGGCGTTCGCGCCGGAGATGCTCGCTCGTCACACGGCGCATCTCGGGTAGCCGGTCGGCGAAGCGCAAGACCCGGTCGAACTTCTCTCTCTCCTTTTTTTCCCGGTACTTCGGGCTGTACAGGTACTGGAGCCTCCCCGCCAAGTCGTAGCCGACCGCCTGCACCTTCGCCGAGGGGGCGCGGGCGATCCGTGCGTCCGTCCATGCCGGTGGCACCTTCAGGTTCTCGATTCGCTTCAAGACCCTCTCCTCCCGCACCACTTCCCCTTCCGGGTAGCGGTAGAAGAAACCTTTCTCCTTAGAGCCCAAACGCCTGATACCGGTCTCGAACAACACGTGCTCACCCATGTCCCTATCCTCTTGACGGCTGATCTCCTCAAACCACATCCCGGTAAACTACGTCCTCGACGGCCGTATGCCCGGTGCCAGTTCGGGTAGCCCAAGAAGTTATCATAAACCTCGTCTCCGAAACGGTGAAGGTGTGGACAACCTCGAAGCGGTATAGGCGCAAGAGCACCGACATTCGGGTCCACCCAACCGCTGTACTACAAACGCGAGCCGAACGTGCTCGCGGGCCTGGATGCTACAGCGAACGAACCGGTAACGTGCGCCTTCGCTCGCCCTTCCTACGACAACTCACACGTCGTCGAGCATTACAATGGGAACATTGATCTCCTGCTACGGCGATCATATAGAGGAAGCCCCGCTGGCGAGATGGAGAAGGCCACCCGAAGAGTGGCCCCGAAGAGAGGTAGGTCCCCTGCTGAACGCGAGAACCATAATTAAGCTGCTCGGCAACCGGAAGGTCCGCCAGGGCGTCGTCAAGCTCCTTAAGAACCCAACTATCCGGCGCATGGTCATCAAACAGATAACGCGCCGCCTGGGCCGCCGGTAGAGACCGCGCGTGTGGAGTTGCGCTCTTCGTTGAGCCAGACGGCCGGACCTCGTTAGACGGCGGCGATCCCTGTAACTCCGAGAAGGTGAGTCTCTTCCAAGTACGCTCGAAAGACTCGTAATAGTGAGCGGTGTCTTCGTGACTGGCGCCCGGACAGGCTCCGTCAACCACCAACGGGTGCGGGTTGACGGAGCCTGTCCAGCAGTTCCAGGGCCGCGCCGGAACGCAGGGCCTCGCCGGCCCTCTCCACCCATCTCACTAGCGGCCTATACTCCTCGTCGGCCATCCAGAGCCTGAGGGCGGCGTTGTACAGGATCAAAGCCGCCACCGGTCCCTCCCCGCCCTCCAGAGCGGCGAGCACGTGCCGGGTTTCGTCCTCCGCGTCCTTCCACGGTACGCGCGCCCTCGTTACCTGGGGGAGGCCGATGGAGTCGGGCGGGACGCAGAACTCCTCGGTCTCGCCGTCCCTCAACCGGACGAGCGACGAGTTGCCATCCAGAGGGGCCTCGTCGGAGCCCTCTATGGCCTGGAATACCAGAGCGTGTTCGACCCCGAGGTGTACGAGCGCCGCCGGTACGCTCTTGAGGAACGGGCGGTGGGTGACGCCGACCATCACGCGGGAGCCGGGGACGGGGGAGATGATCTTCTCGACGACGTTCAACACCGTCCGGCGCGCCATCTCCCACCGGAGACCCAGTAGGTCGTGTAACTCGGGCAGGTAGTGCTCCACGCTCGTGGCCGCGAAGCCGTGCTCCGCCAGGGAGTCCTCAGCCTCCAGGGTGGTGTGCGGTGAGGAGACGCCGAGGCTTCGCAGGGCGTCGAAGACCGTTCGGCCCTCCTTCGGGGGCGTATCCTCGCCGCCGATCATGAGCACGCGAGCGCTTGTGGCGGCGGCGACCAGAGAGGCCGCCGCCCCGACGTTGAAAGTCCTGAGCTTCCCGTCGAAGCCGCCGCTCACCGTGACGGTCGGGAAGCCTTTCGGCGCCTCGACGGTCCTGACGAAAGAGTGGGCTGCGCGGGCATAGGCGGCGAGCTCGGCGGGGCCGTCGCCCACGGCGCGCCCCACGAGGAGGAAGCCCCCGATCTGGGCATCCGTCGCCCCGCCGGAGAGGATGAGCTCCATCGCCCGTTCGCACAGCCCGGGATCGAGGGAACCGAGGTGTGCCGGACCGCGCGCCCGCTCTTTGAGGATCTGGCGGAACTCCTCATTCGTGCTCACGCCACGGCATCCTGTTCATCGTCGTCTTCTTCTACCTCGGGCTGTGTGTATAGTATCCGTGCGTCCACGAGGACCTTGCCCTCCTCGACCTTGACGGGGAAGGTGAGGACACGGGAGAGGTCGTCGTTATGGACCACGCCGGTCTTCAGTTCGATCTTTCGTGCGTGCAAGGGGCAGGAGACGGTGGTGGCGGCGACGTCGCCGTCCGAGAGCGGACCGCCCATGTGCGGGCAGACCTCACCCGTAGCGAAGAACCCTTCCTCGGTGTTGAAGACGGCCACGTAGAAGCCGTTTATGACGACGCGCCGTCCTTCGAGGTGGGGGACGTCATTCTCGGCGCAGACCTCGACCCAGCTTTGCTCGCTCATACTCTGCCCACCTCCCTTGCGAATTGGTTTTTAGTCATGTTGTTCCTCCGTTCTAGCCACGGGTCGCTCGTCGCCGCTTTATCCTTTCGCAGGCGTTCCCGTAACCGTGCGGGCTCGCCGGACTCCTCGTCGAGGACGGCGGACTTGATGTTGTCCAGGCCCATCCGGGGCACGAAGTCGTAGGTGCGCTCCTTTGGCTGGCCGTTCTCCCGGTAGTACTGCATAAAGGCCATCATCACGTCGTAGGCCTCCTGTTTGGTGTCGACCGTGGTGATGACGTCGCCCTTGCGGACCTCCATACCGGCGGCGCCGCCTACGTAGATCTGCCACCCACCCTCTATTGCGATCGCGCCTATGTCCTTGACGCTCGCCTCGGCGCAGTTGCGCGGGCAGCCGGAGCAGCCCATTTTCACCTTCGCCGGGGTATAGAGGTTCTCGAACGCTTTCTCCATGTCTATCGCCAGGTTCGTCGAGTCCCCGACGCCGTAGCGGCAGAAGTCCGTCCCCACGCAACTCTTGACCTGCCGGAAAGCCTTGGTGTAGGCGAAGCCCGAGGGCATGTCGAGGTCCTCCCAGGCTTTGGGCAGGTCCTCCTTCTTCACGCCCAGGATGTCCAGCCGCTGGGAGCCGGTTATCTTGATCATACGGGCGTTGTACTTCTCGGCGACGTCGGCTACCTTACGGAGTTGCTCGGGGCTGGTCACGCCGCCGTAAGAGCGAGGGACGATGGAGAAGGTGCCGTCGTTCTGGATGTTGCCGTGGACTCGGTCGTTGATCGACCGGGCGTGGCGCTCCTCTTTGTGCCGGTTGGCGTTGTTCGAGGCGACGATGTAGGTGAGCGCGGGCTTGCAGTCCGGGCAGACTTTGCCGGCGCCGCATGCCTCACCGACCTCGCTCACGCTCTTCAGGCCCCGCTCGTTCACGATCTCCTTCACGTCGTCGGCCATGAGTTGCATGCACTTGCAGACGTAGTTCCTGTCCTCCTCGACCTCGTCGGCGGTCTCCTCCAGGATCTGGCCGACCAGCGGCTTGCAGCTCCCGCAGGAGTTGCCGGCGGAGGTCTCCTGGACCACCTCGGAGACCTTTTTGAGCTTGAGGTCCTGAATCGTGGCGACGATCTGGCCCTTCGAGACGCCGTTGCAGTCGCACACTTGAGCCTCGTCCGGGAGCGAGGCGGACCCTATCTCCGACGCATCGACGTTGCCTATCACGAGGTCCGCGACCTCATCGGCGGGCATCGCGCTCTTGACGGCCTCGGTGAGCTGCGGCCCCACTGACACGTCGCCGAGGAGGACCGTACCTACGACCTTGCCGTCCTTGACCACGGCCTTTTTGTAGACGCCTTGCATGGGGTTGGAGCTGACTATCGCCTCGCAGTCCTCGTCGCGGCCGTAGGCGTCCCCGACCGAGACGAGGTCTATACCCATGACCTTCAGGCTGGTCGCGGCTCCGGAGCCCTTGTAGATTTGCTTGCGCTCGCCGAGCACGGTATCGACCACGACCCGGACCTGCTCCAGGGCCGGGGCGACGAGCCCTATGAGCTGCCCGTTGAACTCGGTGCATTCCCCGACGGCGTAGACGTTGGGGGCGTTTGTCTCCATGTGCTCGTTGACCAGGATGCCCCGGTTCGCCCGGATGCCGGCGGCCCCGGCGGGTTTCGTGTTCGGCCTTATGCCCGTGCAGATCACGACCATGTCGGCGGGGAGGTACTCGCCGCTCTTGAGCTTCACCCCCTGGACGCGGCCGTTGCCAAAGATCTCCTCGGTGTTGGCCTCGGTCCGTACGTCGATGCCCATCTTCTCTATCTCACGCCTCAGCATGCGGCCCGCCTGGGGATCCAACTGTTGGTCCATGAGGTGCTTGCTGAGCTGGAGCACCGTTACCCTGGCGTCGTGGTTTAGCAGACCGTAGGCGGCCTCCAGCCCCAACAGCCCGCCGCCTATCACAACTACCTTCTCGGGGGAGGCCTCCAGCATCTCCTCCACGTCCCGCACCGTGCGGAAGACGAAGACGCCCTCTTTCTCGCGGCCCTCTATGGGCGGGACCGCCGAGGAGGAGCCGGTCGCCATGATCAGCTTGTCGTACTTCACCCACTCGCCGTCAGTGCCCCTGACCCTCTGCCGGTCTTTGTCGATCTCCTCCAGAAACACGCCGCGCCGGAAGTCTATGTCGTTGTCTGTGTAGTAGTCCTCGGGGCGCATGCCGAGGCCCGTGAGATCCAGCGTCCCGGCCATGTACTCCGAGAGGCGTATCCTGTCGTAGGTGCCGACCTCCTCGTCGCCGTATAGAGTGATCTTTGTGCGCTCCCGGTCTTTTGCCAGGAGGCTGTCCACCAACGCCGCCCCGGCGTTGCCGTTTCCTACCACGACTATCTTGAGCTGCTCGCTCATCTTGTTACCTCCCGTTGCGTCTCCTGCTCTCCGGTCTCTCTCCGATGGACGGGCTCGACCCGCACCGCCGCCCCCTTGAGCTCGGGCTGCCTGCTCACGGGGTCTGTCGCGTCGTGAGTCGTGTTGTTCAGGCTACCGTCGCCGGCCCACAGATCACCCCAGTGAAACGGCGCGAAGATGGTCCCGGGCTCGATTCCCTCCGTCACCACCACCCGTGCCGAGAAGGAGCCCCGCGCCGAGACTACCCTGGCCTCCTCGCCGTCTCTTACCCCCGCCTCACCCGCGGCCTCCGGGTGCATCTCGACGAACGGACCGTCTTCCAGGCCCCTCATCAGCTTCTCCGAGCGTCCGGTGCGGGTCATCGTGTGCCACTGGTTCTTGACGCGCCCGTTGGAGAGGGTCAAGGGGTACTCCTCACCGGGCGGCTCGTGCAACTCCGAGTGCGGGGTCGGCTCGAAGCGGGCCCGGCCGTCGGGGGTGTTGAACTTCTTGTTCGTGTAGAGCCGGTGCGTCCCGGGGTGCTCTTCCTCCGGCTCTCGGTACTGAACTCTGCCCGACGGTCGCTCGACGCGGGAGAAGGCGTCGGGGGCGGGCCACTGCACGGGACCCCGTAGAAGCCTCTCGTGCGAGAGACCCGTGACCTCCACCAGCGTGCCCCGGGTGAGCTCCACGTACTCGTCGTAGACTTCGGAGGAGTTCTCCCACGCGAAGTCCTTCCCGAAGCCCATCTCCGCCGCGACGGCGGCAAAGATCTCCCAATCCGCCCTGGCCTCGCCGGGCGGCTCGACCACCTTCTCGACGATGCTGACCCTCCGCTCGGAGTTGGTCATCGTACCCGCCTTCTCGCCCCACCCTGCGGCCGGCAACACGAGGTCGGCCAGGCGTGTGGTCTCCGTTGGATAGGCGTCCTGGACGACGACGAACGCCCCCTCTCTTCGCAGGGCCCGGCGCGTGCGGGCGAGATCCGGGAACGAGGCGGCCGGGTTCGTCGCGGCGACCCACAGGAACTTTACGTCCCCGTCGTCCAGGGCACGGAACATCTCGGTGGCGGGCAGGCCCCATGCTTCGGGGATGTTGCCGGGGTCGAGTCCCCACGCTTCTTCTACCTGCCGGCGGTGCTGGGGGTCGTCAGCCGTCCGATAACCGGGCAGGGAGTTCGCGAGTCCCCCGACCTCGCGGCCGCCCATCGCGTTCGGCTGGCCGGTGAGACTAAACGGGCCGGCGCCGGGCCTGCCGACGTTGCCGGTGGCGAGGCAGAGGTTGATGATCGCACGGTTCTTTAACGTCCCTGTGGTGCTCTGGTTTACGCCCATGGTGTAGAAGATCAGGGCCGCCTTCGCCTCCCCGAGCTTCCTGGCCGCCTGCACGATGTCCCCGGTCTCCAGCCCGCACGCCCGCGCCGCCCGCCGCGGCGTCCACTCGCGGGCGACCTTCGCCGCCTCGCCGAAGCCGTGCGTGTGGTGCTCTATAAAGCGGTTGTCTAGCAGGTCCTCGTCCAGAATGACCCTGAGCATGGCGTTCGCCAGAGCCAGATCCGTGCCGGGCTTCACGGGCAGGTGGAGATCCGCTATCTCCGCGGTGGCCGTCTTGCGCGGGTCCACGACGATGACCGAGACGTCGGGGTCTTTCTTACGCTGCTTGATACGACCATAAGTTATGGGGTGGCAGTCCGCCGCGTTGGAGCCCCAGAGCACTATGCACTCCGCGTAACCTATGTCGGAATAGGCGGTGGGCGGGCCGTCGGAGCCGAAGGCGCCCTTGTAGCCGGCGACCGCGCTGGACATGCACAACCGCGAGTTCGAGTCTACGTTCGCGGTGCCCAGGTAGCCTTTGGCGAGCTTACCGGCCACGTAGTAATCCTCGGTAAGGAGCTGGCCGGAGATGTAGAACGCTGCCGCTTCGGGACCGTGCAGGTCCAGCGTACCCTTTAGCTTCCCGGCGACCTCGCCCAGGGCATCGTCCCATGAGACGCGCTCCATCTCTCCGTCGGCCTTGCGCTTCAAGGGTTGGGTGAGCCGGTCGGGGTGCTTGATCGCCTCCGGGAGGCCCGCCGGCTTGGGACAGAGCTTGCCGAAGTTAGCCGGATGAGACTTGTCGCCCCGGATCCTGGCGACCTCACCCTTCTTTACCTCGACCTCGACCCCGCACCCCACCCCGCAGTAGGGGCAGGTCGAGCGGACCCACCGCTCCGGCCTCTTCGCGCCCTTCGCCGTCTTCCTGATCCCAGCCAAACTCTGTCCTCCGCCACCCGTGTGCATCGCTCGCGCCTCTCCACTTTGTTTGGGGAGGCGCCGAAAGGTTCTTTGTCCGGGAGGATAGCCCAGGGACCCTGCCGGTAACTTCGGCCCGATGTACATATATGCACTCGCAATATAGGTAGATTTTGCTACCGCTCGATAAGCGGCCCGGCGTACATGTATGCAGGCGGCTTCGCGTCCGGATTTTGCTCCCGTTCAACAAAGATTTATGTGTTGGGACACCAATAGGATGCTGGCCGGGCCTCGGGTGGCACCCTCCGGGTCCCGCTACGGAGACAGGTCAGCGATTGCAGAGAGAGGTAGCATAAGTGACAAGTACAACCGCCGGCGCCAAGAGCGGGTCTGGTTGGATCAAGAAGTGGAACCCGGAGGACAAAGAGTTCTGGGAGAACGGGGGTAAGCGGGTCGCCCGGCGCAACCTGGTCTTCTCCATCTTCGCCGAGTTCCTGGGCTTCTCGGTCTGGCAGCTATTCAGCATAGTCGCCGCCCTGTTACCGGCCATAGGCTTCGCGTTCAGCGCGCCGCAGCTCTTTAGCCTCGTGGCGCTACCGGGCCTCGTCGGGGCGACGATGCGCTTCCCCTACACGTTCGCTGTTGGGATCTTCGGTGGGCGCAACTGGACGATAATCAGTGCGCTCTTGCTCTTGATCCCCACGGTGATGCTCGGCATCATCATTCAGAACCCCGATACTCCTTACTGGCAGTTCGCTCTCGCGGCGGCCCTCGGCGGCTTCGGCGGGGGGAACTTCTCATCCAGCATGGCGAACATCAGCTACTTCTTCCCCAACGAACAGAAGGGCACCGCTCTGGGGATAAACGCCGCCGGCGGGAACCTCGGCGTCGGCATCGTGCAGCTATTGGTGCCGTTCGTGATCACTGTGGGAGCGGTGGGCGCCGTACTCGGCGGCGGCTCGCAAACCAGGACGGCGCCGGACGGGACCGCCACGACGGTCTTTATACAGAACGCGGCCTTCTTCTGGGTGCCGCTCGTCCTGCTCTCGGCGGTCTGCGCCTATTTCTTCATGAACAACCTCAACGTCTCGCAGGCCTCGCCCAGGGAGCAGGTGCCCGTCGCAAAGCGCAAGCACACCTGGGTAATGAGCTACCTGTATATAGGGACCTTCGGTTCCTTCATCGGCTACTCGGCGAGCTTCCCGGTCCTTATAACGAGTCAGTTCCCGGGGTACTCGTCCATTTACCTGGCCGCCCTCGGCCCGATAGTCGGGTCTCTGGCTCGTCCGATTGGTGGATGGCTCTCGGATAAGACCGGGGGGGCCCGCGTGACCTTCTGGAACTTCCTCGTGATGGCTCTAGGGGTGGTATCCGCGCTCTACTTCCTCGCGGAGCAGTCGCTCGTGGGCTTCTTCCTCTCGTTCATGGTCCTCTTCCTCACCGCCGGCATCGGTAACGGGTCTACCTACCGCATGATCCCCACTATTTTTCGCACCCAGAGGGTGCGCGAGGCCCGGGGCGAGGGTGCCGTGGCGGAGGCGGCCCGGCAGGGTCAGAGAGAGAGTTCCTTCGTGCTCGGCTTCGCCGGGGCGATAGCCGCGTACGGCGGTTTCGTCATCCCGCAGGCCTACAAGTACTCCATAGGCGCGACCGGTGGCCCGCAGACGGCGCTCGTCTCGTTTGTCGTCTTCTACGCAACCTGCATGGCCGTCACCTGGTACTTCTACTACCGCAGGAACGCGGAGATCCCCTGCTGATAAGAGTTGAGGGGGGGATCTCCTAACGGGAGATCCCCCTCGTCGGAAAGGAAGCCACTGATGGCTTACACGACTGTGTTACTACAAACGATCACCGAAGTCGAGGGCGAGGGGCTGAACTCGCCCGGCGCTCTGGACCTCTCCTACACCGTCCCTCAAGGGTGTACCGCCGGAGTCCAGTACGTCCGGGCGGGCAGCACCGTGAAGGGCATGCTCAACATCACCCTCCTGCAGAACGGCAAGGTGCTGCGCTACGTGCCCGTCGCTGCTGCCAGCACTACGCACGTCCCGCTGGCGATAGTGGACGAGCTACAGCCGGGGGCGGAGGTCTCCGTCGCCGTCGCGGCCGAAGGGTCGGGGACCCTGATCCTCGACGTCGGCATCCTCGAGGTGAACACCTCGTAGCGAGATCAACCCTCGACAGAAGACTTCGTCCGCTCGACGACGTCGCGGGCGACCTCGTAAGCCGAGCCAGTCTCCCGGTAGACCTCTAGCTGGCGGTCGGCGCCGGTCGGTTCGTCCAGGATGCGCGCGACCGCCGAGAGGTCCCGTTTCGTGCGCGACTCCAGGTCCTCCAGCCAGTGGCCCAAGACCTTGAGGGTAGCGATGCTCTCGTGCGAGTCGTGGTCGACGAAGTTTCCGGACATGCCGAAGCGCTGGGCGCTCCACTTGTTCTCCTCGATCTCGCGGGTCGGACGGATGGGGCGCCTCTCACCAGACTCGTACTCCTCCACGAGGGTTTCGCAGAGGGCGGCGGTTAGAGTAGTGAGGGCACCGGTGCGCCAGGGGTCGGTTTGGGCGTCGCAGGCGCGCAGCTCGACGGTACCGATCTGGGGGGCGGGGCGGACGTCCCACCAGATCTCCCCTAGCTTGTGTATCGAGCCGGAGCGGTATGCGTAGTCCACGTAGTCCGTATATTCATCCCACGAGCCTAGAGGGTCCGGGACGCCGGCGCGGTGGATGGAGCGCGAGAAGATCAGGATGCGCGACGATCGCATGTCCGTGAGCTCTCCCTGCCAGAACGGAGAGTTGACCGACAGAGCGAGCATGTGCGGCACGTACTCCCGGAGCCGGTCGTAAAGATAGATCGCCTTTTCCCGACCGTTGACAGCATAATGGGTGTGCAGGGCGAAGGTGTTGTTGCGTTTTATGAGCCAGCCGAGCTGCTCTTCGAGCCGGCGGTAGTGAGGCTGGTCTATGATCTCCTGCTCGCGCCAGTCTCCTATGGGATGTGTTCCGCTCACGCCGAGCAAGCGCCCCAGCCGCTCCGCCTCGTCGAGCAGGTAGCGCCGCCTCGATACTAGGTCTTCGAGGACGCCCTCGGGCCCTTCGTGGACGCCGGCGTTCGACTCAATCTCGCAGTCTATCAACTCCCCGGTGTAGTGGCCCTCGGGGGCGCCGGCCAGTATCTTCTGTGCCCCCCCGGCCAGCTTCAGCGATTCGGGGTCCGCGAGCCACAGCTCCTCTTCGGCGCCTAGAGTACCCTCCGGAAGGTCCTTCTCGAAGGCGTCCTCGGGGATCAGGGTGTGTATTTCGGTCAAGATCGCTCTCTCGTCTTGTTCTCCAACTCGTCCTCTCTCTGCCTCTTATCGGTCGAAGCGTAATTCTAACCGCCGGAGGAAGGTAGAATGCTGGTAATGCTGGATCTAGGCTAGGAGGTTCTTGAATGGCCGCGGACGTTGGAGAGAAGGCCCCGGAGTTTACGCTGCCGACCGATAGTTGGGAGGAGAGGGTCTCGCTGGAGGAGGCGAGACGGGAGGGACCGGTCGTGTTGTTCTTTTATCCGGGAGACTGGTCGAGCGTCTGCACAGACCAGATGAGCCAGTTGCAGAAGGAGATCGGGCGCTTCCAGGAGAAGGGCGTCACGGTCCTGGGCATAAGCGTCGACTCACCCTGGTCGCACAGAGCGTGGGCCGAGGAGCGGGACATTCGTTTTCCGCTGCTCTCGGACTTCCAGCGAAAGGTCGTGGAGCAGTACGGTGTCAAGCACGAGGCGGGCTTCCCCGAGCGGGCCTACTTCGTCATAGACAAGGAGGGTGTCGTGCGCGCCAAAAAGGTCGAGAGCTCCCCCGGCGACCAGCCGGAGGTCGGTACCGTCATCGAAGACCTGGAGAAGGCGCTCTAGCAGGGGCCTTTACGATGGAAGGAGATGCGCCAGGGGCCTCTTTCGGACCGCACGTCTCGCCTCAGGAGGTCGCTGAGGCGACCGCCAGTGCCCTTACTCTAGGCTACAGCGCCCCGATGCCGGGGGCGGACTCCCGCTACTCGGACGGTACGGTCGCCCACGAGACGCGACTCCTCGGCGTCCCCGCCCTCGCGGCGGCCGTCTCCGGCGCCGGTGAGCGTTCGATAGGGGAGACCGTGCTTGAGGCTACTCTGGGCTCCCGCGCCGCCGCCGGCTACGCGGATGTGAGGGCGGCGGCGTACCTCGCGCCGCTGGCGCGCGCGGCGCTCTTCGGGGAGAGGCTCGGGAAGGTTCTGGCCGGGCTTTCGCATGCCGACGCCAGGCTCTTTGCCCGGGCGTTGGAGGCGGCCGGTCCGGTCCACACGGGGGGCGCTCTCTACGGGGCGATCAACGTCGCAATGGGCGCCGGGCGGGATGCCACGCTGCGCGACGCGATGCGCTTCGCTGCCGTGGGAAGTCCCGGAGACCCGACGGCCCGCGAGTACGCCCGCAACTTCGAGGTCACCCGGGAGCTCGCCCGCCCGGCCCTTCAGGGCGCTTTAGCCCGCGTCGAGGCAACCCGGCCCGCGCTCGTGCAGGCTTACCTGGAGGTCCTCGCCGAGGTGCCGGACCTCGACGTGACGGGCAGGGCCGGCAGCAAGGAGGCCGAGGAGGTCTCCCGTCTCGCGTACGGCGTCATAAAAGCCGGCGGCGCATACTCGCGCCGGGGGCTGCAGGCCATAGCCAACCTGGACGGCCTGCTCCGCTCTGACGCGAGGCTCAAACCCACGGCCACCGAGACCCCGGTCGTCGCGGCGGCCTTCCTGCTCTCGCTGGAGCACGGCTCCGGGTACCTGGCTGGCCGCGTGCGCCCCGCCCCGCATCGATAGGGATATGTACACGGGTAGACTAAAAGCGGATTCGGGAGGGCGAGGACGGCTCAGCTATCTTAGCGGCTGCGCAATCCGGTGGGATGAGGAGACCACGATCTACGCTGGATCGGCTCTTTTGCCGAGGTGTTCGTCCGCGGCGCGTTCAAGAGGACTACCGCCGAGCGCGGCCCACAGGGCAACGACCAGCTTGCAAAAGGGTAATTGAACCTGACGGGCGACTTCGCAACTCTGGTATTTTCGTGAGATTACCGTAAGTAGTCATTTACGAATAGACTTAGACTATGGACACGAATACGCTGATCGCACTCGCTGCTCCGATAGTGGCCCTGATAGGCTCTATAGCGACCCTCATTGGCGTGAGGTTCACTCTGCGAAACAACCGCAAACTCAAGGAGATGGAGCTGGAGCATAGCCAGAAGCTCAAGGAGATGGAGCTGGAACACCAACTTGAGCTGCGACAGCTTGAGCTCCGCTCGGATGCGGCAAGATTGGTTAGGGCCGAAAGAAGGAGCGTGTACCTTGAACTGTTGCGTATGTTGTCAAATGTCCTTAATTTTTGGCTTAACCTAAGAGAATATGGAGTCGAAGAGGATTACCCTGAGCGCAGCCGAGAAGTGCAGGCTCAGATAAACGCGTACGCTGCCCTTCTTCCTGAGTTAACGATGTGCGGTTCGGACGAGCTAAGGCGCAAGTCTAGGAGGTTGGTAGCTGCTCTTTATAACTGTACCGAGGTTTTGCTTGACGCAGCAGAAGCCCAGGTTACTAACTTGAGCGATAAGGAAGAATTCGAAGCTGGATGGCAGAGAGCAGTTGACGCTGCACTGCAAGAGTACGACGACCACGAAGTTACAAAGTTGTACAGGGAGGTAATGACGCAGATTAAAGACGAGATGGGCAGCTTGGTGCTCCAATCGGACTTCGCGCCGGAGCGGGACCAAAGCGACATGCGAGAGCAGGGGCGCAAGGTGGAAGCTCCAGCAGAAACCGGTTCCACCGACGTCAAGTAAGCATTTCGGACACCCCGGCTAGCAACCGCGGCCTCTTCGGGGGCCACTTATTTAGTCATATTTCGATCCGTCGGGCATGGTGGCACCTTTAAGCGACGCACACTGTGCTAGCTGTTCTTCGGTAATAATCGCATCGCGCAAGTCGGCTTCTGTTAGGTTAGCGTTTGTGAGATCGGCATCTCCTATGTCTGCCATTTCTCCTGTCCATGCCGCCGAGATCGAAGCCGCAAAATCAGCATTTTGTAAGTTTGCGCCAGTGAAGTCAGCTTCTATTAGCTTACTTTTCCACAAGGTAGCGCCTGTCGCAGTGGCCCCGTTCAACTTAGTTGCTGTTAGGTTGGCGTCGGTTATTAGAGCATGGCTCAGATCAGCCTCGGCAAGGTTAGCGTATTCAAGGTCAGCGTTGCTTAGATCGCTTTCGGACAGGTTTGCTTTCGGTAGGTGGCTGAAGGGCAGAGACGCTTTGTGCATGTTGGTACCGCTCAAGTCAGCTTCCCCTAAGTAAGCAAAACTAAGGTGGATTTTCGTAAGGTCGGCGGCACCCGCAAGAAAATTAAGGATGGCTAGACCGCCTAATCTGATGACAGGATTTGCCTTATCTATTAGGTTCGCTTCATAGAGGAAGCTTAGGAGACTGCCTTTGCGTTCGGGGTCTAGCATCGCCAGCGCAGTTAATGTGCGGGCACGTGCTAGCGTCCGCACTTCATCATCTTCCTGCGATTTGCGTAAGCCTTTTTCGAGTAGAAGGTGGCTCATCTGATCGAGATACGTCTGCAACGCTACATCCTGCGCGCGTTGACTCTCGACCTCTAGCTCGCGCTGGCGCCGCCTCTCGTCGGCCACACGTTCGCGCTGGCCCTGTCTCAGGTTGAGTAGGTATACGCCCACAGCGAGTACGGCAGGGAAGATAAGTATATCCATCCAATCGAAAAGCGTTTTGCCATTGAAGCCCCAGCCGTAAAGGAGAACCACAGTGACCACAACGAGGTATATTACTAGGCCACCGACTGTCCAAAAGAGTGCCCGCAGAAGTCGGTTCACACCTTCTTTCTGCCAAAAGCTATTGCTGTGCTTGGACTCTGCCTGATCCTGGCTCCTCTCATCCATATTTACGGTTATGGTAGCGGGGTTCGTGAGGTGGCGCCAATTAGCACGTTACAAGGTTAGAGAGGAGATGCTAGAGACTTAGCGGGGCTAGTCGCCCTTTAGCAGTCGAAGTTGAGTGGTATTATTCTGGCCCCACGTTTTAGAGGAGGAGTTATGTCGGATCGCATTCCTGTGGATAAATATGACGAGTCGTGGTGGGATACGCCGCACCTGCTGAAAGATATTCATTGTGCTGCATGCGGTAACCAGTTTGATCAACCGCTAAGGGTTAAGTGGAATAAAGCAACACAGATGTGGGAATCACGCAGTGCGTGCGATAACTGCGGCGGAAAGATCAACGAAGACGAGTTGACCACAGCGCAGCTTAGAACGCGGCTTGAGGAAGATTCTTCGGCTGGGTCGTGGGAGCCTAACCCGGAAGCTTAATAGCGGAACAGAGACAAGCGATGTGTGGCCCTTCTTCGGAGGGGCTTTCTTATTGAAGAGTTGATAAGGACTTAGCGAGGCTAGTCGCCCATGAGATCCCTTGGGCTTACCTCCAGGGCATCAGCGAGCTTGCGATTAATGGATAGCCTGGCGTTATGCCCGTAGTTTGCAGATCGGCGATAGCGATGCGTGACACGCCGCTTTTATCTTCTAGTTCTCAGACGGTGAGCGGGTAGTTCTCCCGTACTTGCTTGAGGTTGGAAGCGGAGATGCACCGTGCCAAGAGGTGCGGTGAGAACCGCGTCTCGATCACGGGCGGGGGGACTCGCCGTGAACCCTTTCGCCGGTCCGGGGGCCCGGTGAGTTAGAATTTCTCCCGGCAAGTAGTTTCTATCCTCTGGGAGGTGTTCGTAGCTTGAAGGCTCTCGTTATAGTTGGGCACGGGTCGCATCTGAACGAGGACTCCAGCCTGCCCGTCTACGAGCACGCGGCGCGTATTAGGGAGTGCTTCGGGGACGAGTACGATGAGGTTGTCGAGTGCTTCTGGAAAGAGGAGCCCTCGATGCGCCACGTCCTCGATACCGTGGAGTCGGAGGAGGTCTGTGTGGTACCGGCGTTTATCTCCGAGGGGTACTTCACCCAGCAGGTGATACCGCGCGAGCTCGGGCTGGCAGGCCCGGTGACGCATAGGGGCGGCAAGACTATCCGCTACGCCGGGCCTCTGGGGACGTTCGAGGGGATGCCGGAGGTAATACTAGAACGCGTCGAGGATCTTCTCAGAGGCAAAGAAGTTCCTCCCGGACGGACGGCGCTCGTCCTGCTCGGGCACGGCACCGACTTGAACAAGAGCTCCGGGGGCGTCATCTACCTCAACGCCGGGCGCATAAGGGAGCGCGGTCTCTACGACGTCGTCGCCGAAGGCTTCCTCGACCAGGAGCCGGAGATAGGCGAGGTCGTGGAGAACGTCGAGGCGGAGAACGTGATCCTGATCCCGGTCTTCATAGCCGAGGGCTGGCACACTCGCGAGACGATCCCCGAAGACCTCGGTTTGACCGGAGAGGTGACGGTGAAGGATACCGCGACAGGCGAGAAGACCATCTTCTACGGGGCGCCGGTAGGGACCCACCCCTCGATGGCCGCCCTGATCGCCGCCCGCGCCCGGGAGACCGAACGGGAGACAGAGGTTGTCCAAAGCGCCGGCTAAACCCTCCACAAACCAGAGCGTCGCCACCGCCTCCCGCGAAGCGTTCGCGGCATGGATAGACGAAGCCCCCGAAGGCCGCGTCTTCGGCCAGGTTCTCATTCGCCGGGATGGGGAGGGGGGCTACAGCCTGCGCCACCGCGACGATGCCGGGGTCGTGGAGTTAGACGTCCACGAGGAGCCGCGGGAGGCGCGTGAGATCTCCAAGCTCACCGAGAGGGGCGAGTACCGGCCTCTGAAGAGCTCCCCCAACCTGCGTCGCGGCTGGGAGTTGCGCATGAAGGACGCGCATGGGCTGGCGGTGGCGATGAACTACCTCTACCCGGCGGCCCAGGTTCACTGGCACCTCTACCGCGAGGGAAGGCTGGAGGTCACGAGCTACCGCGAGAACGCTGCCCGCCAGAGCGGTATCTACAAGCGCATCCAGCGCCTCTCGGACGAGGGCGTGCAGAACGCCGCCCGTGCGTGTTGCAAGGACGCGGTATGCCTCAAAAAGACCCTGTGGGACGTGGACGAGGAGACGCCGCTCGCGATGGACAGGGGGGACGGGGAGATCCCCTGCCCCGAACCGTGCAGCGTCTTCGTTTCGTTCGCCCGGCGCGTGAGGCTCTTCGAGCGGGAGGACAGGCGAGACCTCGACGAGATCGGCCTCTCCCCGAGCGAGAAGGAGGATCTCGCCGCCCTGGTAGAGACCGCGTCCGCCGGTAAAGTCGAGTACGCTCGCGAGGCCGAGTTCGAGGAGCCGCTGAACGAACGTCGGCTGCGCTACCGCAGGCTCACCCTCCTCCCCAAGCTACGCCCCGCCAAGAGCCCCAAAGATTAACGCGCAACCCTGTGCAGATGTCGCAACGACGTATGCCTGATCCAACGCGCCCGGACTCTCTCGGCCAGGACTCGCGAGCACGCTGCCTCCCTCGTCCCAACGTAAGCTCCTGCAAGCTCATAGTCATGCTGCGTGGGAACGCCGGGGCAGAGGAGGAGCGCCGCGCCATCGAGGAGGCGGTGCGCCGGGTGCCGGGCCTGCGAGGCGTGATAAACAGCACCCGGGTCGCGGGCTAAGACTAGCCGGGCTTCTCTCGCCGGGTGCCGTCGGTTGTTTCCCGGCGCCTCTTTGCGGGTACCAGGTTTACTCGTTTAGCCCACAAATCGGGAGGTTGTATATGGCAACAGCCAGGAATGCAGCAAAGAAAGCAGCGAAGACCGCGGTAGGAGCGAAGATGGGCAAGGGTGCGGCCCGAGGCGCCGGTAAGGCGACGCTCGCGGGGGGTAAGGCACAGGCCAAGCTCGCCAGACAGGCTTTGGAATCTCAGGAGCCGGCGAGTTCCCGCTACCTGAAGTACGGTCTCTTCGCCATCGTGGGCTTCGCGGTCGGCGCCCTCGTCGCCCGCGCCGGAAACAGGGAGGATGCGCTCTCCTACACCGGCGAGACCTGGGGCGGTGGAGGCACTTCCGGTTCTACGGCGGGGACGGGATCCGACCCGGCGGCACCCTCCTCTTTCCAGCGGCCCGAGGACCCGAACAGCACCGGGACCGGGCGGGAGTACTCTGATCCCTCGGCCGGCCCCCTGATCGGCCGGAGCCATACCGGGCGCGTCGGCGACGTACCCGTGCAGGAGGAAGAGACCGAGAACCGCATCCGCACCAGGGTCGGTGAGGACCCGCGCACCTCGGACGTACCGCACCTCAACGTCGAGGTCAACGATGGTGTGGCCGACATTCGGGGGCAGGTTCACTCCGACGAGGAGAAGCAGGCCGTAGAGGAGATAGCCTCCAGCGTCGAAGGCGTGATCGAGGTACATAACCTTCTAACCGTCAACCCCAACGCCCCACGCAGGCGCGACAGCGCCGGCGGCGACGGTCCGACTAGCCTCTAGGCCAGCTTCACCGACACTTCCCGGGTCCAGCCCGGAACGACAAGAAGCGCCCCCGCAAGCAGGTAGCGGGGGCGCTCCTTTACACGGTTTTTGGCTGACTAGCTCCTGATAAGATCGAGCAACTCCTTGCACCGCTCCTGCAAGGTCTCGCGGTCGCTGGCTTCTATGTTGAGGCGGAGGAGGGGTTCGGTGTTGGAGGGACGAAGGTTGAACCACCAGTCCCCGAAGTCCACGGTGAGGCCGTCGAGGTGATCTATCTCGGGGTTGCCGTGTTCTGAGTAATGCTCTTCGACTTTCTTCATGGCCGCTTCCTGGTCCTCGACTTCGGAGTTGATCTCACCAGAGCGGACGTAGGGGTCTATAGGCTTCAAGAGCTCGGAGAGGGGCTCTTCCTGGCGGCCTACGAGCTCGGCGACGGTGAGCATGGCGATGATGCCCGAGTCGGCGAAGTAGTTATCCCGAAAGTAGAAGTGCCCCGAGTGCTCCCCGCCGAAGGCGGCGTCGTTCGAGCGCATCTGCGGTTTTATGATCGAGTGCCCCGCTTTGGTACGGATCGGCCGGCCGCCTTCGCGCCGCACGAGCTCGGGTAACGCCTTCGAGCAGACGGCGCTGTAGATGATCGCCGCTCCCGGCTCTTTCTCGAGGACGTTCTTGGCGACGAGGGTGGCGAGCAGGTCGCCGGAGATCGTCACGCCCTTCTCGTCTACGATGAAGCACCGGTCGGCGTCTCCGTCGAAGGCGACGCCGAAGTCCGCGCCCTCGGCGACGACGCGCTCCTGGAGATCCTGCATGTTCTCTGGCTCTATGGGGTTGGGTGGGTGGTTCGGGAAGGAGCCGTCGAGCTCGAAGTACATGGGCACGTACTCGAAGGGGAGCTTCTCGAAGAGTGGGGGGAGCATCTTGCCGGCCATTCCGTTCCCCGCGTCCACGACTATCTTCAAAGGGCGCAGGCCCTCGGTGTTTATGAAGCTCAGGCAGTGCCTGGCGTAGTCCTCGGTGATGTTGCCCTCTTCGACAGAGCCTTGGTACTCGCTGGGTTCCGGGAGATCGCCGGAGGTAATGAGGTCGCGTATCTGCTTGATTCCCTCGTCTCCCGAGAGGGCGATGGCGTCCTCGCGGCAGAGCTTCAGGCCGTTGTAGTCTTTCGGGTTGTGGGAGGCGGTGATCATGGCTCCCCCCGGCTCTTCGAGGTGGCCGACGGCGAAGTAGAGCGCGTCGGTTGAGACGAGCCCGATGTCCAGAACGTCCGCCCCGGCCTCGGTGACGCCCTTGATGAACGCTTCTTCGAGCTCCTCGCCCGAGAGGCGCATGTCGCGCCCGACGACCACGCGGGAGCCCGAGAGGTTCAGGTAGTTGACGAAGGCGCGTCCGACCTGCCGGGCCACGTCCGCGTTCAAGGTGTCCGGGTAGAGGCCCCGGATATCGTATGCCTTGAAGATTGACTCGTCGATCATCGCTCTCCCTCTACCTCCGGCTCGTCTCGACGGCTCCACGCCCACCGGAGCCGTGCGGCCCCGCGTTCCGGTACAATAGCGGACTATGGTTGCTCGTGCAGGCCGCTCTCTATCTCTACGCCGCATGTGATGGGACCTCGTTTTGTAAGGCTGGCGGTAGTCTTCTACTCCGCGCTCCTCCTCGTGGCCGCGCTCCTCGGATCTCTCTGGGGCAGGAACGTCTTTATGTTAGGCGACGGAGTGTTACTGAGCCTCTCCATCGGCGTCGCTACTGCCTGCGGCACCGTCGCTTCAGGCATCCTCCTCTTCCGTCTCGTGCCGGCTCTGCGCAAGCTCTCCGACGAGCTCGCCCCACTCCTCGTGGATGGTGCGAGGGGAAGGGATTTGGTTCTGGTCTCGGTGGCGAGCGGTGTGGGGGAGGAGGTCTTCTTCCGCGGAGCGTTGCAGCCCGTGCTGGGGATAGTGGTTGCCTCGCTTCTCTTCGGAGTGTTGCACCTCGGCCCCGACCGACGGTACCTGATCTGGACGCTCTGGGCTATCGGGGCGGGCTTTCTGTTCGGCTTTCTTTATCTGTGGACGGGTGGACTACTCGCCCCGATTACCGCACACGTCCTGCACAACGCCGCTACGCTCCTCCTCTGGAGGCGCTCCCGGCGGTCCGTCGCGGCGGTGAACGAGCCTCCGGCGGAGTCCGTCACGGTACGGGGGGAGCGTTGAGCGTGCTCCCCAACACCGCGACTAAGGGGGCGGGGAGGCGATGGCCGTTATACGCGCTAGTGGCGGTAGCGCTCGTTGCGCTGGCTCTAGGTGTGGAGGCTCTCTTGAGAGAGGAGAACTTCACGCCGGGAAAGGAGATCCTCTCCCCCAGCGTCCGCGACGTCATAGTGAGCCCGGAGAACAGTCTCTATCCGCCGCCGGATACGAACCGCTTCCAGGGGCCGCCGGAGACCGTCTTCGTGTACCTGAGCGTGGATGGCTTGCCTTCGGGGGAGGACATGGAGGCTCGGGTCCAACGGGCGGAGTCGGGGTCCTTATTCCGTATGTTCTTCGGGGAAGAGGCGGGGCTCGAGGTCCTCGACGAACAGGAGGACCAGTTGAGCAAGGCCGAGAACGGGGCCACCGGGATCTTGAAGTTCGCCCTCGAGACGAACTCCGGCGAGCGCGTTCCGCCCGGCAACTACACCGTCGAGGTCTACAGTCCGGGAGAGGCTGGTGGGGGCGGTGAACCGGCGGTGCGCAAGTCCTTCGTGGTCGAGGAGGCGTAGAGTTCGACGGGGCTGTGCGGCCTCTCTCGCCTTGCGCCGGGGGTAGTAGAGTCACGTTTTTCAGATACAATGTGTTGCGGTCGGAGTGGGACCACCTAGACGTTGTAATAGGGCCGAGAGGGGGGTCCGTGTCGGGAGGAGCGGATGCGCGCCAAGGACATAGTATTGAGTCTCATAAGCCTGGCCCTGATCGGGGCCGGCGTGTTCCTCATCGCAACGTTCTTCATGGGCTCCGGTCTGGGCGGCGACTCCTCAGGCGGTCAGCAAGATTTCACCCCGCCTATCGTGAAGGAGACGACGACGGTCTCGGAGAAGGGACCCTCAGACAATACTCTAAGGCTCACCATCCCGAAGATGGATAAGATCTCCGACGCCGAGATACCCACGGCCGAGGGCAACGACGAGGAGAAGCTCAAGAACTACGCCGCCATCCACCTCGAAGGCACGGACTATCCGTGGGAGAAGGGGTCGAACGTATACATCGCCGGCCACCGGCTCGGATATCCGGAGACGAGCAGCTTCCTCGCGTTCTACGACCTGGACAACCTTGAGAAGGGCGACGTGGTCATCGTCGCGGACGCCGACGGCACGGAGTACACCTACGAGGTGTACCAGGAGACCATCGTCGGTCCGTTCGACCTCTCCGTAACCGAGCCGGTCGAGGGCAAAGACGTCCTCACACTACAGACCTGTACGCTACCGGACTACTCGCAACGCCTGATCGTGCAGGCCGAGAAGGTGGTCTAGGGGTGGCGATCCTGATAAACAATTTTTCGTTGGGAGGGGGATAGACCGTGCTCCGACTGCCGGCAAAGGTAGACCGCACGCGGGTCCCGGGCAAGGGGCCCGGCAAGAACAACCCGAAGAAGAAGGAGCCCGAGCTCCCCGCAACGAGGGCCAAGATGCAGGTACGCGTCGTGGCGATCGCGATGATCGTCGCCCTAGTCTTCGTAGTTCTGGTCTTCAGGCTGTGGCATCTGCAGGTCCTCACCGGCGACGAGTACGCCAACACCGCCCAGGAGACTCAGACACGCTCCGTCAAGATACCGGCGCAGCGTGGCGTGATCTACGACCGCGACGGCGAGGTCCTGGCGAATAATCAGCCCGGCCTGAACGTCACCGTTGTCCCCGACGCTATAGAACGTGCGGAAGTCGAGGAGTTGGCGGACGTTTTGGAGGCTGACAAAGAGGCGGTCCTCAATAACTACGATGCCGCCATAGAGGTGGGTGACCGCTACAGCCCGATACTCGTGAAGGAGAACGCGAGCCGCGAGGACGTGATGTACGTCAGCGAGCGTACCGAGGAGTTCGACGGTCTCGTGGTCAACGATGACTACGTCCGCAACTACCCGAACGAGGAGCTCGCCGCCCACGTCCTGGGCTACACCGGGGCCGTCACGGAGGACGAGCTGGGGAACGGCCCGTTCGAGGGCCTCAGTAACGACGCCGTCGTGGGCAAGGGCGGCCTGGAGCTCGCCTACGAGGAGATACTGCGCGGCGAGCCGGGCTCCAAGAACTACACCGTGGATGCTCTGGGCCGGGAGGTCGCCGTCCGCCGGGCCGACGGGCGGCGCTACGACGGTAGCTCGGAGGAGATCCCCGAGCTCGGCCAGCCTGCGAGCATCACGGACCCCGTGGCGGGCAGGGACCTCGCGCTCACCATCGACATGGGCCTCCAGAAGAAGGCCGAAGAGGAGCTGGAGGCGGCGATAGAGCGATCCCAGGAGAAGGGGAACCAGGGGACCGGAGGGGCGGTCGTCGCCCTCGACCCGGACAGCGGCGAGGTGCGGGCAATGGCGGGCCGGCCTACCTTCGACCCGCAGCTCTTCGTCGGTGGGATCACCGGCCGCGAGGAGACCATGCGGTACGATTACCTGAACTCCGAGGAGGCCCAAGCCCCGTTCACCAACCGGGCCGTCGCCGGGGGCTACCCCGCCGCCTCGGCGTTCAAGGTATTCACCGGCATGGCGGGTTTGGAGTCCGGCGCGATCAGCCCCGGAACGACCGTTACGGACACGGGCGAGTGCTGGCGCCCGGCGGGCTCGGTGGGCGGCTGCTGGCAGAGCTGGCGCCAGAATAGCCCCAAGTACGAATTCCTGGGTGACCACGGCACCCAGAACTACGCCCAGGCTCTGGGCGACTCGAACAACAAGTTCTTCTACCAGGTGGCGGACTGGATGTGGAACCGCACCGACGACGAGAACGCGCTGCCCAAGTTCTACGAGAAGTTCGGCTTCGGTCAGGCGACAGGGGTTGACCTGGCCGGCGAGTTCCAGGGACGGGTCCCAACCCGCGAGTGGCAGGAGGAGGCCGGGGGCACCCCCGACGACAAGCTGTGGACCGTGGGCCGGTGGATCAACCTCTCTATCGGGCAGGGTGACCTGCTGGTCACGCCGTTGCAGCTCATCCGGGGCTACTCGGCCATAGCGAACGGCGGGACCCTCGTAACGCCGCACGTAGGCAAGGAGATCCGGGACCAGAGCGGGAGTGTGATCGAGGAGATCTCGCCGGAGCCCGCGGGCCAGGTGGGGGTCGACCCCGCCACCCTCCAGGAGACGATCAGGGGCATGAGGATGGTCACCGGTAAGGGCGGTACGGCCGAGAGCAGCTTCGAGGGCTCCTCCTTGAAAGCGGTCGGCAAGTCGGGGACCGGCGAGATGTGGGGCAAGGGCAACGTGAACTGGTTTATCGGGTGGGACGAGAGCCAGTCAGACCCCGTCCTCGTGCTCGTGATGATCGAGGGCGGCGGCGCCTTCGAGAGCGGCAGCGAGCTGACCGCCGCCCCCGCCGTGCGCAACATCCTCGAGTACCACCACGGCCTCGAAGGGAGCTCCTCCGAGAGCCCGTCCGAGGAGGATGACCAGACGGAACCATCCGACTCCACCACCGGCAGGCCCGAGGAGGCCCCGGAGGGGGAGACCGCTTCGGTCGCCAACCCTCCGGCCGGTTAAGCTAAAGAGAGACCTGACGACAAGGAGATTGTTTGTCGCAAGCTACGGTACTACTGCTTACGCTCCCGAGCCCGTCATCACCGGTGATCTTCGAGGCCGGACCCTTCGCCGTGCGCTACTACGGACTCTTCATCGCGCTGGGGATAGCGCTCGCGACCTGGCTGACCGGGCGGGAGCTTGCGCGCAAGGGCTACGACGGGGCCATGGCCATGGACGCCCTGTTCTTCGTCGTGCCGCTCGGCTTTATCGGCGCTAGGGTCTACCACGTTGTGACCGACTACCAACTCTATTCCAGGGACCCGATCCCCGGAATCTTCGAGGTCTGGAACGGGGGTTTGGGCATCTACGGCGCCGTGATCGGGGGCCTCCTGGGCGTCTTCGCCTTCGTCGCCGTCGCCAGGACGTCCCTCTACGAGCGGCTCTTCGGGAAGACCTACAGTATCAGCCCGCTCGCCTTCGCCGACGCCGTGGCCCCCGGCCTCATCCTCGCTCAGGCGGTCGGACGCTGGGGGAACTACTTTAACCAGGAGCTCTTCGGCCGCCCCTCCAACCTTCCCTGGGCTATCGAGATAGCCTCCGAGAACCGGCCCCCGGGCTTCACCAACGAGACCACCTTCCACCCGACGTTCCTCTACGAGTCGATCTGGAACATACTCGTCTGCCTCGCCCTCCTCTACATAGCCCGCCGCTTCGCCGACCGCCTCAAGAACGGCGACATCTTGCTTCTCTACGTGAGCCTCTACTCTCTTGGCCGCGTCTTCGTCGAGGCGCTCCGCATAGACCGGGCCTTCCTCATCGGCGACTTCCGCGGCAACCTCTTCGTCGCCTCGATCCTCGCCCTCACCTTCGCCCTGCTCTTCTTCCTTCGCCATGCCGGCGGCGCCACCCGCCGCAAACGCCCCTCCGGCAGCCCCTAGACACGCTTGACGTCGGTCCTA
The DNA here is from genome assembly GCA_902806075.1 of uncultured Rubrobacteraceae bacterium. Classification (GTDB taxonomy): domain Bacteria; phylum Actinomycetota; class Rubrobacteria; order Rubrobacterales; family Rubrobacteraceae; genus Rubrobacter_F. Next base: position 34,756 of record CADCVG010000050.1, read on the forward strand.
CCGACTGTTACCTTCTCTCTGTAACTGAAAAAAGTTTTCAATTGGCGGGAGGCATGTGCTGGAAGCGGCGATTGGGAAGATGCGGGGTGGGGGGTACAAGGCAACGCCGCAGCGGACGGCGGTCTTGCGAGCGCTCGCCGAGGAGCAGCACCAGAGTCTGGAGGAGATCCGGGCGCGCTGCCCTGGGGTGGGGTTGGTAACGGTGTACAGGACGCTGGATCTGCTCTCGGAGCTCGGCATCGTGCGGCGACTTGACCTCGGGGACGGGGCACGCTACGAGATGGCTAAGGACCACCACCACCACGCGATCTGCGAATCCTGCGGCGACATCTCCGAGTTCGAGAAGTGCCCGCTGGATCCCACGCTCTTGCCCCTGGAGGCCTCGGACTTCGAGGTCCGCTCCCACAGCCTCGAAGTCTACGGGCGCTGTGCTGCTTGCAGGTGACAAAAAATTTGCCCGTCAATGAAAATATTTTTCAATTAAGAGGCGAAGAGAAACCTGACGGAGCACTGGATGAGTTCGGGAGGGGGACGTTTCCCGGAAAGGAGAAGGGATCGGTGAGCAAACCGCTCGATGGAGAGGGCATGCGGCGGCGGGTAGAGGCGGCGCTGCGCAAGGCGAAGCTCGGCGAGAAGATGACGCAGAAGGAGATCATGATCGTGCAGTGGGTGAGCAGCATCGGCAATTGCAGCGCGTGCTATGCGCTGAGGCGGACAGAGAGGGACGATCCTAGGGGGAGAGGCGAGCGGTGAGGCGCTCGTCGGCGGCGCTCGTAGCGGTGCTCTCGCTGGTCCTGGTCGCCGGCTGCGGGGCCGGCGGGTCCTCTGGCGGCGAGGAGGCAGGGTCTGGGGAGAGAGTTCAGGTTGCGGTGACGATCTCCGTCTTGCAGGATCTGGTGAAACAGGTCGGCGGGGATAGGGTCGAAGCGTTCAGCATCGTGCCGGTCGGGGCCTCGCCGGAGACTTTCCAGCCGAGCCCGCGGGACGCGGGCCGTATCTCCGAGTCGCAGGTAGTCTTCGAGAATGGGTTGGGCCTGGACGCCTGGGTCGAGGACCTCGTGGAGAGCGCGGGCAATGAGGAGCAAACGGTCGTAGAGCTCTCGGAGGGGCTGGAGACGCTTGAGGACGATGAGCATGAGGAGGAACAGGAGGCGGAAGGGGAGCACGAGCACGCGGAGGGTAACCCGCACCTGTGGCTGGACGTAGCGAACGCGGAGCGTTACGTGGAGAAGATACGGGATACGCTGGTGGAGGTGGATCCCGAGGGTGCTGAGGAGTACGAGG
>CADCVG010000051.1 GCA_902806075.1 uncultured Rubrobacteraceae bacterium
CCCGCTCTTCGGGCGCGTATAGCGAGATATGCCCCAAAGTGTGACCTGGCGTGTGTAGAACTTGCAGTACCACACCACCCGTCTCGATCTCATCACCGTCGGAGAGCGGGTAGTCTACCCGGTATGGCTCGATGGGTTGGTCTAGCCATTCGACGCTGCAAGCCTCGCGGTCCCTGCGGTTAACGAGGTCCGCTTCCCAGCGGTGGGCAGCGATAGGGAGACCGTAGCGTCGCTGCAGGCCACTGTTCCCCCCGGCATGGTCGCAGTGGTAGTGGGTGTTGACGATCAGGGCCAGACTCTCCGGTGGTACGCCTGCTTTCCGCAACAGGTCCTCTGTGGCGGATAGGTCGCTGCCGAAGCCGGTATCCACGAGCACCGGACGCTCGCCCCGGACGAGCACCGCATTCGCGCTCGGGTACGCGCGGCGGAAGAAGACCAGGCGTTCCTTCGGGTCGCTCATCCCAGGTTCTTTAACGAGCCAGACGGACCCGGCTGGGAAACCCGGCAAACATCGCCCGTAGCACCTCGACGTCGTCCTGGTTGACGAAGCCAGCGGTCGCCTTTACGCGGCGTTTCTCCTCGTCCTTCTCCGCTATGGTGACGTTGCAGGAGATGGTGTCACCCACGAAGACCGGCCCGAGGTAATCGAAGGACATCTCCGTGGCGAGGAAGCCGAGCAGGCCACCGATGTGCGTCAGCATGCTACCGGTGAGCAGGCCCGGTATGGTCAGCCGCCCGTAGAAGCTCTGCTCTGCAAATGCCGCGTCCTGGTGGTAGGGGTTGTAGTCCCCGGTCACGCCGCAGAACATCGCCACGTCCCCGTCGGTAAAGGTGCGCCGGAACTCGAAGGTCTGCCCGACGTACATCTCCTCGAACGCCTCTCGCAACTGCCGCTTGAACTCCGGCGTAGCCTCCGGCATGTGCCCCCTCTTTGTCGGATCTTACAGTACGGTAGCGCGAGCCCCAACGCTGCGTAGGCGCCCCGCCACTGGCAGCGGGACGCTTATGTATCCTCTCCCAACTACAAGAATTGCGACGGTAGCAGCGGGCGGCAAGACGCTAGCTGTGCAGAATCTCCAGGATCTTGCGTACCTCGTTGGTGCTTTCTCCTCCAGTGCCGAGTGTTCGTCCTTGGAGAGGTCTGGCTCTATAACCTCCTCGGCGCCCGCGCTGAGCTTCGCGGGCACGCCACCGAAGAGGTCGTTGAGACCGTACTCGCCCCGCAGGCACGCGACGCGGGGGAGAATGGGCTTCTGGCCGAAGAGGAGCGTCAACATCGAGGTAGTGACGACCGAGCGCGACGTCGCCGGGCTCGTCGGGCACCTGTTCCTCGCGACGGTTGACTTCCGCGTCTTCGCGTGGAGCTTCTGCAAGGTCAGCCCGCCGCGCGCTCGTCCGGCGGCTAGTCGATCAGCCCGCTCCCCTTCACCGCCTCGCGCTCCTCCTTGAGCTCGTTTACGGTGATGTCTAGCTTCGATTGCGCGAACTCGCCGATCTCGAGCCCCTCAACTACCTCGTAGTTACCGCCCGAGAGCCGCACCGGGAACGACGATATGAGGCCCTCCTCCACGCCGTACTGACCACCCGACAGAACCGCCATCGAGCGCAGGCCGTCGGCGCCCAGCGCCCAGTCGCGCACGTGGTCTATCGCCGCGTTGGCCGCCGACGCCGCCGACGACGCGCCGCGCGCCTCGATGATAGCGGCGCCGCGCTGGCCAACCTGCGGCATGTACTCATTCTCGTACCAGTCCATGTCGACCTGATCGACGGCCCGCTCGCCCTTTACCGTGGCGTTAAAGAGGTCGGGGAACATCGTCGGCGAGTGGTTGCCCCACACGACGAGGTCCTGGATGTCCTCGACGCCGACCGACAGCTTCTGGGCGAGCATCGAGATCGCGCGGTTCTCGTCGAGCCGCGTCATCGCGGTGAAGCGCTCGCTCGGCACGTCGGGCGCGTTGCTCATCGCGATCAGCGCGTTCGTGTTCGCCGGGTTGCCGACCACAAGAACCCGCACGTCGTCGGCAGCGTTAGCGTTGATCGCCTCGCCCTGCGGTTTGAAGATCGCCCCGTTCGCCTCGAGCAGGTCGGCGCGCTCCATCCCCTTCTCGCGTGGCCGGGCGCCGACCAGCATGGCAACGTTGGCGCCGTCGAAGGCCTCGTTCGCGTCGGCGGTGACGTCGATGGACTCGAGCAGCGGGAACGCGCAGTCGTGAATCTCCATGGCTGTGCCCTCTGCCGCCTTTAGCGCCGGCTCGATCTCGAGCAGCTTTAGCTTGATCTTCTCGTCGGGGCCGAGCATTTGGCCCGAGGCGATCCGAAACAGCATCGCGTAGCCGATCGCGCCCGCAGCGCCGGTAACAGTGACAGTCTTCGACATCAGGTAATCTCCTCCTCTTAGCTCCTACTCGCTAATGATAGGGGAATCCGCGCACCCCTGCCGCGCTCCCTGGACTAGAATTACCCTCGTACACGCCAGCGTAAGCAAGGAGCGTTTTTGGAGGTCAGAGAGGCGATAGAGTCACGCCGGAGCGCCGGTATCGTGAAGCCGGACCCGGTACCCCGCGAGCTCGTCGAAGAGGTACTCGAAAGCGCCGTCCACGCGCCGAACCACAGGATCACCGAACCCTGGCGTTTCCACGTCTTTGCCGGCAAGGGCCGGGGCGAGTTCGCCCGCGCCCGCGCCGAGACCGCCCGTCTGATGGCCGAGGCTGAGGGTGAGGAAGAGGAGTACATAGCCGGGCGCACGAGCCGCGAGCGCAAGAAAGCCTTCCGCGCTCCCGTCGTTATAGCGGTGATCTCCAAAGGTGGCCGCGATGAGGTGGAGACGTTGGAGAACTACGCTGCCTGCGCCGCCGCCGTCCAGAATATGCAGCTAACTGCTCACGCGCATGGCCTCGCTACCATCTGGCGCACCGGTCCTGTCGCCTACCACCCGTACATGCGCGGCTTTTTCGGCCTGGAGAACGACGATAAGGTCGTCGCCTACCTTTACCTGGGCTATGCTGAAGAGATCGAACGCCCCCGCAGGCGCGAGCCCGCCTCGGCCTGGACCGTCTGGCACGAGGGATGAGGGGGATTCCGGGCAACCTTTACCGGGTATATCCGTATGAAGTACCGGAACCTACTCTGAGGAGGAGCTTGTGAAGTCGATCTTGAAACGTATACTCGTCGCTGCCGCGCCTTTTATCTTCCGCGAGGTGAAGAAGCGCTACAGGAGGGGCCGCTAGAGGCTCTTCAACCCTCCCAGGGTACACCCTCGAAACCGTCGTCCTCTCTACGGATGCGGACGAGAAAGTCGCCAGGTTCGTGATACAGGATCACTGGCGCCTCCCGCTCCTCTGCCTCCGTGAGAACCTCGATGCGGTTCTTGCGCGCCGCCTCCGGGTCGGTGTCGACGCCGGCGATGAGGTCGGGGTTTAGCCAGATCTTTGCCGGCGCTAGGTCCGCCGTGAAGAGCGCGGCATCGTCCCCGGACTCTATCCAGAAGATCTGGTGTCCCTCCGAATGCCCGCTTCGCACCTCGACCCTCAAACCTTCGACGACCTCACCGTTCCCCTCCTGAAGCTCGCACCACCCCTCCTCAATGCCCTTCTCGACCACCGGTACGGCCTCCCTCCGGCCATCTCCCTCAGACATCTTGCGCGCCTCTTCCAGGGCCGCCTCCTGGAGGTAGACGGTCGCGTTGGGGAAGCTCCTCGGGGCTATCGCCCAGCCGACGTGGTCGGCGTCGAGGTGCGAGAGCACGACGTGGGTTACGTCCTCTGGTGAATAGCCTGCCTCCGAGAGGCCGTCCGCGAGGCTCTCCTCGCGTTTGAGCTCGTAGCGACCTTCGAGGTAGTCGGGTAGCTCGGGGCCGAAGCCGGCGTCGATGAGAACGAGGGCGTCGCCGGAGGAGACGAGTACCGGGTGCATGGCGCCCCGGATCTTGGCGCGTTTGGCGTTCGGGCCGAAGAGGTTACCGGCGTCGGTCGTAAAGATGCCGTCGTCGAGCACATATACCTTGATGGAGCCTATGTCTAGAGACTCAACCGCCATTTTCCTCCTCCCGCCGCCTTGACCGGGATAGGATAACAGGATTACAGTTCGGCAGGGTTTTGTGCCGACAACTCGAGGTGGGGGAGAGTATGGTGCGCTACAGGCACCTCAGCTACAGGTATCTCGCCGTCGTCGTCCTGTCGGCGCTCTTTATGGTCATCCTCGGGGGGAGCGTCCGTGCGCAGAGCTCTTACGACTCCGAGGAACTCGCGTTCCTCCAGATCATCAACGAGTACCGCCAGAACAACGGGCTTCCTACCCTGATCCTCTCGGACGCCCTCACCGACGCCTCCGAGCGGCACGACGAAGACATGGCCCGTTACAACTTCTTTGCCCATGAGACTCTGGGCAGCTCCTACTTCCCTATAAACTCCAAGCCGTGGGACCGGATGGCCCTCTCCGGCTACGACTACCCGGAAGCCTCCATGTCCGAGAACCTGGCTGCGGGATACGAGACCGCCGAGGAGGCCTTCGAGGCCTGGCGCACCTCCCCCGGGCACAACGTCAACATGCTTGACGGCAACCAGAAGGTGATCGGCATCGCCCGTATCTACGACCCCGACTCCTACTACGGCTGGTACTGGACCACCGACTTCGGCTCAGAACTCGATCCCACCTCCCACGCTCCCGGAGAGCCCTCCGAGCAGAGAGCCTCCCAAAACGAGCAAACGACCGAGCAGGAGCAGGAACCCGAGCGGAGGCGGCAAGAGTCCGGCAAGGCCGGGGACGACCGGAATGTGGATAAGGCCGGCGTCGAGAACGGTTCGATGAAGAAGGACGGTATATGGGAGCAGAAGACCGCGAAGGAGGGCAACGACCTCATAGACGAGGGCGTTGCTCGTCTCGGTGGCTACGACGACGCGAAGGACGAGCTCCTACAGAGCATCCGGATAAGCAAAGGACAGAGCCTCACCTACCGCGTCCGGGTGGAGACGGAAGAGACCGAGCACCCCACCGACGGCCTCGTAGTCCGCCTCACCGACGGGAACGGCAGGCACCTAGTCACCCTCGAAAGCCACACAGACGCCGATGCTCAAAGCTCCGGGGACGACAGCTGGGTCGAAGAGAGTGTAGACCTCTCGCGCTTCGCCGGCAGGACCGTGAAGCTAGCCTTCCTCGCGAAGACCGATGAAGCCCGTCCCACGACTTTCTATGTCGACGACGTGGCGTTGGAATAGAAACCTTACTGCTGACGGCTTCAGAGCCGCAAGGCGGTCTTGACCACTCGTCCGAGGGCTGACGGGTGCTTTAGGAGGTTGTAGACGGGGGCGTCGCCGGTGAAGCCTTCGAGGAGGGTGCGCCGGGCTTCGGGGTCTTTCTCGCAGGCTTTGAAGAACGGCTCCATGATCTGGAGGTTCGGGACGAGGTTCGTGAGGGCGTAACCGGAGAGGTGTTCCCTGGCCCGCTTGCGCCGGAGTTGTCGTCCGTAGCCGGCCAGGACGGAGGCCGAGTAGTCGCGTTTCGCGCGGGCCTCGTGCGCCCAGGCGGCGGCGAGGCGGCCGGACTCTATCGCGTAGCCAACTCCCTCGCCGCTTATAGGGTGGATCATGCTTGCCGCGTCCCCGACGGTCATGAGGCCCTGCGCGTAACGCTTCGCTCCCCACATACCCATCTTTAGCGACCAACTTTTAGCCGGTCCCTCGGGCTCAGCCCCGTCGAGCCACCCGGCCAGCTCTGGCTCTTCGAGGAAGCGGTCGAAGAAGTCCTTGAGGTTACGGCCCGTGCGCTGCAGCGTCTTCGTCGAGACGCCGGCCCCTACGTTTGCTCGCCCGTCCCCGAAGTAGAAGACCCAGCCGTAGCCGGCCCCATGCTCGTTCATGTCCTTTGTGATAAAGACGTGCAGATCCTGCTTGTCCGGCCCGGAGACGTTCTTGAAATACTGCCGCCGGGCCACGGAGTTCTGGTGTGCCTTGATGCCCTCGCCGGCGAAACCTCCCACACCGTCGGCGGCGACCACGAGAGGGGCCTCGTAGTGGAGCGTCTCTCCGCCCGAGACGGCCTCGACGCCGGTGACGTTCCCCGCGGGCGAGCGGAGGAGTTCGGTGGCACGCACGCCGGTCCGCAGGTCCGCTCCGGCCTCTCTCGCGCGCTCGACGAGGCGGGCGTCGGTCTCCTCGCGGGCGACGACGTAGCCGTGGGGGCCGTGGAGGGTGGGGGGGACCCTCTGGCGTAGATAGGCGGTCTGAGTATAGATGGAGAAGCCCGAGAACTTGCCGTGGTGAGGCTCGCCCAACCAGTCGCCGAGGCCCATCAAGGAGACCTCTTCGGCGGCGTGGGGCATCAGGCCGTCACCGCAGGGCTTGTCGCGCGGAAACTCCTGCCGGTCGAGGAGCAGGACCTCGAGACCGGCCCTCGCAGCGTAATAGGCCGTCGCCGACCCGCCGGGACCCGCCCCTACCACGATCAAATCCACACGTTCCGCCATCCCTCACCCGCCTCTCAGAGTATCTCACTACGCCACCTACGGTACCGCCGCCCGGTCCCGGACAGCGGCACATTATACTTTTACCCTGCATGACGCCACCAGAGCAGACGGACCAACCGCGAGAGAAGGAGATGCGAAAAGATGGTAGATCGCAGCCGCCCGGCCCGCTACGGGGTGGGTGGGAGAGCCGCCCTCAAGGCCACGGGCCAGCCCGTCGAGATACTCGAAGTCCGCCGGGGCGAGTTCGTCCCGGACTACGTCTACAAGGTACGCGTGCTCGCCGAGAGGCCAGCCCGCCCCTACAATTTGTCAGTCCCCGAGCACGACCTCTCGGACGGATAGCTGGTCGACATTTCAGATCGTCAACTCCCAGGGCCGGCAAGCACGGACGCCTGGTCCGGCCAAAGCCGAGATGGCTAGAAGCCTTCGCCCGACGTAACGCTGAGGTAGGCGACGTCTACGAGTGGGACGCCGGTCTCCAGGGCGCGGTTCACGGCGCGTACGAGAGCGTCGGCGGCGACGCCTGAGTCGGGGAAGTGGCCATCGAGGAGGCGGGCGGCGCGGGCTATCTCGTAGAAGGAGAAGCGGCGCCGGTCGCCGGTTAGGTCGTAGACCGCTTCGAGGACTTCGAGGCGTAGAGAGATCAGCTGTTCGAGGCGCCAGCGGATCTCGTCGCCGGTGAGGCTCATGGTCTGGTAGAGTCGTGCGATCTCGGCTATCTGCTCGAGTGCTCGGGGATGTTTGTCCAGACGTGCCACCGTGCCCTCGTCGAGGTAGCGCCTGGCGGTGATCCTGGCGAGCGCGAGCCTCCCTCTGGGTCCGTCGAACCCGGCGAGGGGTCTCCAGTCCTCTCTACCGCCACGCCCGGTCTGGAGGCCCTCCACGCGGACCTCCTCGCCCGCGACGAAGAGGCGCGGGATGTGTCCGCCCGCGTAGTAGGCGATCTGGCGGGCCATCGCCCCGGCCTTGTCGAGATCGCCCGGAGCCCCCGACGCCCGTATCTCCACCCACCGCCGCAGAGTGCCCGAGTAGAGACGCTCCAGAGCGCGCCAGGTCGCATCGCCCCGGAGGTCTAGCTCACCCGGTTTCTCGGTGGTGACGGAGACCTCGATTTCCGAACTGTCTTCTTCGTAGACCGCCTCGACGGATCTCAGGAACTCCTCGAACTCCTCATCCACGGCTCCGGAGAGGTAACGGCGGCGCTCGGCGGGCAGGACGTACATGAGGCGGCTCTTGATCCTGCGTTCCTTGCCTTCGGCTGCTTTGAGCCGGTCTATTGCCTCGTAGAGCTCCCTGCGGCGCTCGTAGACGAGCGTGGCGAGCCACTCGACCTCCGTATCTGTACCGAAACCTTCGGACTCAGCCCACGCGTCGTCACGGGCGCCGCAGGCGGCCTCGTGGGCGTTCTCAGCCCGGACCACCGCCCTCTGCTGCTTCTCGCGCTCGAGCTGGGCTTCCCCCAACTCGCGCTCCAGTGTCTCTATCGTGGAAGACACAACAAGCCCTTCCCGCTCTCCCCTAAACCGCTCCGTACCAGCATTCTACAGCAACCCCGAAACGAACGACGCTCGTTAGAGTGTTGCGCCGGGTTCGAGAAATGGTTACATTTGGGCAACGAACATCTCGCAAGGGAGGAGACGCGGATGGATTTCAACACGGGACCGGGCTCGGGGAGTTCTTCCCCAACGCCAGGCGGTGGTCCGAGGCCGGCATCGGGAGGGACAGGGGGAGAGTTTACTCTCCAGGATCCGGTCGGTAGCTTCGTCAGAACGGTCGTGGCGGTCGTTACCCAGCCCGTTCCCTTCTTTCGCGGCATAGCCCGGCAAGGGAACTTCGTCAATCCGCTTGTCTTCGCGTTGATATGCGCCCTGATCTCCGCCCTACTCAGCGGCATCCTCGGATTGATCTTTGCCCCGCTCTTCGCTGGGCCAGGGGATACCGGCGAGGCATTCGCGGGAGGTGTCGGGGGGTTGGTCGGTGCCCTGATCCTGTCGCCGATATTGACGGCTATAGGCTTGGTTATAGCGGCCGGCATTTTCCACTTGCTCGTGCTGATATTTGTAAGGCCCAGCAACATGGGGTTCGAAGCGACCTTCAGGGTCGCTTCTTACGCCCAGGTGACGCAGCTCGTAAGCTGGATACCGGTCATCGGGTCGATAATTGCCGCCGTGTGGGCCATCGTCCTGTACATATTCGGTATTCGGGAGGTGCATGGTACGACCACGGGTACGGCGGCTCTCGTCGTCCTGATCCCGGTAGCCGTGTTCCTGATTCTACTGGTTGTACTTGGTGGAGCGCTATTGTTCTTGCTCGGTAATCAGCAGCAGTTTTAGGTAGACGGCATAGAGAAAAGCCGAAGCTTCGCTGTCTGATCCTCTTTGACAACTCCGACCTCTGCCTGATCGCCGTGGTCACCCTCTTTCTCGTGTCTGAGTTTTGGGGCAGCCGTCAGCCGATGCTCTACGCGCCCGCTATACTGCGTGCGAGCCAAAGGAAAAGGGTAGAAGTAGGGCGAAAAGATAGGGTTAGGAGGTTCTTGTGGCGCAGACAGTCACTCTAATACCAGGGGATGGGACCGGGCCGGAGGTAACCGGGTCGGTACAGGAGGTCTTCGAGGCCCTGGGTGTGGACATTGAGTGGGAAGTAGCCGAGGCTGGCGAGACCGTGATGGAGGAGGAGGGTACTCCCCTACCGGAGAGCGTTCTGGAATCCATCCGGCGCAACAAGGTGGGCCTCAAGGGCCCGCTGACGACGCCTGTGGGGGCCGGATTCCGCTCGGTCAACGTCGCGTTGCGCAAGGAGCTCGACCTGTACGCGAATGTCCGGCCTAGCTTGAGCCTGCCGGGTATCGACACGCCTTACAAGGATATAGACCTCATCATCTTCCGCGAGAACACCGAGGACCTCTACGCAGGGGTCGAGCATATGGTAGGCAAGGACGCCGCCGAATCTATCAAGATAATCACGAGGGCGGGCACCGAACGGATCTGTCGTCTCGCCTTCGAACAGTCTAAGGAGCTCGGCCGCAAACACATCACGGTCGTCCACAAGGCCAACATCATGAAATACACTGACGGGCTCTTCCGGGACGTGTTCTTCGAGGTCTCCAAGGACTACGAGAACGACTTCGAGGAGATAGACGACCGCATCGTGGACAACATGAGCATGCAGCTCGTGATGAAGCCGAACCAGTATGACGTGGTGGTCTGCCCTAACCTCTACGGCGACATCCTCTCTGACATCTGCGCCGGTCTGACCGGAGGCTTGGGCGTCGCACCCGGCGCGAACATCGGGGACGAGATCGCCGTCTTCGAGCCCGTACACGGCAGCACGCCCAAGTACGCGGGCCAGAACCGGGCGAACCCGCTCGCCACGCTCCAGTCGGCGCGGACCATGCTCGAGTACCTGGACATGTACGACGCCGCCGAGAGGATGCAGAAGGCCATGGAGGCTGCCCTCAAGAGCCCCGAGACCCGCACCAAGGACCTCGGCGGTTCGGCCGGTACCAAAGAATTCACCCAGGCGATAATCGAGAACATCGAGTAGGCCCACGAGAGGTAAAGAAAAATTTACGCAAACAACTAGCTGAAAGTACCACCCGCCGGGTAGACTGACCTCGTTCGTAACGCGAGATTTGGAGGATGGATGAGGATCCTTGTAGCGGGTGGTGACGGTTTCTGCGGTTGGCCCACGGCCCTGTACCTCTCGGTGCAGGGCCACGAAGTCCTTATAGTGGACAACTTCAGCCGCCGGCGCTGGGACGAAGAACTGGGTACCGAGTCACTAACCAGGATCTCCGGCCTCGACGCCCGTATCGCCCGCTGGAGGGAGCTTACGGGCCGCGAGATAAAAACGGCCGTCGGCGATCTCGCGGAAGAGCGTTTTGCCTACGAGGTCGTGGCCGGCTTTAGGCCCGATGCGCTGGTCCATTTCGCCGAGCAACGCTCGGCACCCTACTCCATGATCGACCGGAGCCACGCCGTCTTTACTCAGGTGAACAACGTCGTCGGCACCCTGAACCTCCTCTTCGCTATCGGTGAGGTCTCCCCCGACTGTCATCTCATAAAGCTGGGCACGATGGGCGAGTACGGTACCCCCAACATAGACATCGAGGAGGGGTATATAACGATAGAGCACAAGGGCCGCACGGATACCCTGCCGTACCCGAAGCAGCCCGGAAGCTTCTACCACCTCTCAAAGGTCCACGACTCCCACAACATAATGTTCGCCTGCCGGACCTGGGGCCTGAAGGCCACCGACCTCAACCAGGGCGTCGTCTACAACGTCGAGACCGGGGAGACCGCCTCGGACCCCGTCCTCACCAACCGCTATGACTACGATGGTATCTTCGGGACCGCCCTCAACCGCTTCTGCGCCCAGGCGGCGAACGGAGATCAAATAACGGTCTACGGCCAGGGCGGCCAGACGCGCGGCTTCATAGACATCCGGGACACGGTGCGCTGCATAGAGCTCGCGGCGAACAACCCTCCAGAGCCGGGCGAGTTCCGGGTCTTCAACCAGTTCACCGAGCAGTGGTCGGTCCTCCAGCTCGCCCGACTCGTCGAGAAGGTCGCCCGTTCTTTGGATTTGGAGCCCGATCTGGTACACCTGGCCAACCCCCGGGTCGAGAAGGAGACCCACTACTACAACGCGGCCAACACGCGCCTGATGGACCTCGGTCTCAAGCCTCACCTCCTCGACGAAGAGACGGTCGAGAGGCTACTCCTGACGGCGATGGAGAACCGGGATCGCATCCATCCCGAGACGTTCGCCCCGCAGGTCGACTGGCGACGGCCTCACTACGGGTAGGGGCAACCCGGAAGTCTTGCGGATAGCACTCTTTACCGAGACGTTCCTGCCGGCCACCGACGGCGTCGTCACTCGCCTGCGGTACACACTGGAGGAACTGAACAGATCCGGCGACGAAGTGCTCTTGTTCGCTCCCTCCAGCGGACCAAAATCCTACGCGGGCGCCCGGATCTATGGCGTGCCCGGCGTACCGTTCCCGCCGTACCCGGAGAAGAAGATGTGTCCGCCGCACCCGGGGGTAGGTCGCGCGTTGCGGCGTTTTGGTCCGGACCTGATCCATGCGGTCAACCCGTTCATCCTCGGGGTGGGCGGCGTGTACTACGCTCGGCGTCTCGGGCTCCCACTCGTGGCCTCTTATCACACGAACCTGGTTACCTACGCTGCCTACTATGGTCTGGGCTTCACTGAGAGGCTGGCCTGGAGCTACTTCAGGAACCTCCACAACCGCGCCGCCCTCAACCTCTGCACCTCCGCGGCCACCCGCGACCAGCTCTACGAGCAGGGTATCAAACGCATACGGCTCTGGCCCCAGGGCGTCGACGCCCGCCGCTTCCACCCTGATCGCGCCTCCAGAGAGTGGCGCGTCAGGCTCTCCGGCGGAGACCCTGACGAAAAGATACTGCTCTACGTTGGCCGACTCGCCCCGGAGAAAGACATCGGACGGCTCAAGGCGGTGCTGCGCACGGTCCCCGGTGTCAGGCTTGCCATCGTGGGCGACGGTCCCGCCCGCAAGTCTCTGGAGAGAGAGTTCCTGGGAACGCCGACAGTCTTTACCAGACTTCTTACAGGCGATGATCTCGCCGCGGCGTACGCGTCGGCGGATGTGTTTCTCTTTCCTTCGACCACGGAGACGTTGGGGATAGCGATGATTGAGGCCCTCGCCTCTGGCCTCCCGGTTGTCGCCGCCCGCGCCGGCGCCATCCATGAGGTCGTCTCGGAGGGGGAGACCGGCCTCCTCTACGAGCCCAACTCCGAAGAGGACCTCACCGCCGCCGTCCGGCGCCTCGTCGAGGACGATACGCTGCGCGGCATTTTGAGTAGGGGAGCCCGGGCCGCGGCCGAAGAGCGGGGATGGGAGGCTTCCACCGCCACGCTCCGGAGCTATTATGAGGAAGCGCTGCGCTTTGAGGGATAGACTGGACCGGTTGCGCGGCTTCGGCCGACGCTTCTCGAAGTTCTCGACCGTCGGTCTGGCCAACGCCGCGGTCGACATCGGAACGTTGAACCTGCTGCTTCTCCTGTTCCCGACGCGGGAGCCGTGGCAGTTTGCCATATACAACCTCGCTGCGCTCGTGCTCGCAAATATCAATAGCTATGTACTGAACGCGCGATGGACCTTCGAGGGGAGGGCTCGACACGACGCCCGGCAGAGCGTCCTCTTCGCTTTACAGGCGCTCTTGAACATCGGGGTGAGCAACGCCATCTTCTGGCTCGCCATCCGGACAATGCTCGGCAACACGAACCTTTCCTCGTTCGCCGGGGGGAACCTCGCCAAGCTTCTCTCCATCGCCGTCGCCTCGACCCTGAGCTACTTCATGCTGCGCTACGTCGTCTTCTCCAAAAAGAAGCGGTTCCAGGGCCGCTTGTAAGACGTTTGGAGGCGTGCTAAATTATCCGCGCAACGCGGAAGTAGCTCAGCTGGTAGAGCATCACCTTGCCATGGTGAGGGTCGCGGGTTCGAATCCCGTCTTCCGCTCTGACCCCGGGCCGGAGGCACCGGTGCTCTGGCGACATGGCCGAGTGGTTAGGCAAGGGTCTGCAAAACCCTGTACCCCGGTTCGATTCCGGGTGTCGCCTCTCGGAAGGGGTGTACATACGGGCGATTAGCTCAGGGGGAGAGCGCCTTCCTGACACGGAGGAGGTCAGTGGTTCGAATCCACTATCGCCCACTCTAAAGAGATCTTTATTTACGGGTAGAACGCTGGGAAAGGACAAAAGCTCCAGATCTAGCCCGAGGCTTCGTGCAGCAACGTCGAGGGGTATCTAATCCCCCTCGGGAAGCAGATAGGAGAGAGTCTGCCTGTGTCCACCTCTACTCTAGTGGTCGTTTGGATGCGATCCCATAGGCAGCGACAGTGCTTCTCGTACGCTTTTGACGGTTGGTGCCGAGGGGCCAAAAGCTAGTCGACCCGGTCGGCGTGAACTGTGAGACGTACGTTCCAGTTTGGTCCAAGGGTGACGAAGTCGCCGAAGTTCTCTATGCAGGTCTGCAAAGAGACCACGTCCCTTCCAGGAAGCGGGGCTGTGACGCTCAGGTCGGTCGGAAGGACTTGCAACACCTCGCTGACCCGATACGTGTACACCTGCCCGAGGGAGTCTTGAAGGATGATCTCATCCCCTTGCGCCAGAGAGGGCAAATTGTAGAAAATGTGGTAGCTAGGGGTTCCCTTGTAACCGAGGCGGTGGCCTGCAATATACGTGTTCGAGCCCTCTATCCAGGGGAAACCCGTGCCGGGCAGGTGACCTGCGCCTGAAGCCAACCCACCCTCCTCCGAGACGTCGTCTAGTACCAGGGCGTCGTGTATGCCCAGTTTCGGGACCGTCAGGTACATTGTGGGGTCAGTCGGGGCCTCGGTTGCCGCTTCGTTCTCACCGTCTTCAGCGGCCGTCTCTTTAGGTGCCTGCTCGACGGCGACGGGGGCATCGACCTCGTCTGACGGCCCATCGCTAGTCTCCTCCGAGGGACCCAAGGAGAGGTAGGCTCCCAGGCCAACGAGGACCAGCATCGCCAGGAACACGAGGACGAAGTACTTCCTCCGAGGCTTCTCTTTGGAGGCAGCATAGCCGGGTTGTTTCGTGTCCCGTATCCGTCGCTGCTGGTTCTTCATGAGTCGCATCTTATTCCTCCTTGCTCGCTTCTTTGCCGCACGCTTTGCGGCTTTAAGGGGATTCTTTAAGATCGGCTCGGAAGGTGCATCCTCCTACTGGATGAAACCTTCTACCGAAAGTATGAAAACCTCTGGGTAGACTTTCTCATGCCGGCTTTGGGCCCGCCTCCCCCAAAGAGTTATTTTGGCTGCCAGAGAATATGGTCCCTTTGGAGATGCCCCTTCCCCTCGCACCTCTAGGACGGGGTCTTTGGTGCTCCGGCTTTCTCACTCGTCGATGAAACTTTTGGAAGTAGCGTTGCGTACTAAACAGTTAGACCGGGCTGGCACTATTACCCCCCTCCTAAAAGCCCAGCCCGGCTCTCCTTTACGCCTGTATCGGGATACAAGCGTAACGCTCTCTACCCTTTTCATGCCCTATAGAGGTGTGGGTCTGCTTCCTGAGAGGCTGCTAGCGTGACGCGAAAGCTACCCTCAGGAGTGGCCGCGGCTGCGACCACGCGGCCACTCTTTACTGCACCTCGCCCTGATCGCGAGTAAGCTGAATCTCCTAGCTTACTAAACAGTTTTTTAGAGAAAACTCGGCCGCCAAACCTGGGCAATTTCCAGACTATCAAACCTACCGCAGGAGGTAAGCTTGCATAGCCTCTTGCTGATCGTTGGCAAGGGGCTGTGGGGCGCTTACAAGATGCGACGCCAACGTCGAGTCTTTGTGGTGTAGAGGCTATACTGGTGCTCGATATACTGCAGGAGGGGGACATATGAGCGGTTGGCAGGATCGGTATTGGCTGATCGAACGCGGACGGATTGGTCCGGAGGCAAGCGAGACGCTGGCGGAGGACTTCGTGTGTTGCGAGGTGCCGGTAGAGGAGGATTTCGCCAGGGCCCTTGAGGTTTTTACCTCCCGGGAGGGTGCGGAGGCGGAGGTGCGGGGCATCGAGAGCCTGGCCCGGACGAAACACCTGCATATGGCGGGAGTACATGGGGGATGGGTACGTGGGGAGGCGTACGACGCGGCATCCGGAGAGGTAGTCGAGCTCTCCGGGCCCGAGCTCTTCGACGTACTCGATAGCTCCAGTGTCCCTTACGTGCTGCTGGACCCGCCGCCTGTGGACAGGCCAGTTACCGAGCGCTTGCACATAGAGTCGACCCCAGCCTTTGCGAAGGAGCTGAGGCGGCGTCTGATCGGCGCGGTCAGTGAAGGCTGGACGTAGACTTAGGAGACACCCCATGTAGACAAGGATGCGTATAACAACCGCTTGGCCTATCCGCGTGTAGACCGAGGGCTGCAGGGAGAGATACGAGGCTCTATCGAGTAGGTATAGAATCAGCGTGCAAACATCATGAAGGAGACGTGTCGAGCGTATGCTTGAAAGCCTCGCTCAGTGGGCTACGGAGGTCGTCTATCACTCTGGATACTCCGGGGTGGCCGTCCTGGTCCTGCTCTCCAACCTGTTCCTGCCGATACCCTCCGAGCTGGTATTGCCCTTCGCGGGCTTCCTGGTCGGGCAGGGGTTCTTCTCGTTCCCCCTATTGATGCTGGCGGCGACGGCCGGGTCTCTGGTCGGTGCGCTGGTCGTGTACGCGCCCGCCCGTCGGCTCGGGGAGGAGCCGGTGCGGTGGTTCGTCAAACGGTACGGGCGGTTCATGCTGTTGGGCGAGTCAGACCTCGACAAGGCGAGTGGGTGGTTCGACCAGCACGGCGGGGAGGCCGTACTGATCGGACGTCTCATCCCCGGTGTGGGCGCCCTGATCTCGGTGCCCGCCGGTATCGAACGGATGCCGCTCTGGAAGTTCCTGATCTACACTACCATCGGCAACGGTATTTGGAACGGTGTCTTTATCGGCCTCGGCTGGACTCTAGGTTCCCAATGGGACCTGGTCCGCGAGTACACTGCGATCCTCGAGTATGCGGTGCTGGCCGTCCTGGCTGGGGTGATCCTCTGGTTCCTGTGGCGCCGGTTGAAGATGGACAACAAGTAGTCCTCCGAGCCCGGTGGTTTCCGCAAGCCTCCGATATGGTAGAGATCGCTGGATTCAAGCTAGAGAAGGAGCGAGGAAATTGGCGAGCCACGGCAAAGAGATCCTGGGCGAATACTACGAGAACGAGCACCTCACTCACGAGCAGATAGAGGAGCTCGGACTCAGGGTCGTCACGGAGGAAGGCGAGACGGTCCCGGCAGAGCAGTTGCAGGGCAAGGTCTTCCGCATACAGGACCGGGACGACGCGAGCGGCTACGTCGTGAGTCCAATGGAGACCACGGGCACGGCGACCGTCCTCTGTTACCTGCAAGCCGCGTAGCCGGGACCGGCCAACCCACCGTAATACGGGCGTTAGGGAGGCGCAAACCGTTTCGCCTCGCGCCGGGGGTATGAGAGATGGGGATCGCTGAGGGTACGAAGAGCGTCAGGGGGTCAGGAGGATGGCCCGGTGCGAGGTGCGCGGGAATGACTACGATCTTTCCTTCGAGGTGATCACGGCGGCGTATCGTACGTGTTCGACAGCTTCGAGGGCGCCATACACGCGCTCGCCCCGGTCTGCGAGCACCGCGGCGTGAGGTTATGGGACGTAGGGTACAGGCGGACGGCGCCCTCTTCTGTTGCGCCCACTGCGTCCGGGAGGTCGGGAAGAGCAGGATACGCGACCGCGTCTGATGAAGGCTAGTTAGAGAGTGAGGTGAGGAGCTATGGCGGATACGAAGTTTCGGTGCTCAGTGTGCGGGAGCACGTTCCCGGAGCACGAGGCGAGCGCGAGCCCCTTCGAGCTGGAGGAAGACCAGATCCGGTGTCCCAACTGCGGATCGGCCCAGGTGGAGCCTGACCACTTCGACCCGGACGAGCCGCTGGTCGACCCGCTGGAGGGACCCGACGACGAAGGGTACGTTTCGTAAAAGGTTCCAGAACGACCCGGAGAGGGTGATTGGAAAATCCACTAGAGCCACCCATCCGTGACCCCAAAGCGCGAGTGTGCTCGCTCCCTGGGCGGTTGAGAGGTGTGTAAGAGACAGACCGGGATGTCCACGCCAGGTCGTCGGACTTGCCCGGGATGCGAAGTGGTACACAGTACAGTGATTACGTGCCGTTGCAATTCGGTTAAGCGGTTACTTTTGGTGTCGGGTCGCCGCTAATAGTCACCCTGACCGAAGCCGAACGAGAATAGCTGAAGAGCCTGATTGCTCTTGCCGAAGTACAGTGAGGTGTACTGCACTGCGCGGTCCGAGTGATGCACCAGACCTGGAGCGGGCTTACGTCGGACGATCGCCATCTGTAAGGCGCCTACGACGAGCTCGGTCCTCAGGTGGCCATCGACCAGCCGACCATCCGACGTCTACAGACATTGAGAATGAAGGCCAGGTACCAGAAGCCTTCTCTGGAGCGGACGTAGGTTATGTCCACGACTCAGAAGCGCACCCAATAAGGTCATAGTGTTCTTTGCTCATGGGAGCAACAAAGGTTTTACGAAGACTTAACAGAAGCTGTTGAGACGGAGTGGCCTCCGGTCGTACCTTGACTGGAGGCCGAAAAGTGGCTGGCTAGCGGCTATAGTAAGCGGCATGGTACGCGTACTGTTCGTCTGCATGGGCAACATCTGCCGCTCGCCGCTCTCCCAGGGTGTCTTCGAGCACGTTCTGCGGCGCGAGAGGCTCGAGGGAGAGGTCGAGGTGGATTCGGCGGGGACGGGCTCCTGGCACGTCGGACACCCGCCGGACGAGCGGGCACGGAGGGGCGCTAGTAAGAGGGGCATAGACATAAGCTCTCAGCGGGCGCGGCGCCTCGAAAAAGAGGACTGCGAGAGGTTCGACTACATCCTCTTTATGGACGAGGAGAACCGCCGCCTCGTCGAGCCTTTGTGTGGGGATGGCGGGGCCGAGGTGAGGCTCTTTCTGGACTACGCCCTCGGGCGTTCCGAGCGGGAGGTCCCCGACCCCTATTACGGTGGGGCGGAGGGCTTCGAGCTCGTCCTGGACCTCGTCGAAGCGGCATCGGAGGGGCTGCTAGAGGACATTCGCGATCGCCACCTGAAGAGCGGTAGTGGCTGAGGGAATCGTCGCCGAAGGGATCGAGGCATCCTTCGGCGTGCGACTCCTCTCCGCCCGTCCGCTGGGCGGGGGCTGTATTGGGGAGGTTTACAGGGCGGAGCTCTCCGACGGCTCTGTGGTGGTCGCGAAGGTGGACCGCGCCGGGGAGTCGCATCTGGAGCGAGAGGCGTACATGCTGCGCTACCTGCGCGAAGAGAGTGACCTTCCGGTCCCGGAGGTCTACCATTACTCGAAAGAGTTGCTGCTCATGCAGTTCGTGGAGGGGGAGAGCAGCTTCTCCAGTGAGGTCGAGCGCCACGCCGCCGAGTTGCTCGCCGGCTTGCATGGCATCACGGCAGACGCCTACGGTCACGAGCGGGACACCCTGATCGGGAACCTCAACCAGCCGAACCCGCCGACGGAGAGCTGGACCGAGTTCTTTCGGGAGCACCGACTCTTGTATATGGCAAAGCTGGCACATGAGGCCGGACGTCTGCCGTCCGGGGACCTGGAGAGGGTCGAGCGGTTAGCGGAGAGGCTGGACGGCCTGATCGAGGAGCCCGAGCGGCCCTCGCTCATCCACGGGGATGTGTGGAGCGGGAACGTGCTGGCGAAAAACGGCAGGATCGCCGCCTTCCTCGACCCGGCGATCTACTACGCCGACCCCGAGATGGAGCTTGCCTTTATCTCGCTCTTCGACTCCTTCGGCGATACCTTTCTGAAACGCTACGAGGAGCTACGGGGCATCCGTCCCGGCTTCTTCGAGACGCGCCGCGACCTCTACAACCTCTACCCGCTGCTCGTCCACGTCTACTTCTTCGACGGCGGCTACCTGGGCTCCGTCCGGGACACCCTTAGCCGGTTCGGATTCTAGGTCTTCCGTCTCAGGAGGCGTGTCCCTAGCGAGAGGACGAGCCTATCTTCGAGGGTCGCGAGGAGCGGGTCCGGGATGCCCTTTCGTGCTCCTTCCGTCCGGAGCTTCTCCCCGGCGTAGGCGGTGGCGAGTGCCGAGAGCGCCCCGAGGATGGCGCCCGAGTTCCTGTGGCGTCCCTCGGAGGAGAACAACTCCGCCCCGACGAGGGCGCCGGAGAGGGCGCGGCCGAGCAGGGCCGGGGCCGAGGTGCGGGCCGGGATGAAGGGTGTCTTATCGGCGATCATCTCCCCGACGGCGAGGAGGGCCAGGAGGTTAGAGACCCTCGCGGAGCCTAAAGCCGGGAGGTTCGGTGCGTCCGCGTCGCCGCGCCGTACGGCCCGGGCGAGGAGGGCCGGGGCGGACAAGGAGCGGAGGCCCGAGATTCCGGCGAGCCCGAGCGTCTTGAACGTCGCGGTGGTGACCTCGAACTCGACGCGCGTCCTACGGCGTCCGAACAGGCCGCCCCTAGGCAAGGGCGCTCCAGACCTCTAGCTTCGTCTTGACGTGACGGATCACCTCATCGGTAAACTCCCGGGTCCCGGTGTGTCCTCCGAGGTCCAGAGTCCGGTTCCCCTCCAGCACCGACTCGAACGTCGATTCGTAGATCGCTCGGGAGGCGAGTTCGGCCTTCTCGTCGTGGAAAAAGGTGAGGAGTGCTGCGCCCGCGAGGATCATCGCCATCGGGTTCGCTATGTTCTTCCCGAAGAGGCTCGGCGCCGTGCCGTGCGGGGCCTCGGCCATCACCGTGCATGGTTCGTACTCATCGCTCAGCTGGATCAGGAGCGACTCGGCCCCGGCGATGGAGCCGAACATCTGGAGCACCATGTCGGACATCAGGTCGCCATCGCGGTTGAGGGTGGGGATGACCATCGGCTCCCCGTGCGCGGTAAGGAGCAGGGCGAAGGTCGCGTCTATGAGCTGGGGGTTGTAGCGTACATCCCTGTTGTTCGCCGCCACTCGATCCATCTCTTCTTTGAGCATGCCCTCGTAGACGGGGGAGACCGTGTACTTCGGCCCGCCGAAGACTTCCGCCCGCATCTTCCGGGCCTGGATGAAGGCGAACTCGGCGACGCCTCGACATACCCGACGCGAGATCTTCTCGGTCCGGTAGGCGACCTCGTCATCCCCTTCGCCCTTGCGCCACTCTTCCGCTCCGTACGCGTCGTCGACGGCCATGCGGACGACGGAGATGGGAGCGTGGATGCCCGGCAGCGGATTAACCCCCGGGATACGCCGTCCCGTCCGGAGGATCACCGTACCGTCGATTCCGCTGCGCAAAATAGCGTTCGGGGAGCCCACGTCCCCCGGCTTCTCGGGGGTGATAGTGGCAGCCTTGATCCCGTACCCGGACTCTTTCATCGCCGCCGCCGCTTCATGTACGATCCCGTTCTCCGTCGCCTGCCGGTTCTCCAGCGACAGGTCGTACCTCTTGAACTCTATATCCAGCTCGGTCACCGAAGGGTCGAGGACGCGCAGCGCCTCCTCCAGAAGCTCCTGCCCCGTCTGGTCACCCTCCATGACGATGATCCTCTTTCGATCCACCCTTATCACCTCGTAAAAGTTTCGTCTATATCTCCCCGTCAAGTATACGACTTGCGACGGGGGGTTTCGGCGACCCCGGCGGGGCCGGAGTGAGACTTGCCCGAGTGACGTGGCCTGGGTGAAGTTATCCTGGGCGAACGAAAGGCTTGTGGAGGAACGCCGGAGGCGGGTGGGAAGCGTTGACAGGGGATCAGGGTTCTCCTCGCTCTCACCGCGATCTTTGTCGCTGTCGCCTTCGTGAAGGAGAACGTGATCTTCTTTATAGTGGGCCTGATCCTGGCTATGGTCTTTCTTTGATCTGGTAGAGGGAGACACCGTAGGGACGACGGTGGGTGTTACTTACGCCGGGGGCGACTACGACGACCGGGACGGCGGCGACGGTGGTTCGACGGCGGCGGGGATCAGGCGTGCCTTGCCGGGCGCGGGGGAAGACGGGTATTCTAGAATGTGTCCGGTGGACGAACTTCCGGAGGACCATGGACGGCCAGGAGGGGAGGAGGCGGCGTGACGCGCTTTCGGCTAGAGAACAGCCGGTTGTTGGAGGTAACGCTCCAGAACGAGCGGGTGATGACGCGGGCGGGCTCGATGGTCGCCTACGATGGGCAGATGAAGTTCGAGAAGGCCATCCTCGGCGGGGAGGGGCTCTTCGGTGCGCTGAAGCGCAGGGTCGGCGGTGAGGGCTTCGATCTGATGACCACGAGTGGCACGGGCCGGGTGTACGTAGCTCAGAACGCGGCGGAGATCCTGCTGGTTCCCCTCCAGAACGACCGCATATTTATCGAGTCGAGCAGCGTACTGGCCTTCGACCACGGGATGCGAAGCAACACCGTCTTCGCCGGCCTCCGCGGCGCCTCCTCGGGACAGGGGCTCTTCACGACGAGCATCGAGGGGACCGGGAACGTCGCGGCGATCTCCGACGGTACCGCCATAGCCCTGGAGGTTACCCAGAGCGAGCCCCTGTTCGTGGACCCGGACGCGTTTATCGGCTACACGGGGAACGTCCGGCAGGAGTTCGTCTTCGACGTGAACTGGAAGACGCTCGTTGGCCGTTCCTCTGGCGAGAGCTACCAACTCAAGTTTACCGGAGGGGGCATCGTGTACATCCAGCCGAGCGAGCGCAGGTAGGGAGGGGGAGGGATGCCCGAGTACACCCTCGTGAACAGCAAGATGCTCTCGGTCACGCTCCGCAACGAGGAGGTCTTCGCCAAGCGGGGGGCCATGATCGCCTACACCGGCCGCGTGGACTTCGCCCCGTCCTCCTCGGGCTCCGAGGGCCTCGGGGGTATGGCGATGCGCTCCGTCACCGGCGAGCGGATGACCCTCATGAGCGCCCGCGGCACCGGCGAGGTCCTGTACGCCTTCTACGGGAGGCACGTCACCATGGTCCATCTCTCAGGCGAGACCTTCTACGCCGAGAGCGAGAGCCTGCTGGCCTACGACGGGCGGCTGAGGAGCGGTACGCAGTTCCTCGGAAGCTCCGGCGTCGGCGGCCTGATCCGGGGTGCCGCTACCGGCAGCGGCCTCTTCACCACGACCCTGACAGGCTCCGGCGAGCTCGCCATTATCTCCGACGGAGACGCCATCGCCCTCGACGTAACGCCGGACCGACCGGTCTTCGTAGACCCTCAGGCGTACATAGGCCACCGGGGACAGCTCCGCTCGGACCTCGTCACCGACGTCGGCTGGAAGACCTTCGTCGGCCAGTCCTCCGGCGAGAGCTACCAGCTCAAGTTCACGGGAGGGGGCACCGTGTACATCCAGGCCGCCGAGAGAGGGGGGAACAGGTGATCTTCAACGCCCGGAACCTGCCGTCAAACGACAACGTGAACCCCTACGCCTTCTGTGTGGACGTCGCGGGCGAGATGTTTATCCAGAAGGGGAAGATGATCGCCTACTACGGCGCTTTGCGCTTCGAGTCCTTGAGCGCCGGCCCCTACGGCGCGCTCGTCAAGGAGTCCTTCAACTCCCCGCTCTACGCGAACGACTTCGTCGTCGTCACCGGGCAGGGCAGACTCATCCTCGGCGACCGCGGCAATAACATTGCCTCCTACGACCTCAAAGAGGGCAACCTGACCGTGAGAGGCGCGAACGTCCTGGGCTTCGAGCCCTCGCTCGTTTGCCAGGAGTCGACCGTCCCCGGCTACCTCACCTTGCTCGGCACCGGCAAGTTCCTCGCCTCCTCAAACGGCGCCGTACACTTCCTGGAGCCGCCGGTACGGGTAGACGAGGATGCGCTGCTCGGCTGGGCCGACATGCCCTCTCCGTCATACCGCTACGACTACGGCTACATGCGCGGCATGTTCGGGATGGTTCGCTCCATGATCGGGGGCCGTAGCTCCGGCGAGGAGAAGCAACTCGACTTCACCGGGCAGGGGACCGTCCTCATACAGTCCTCTGAGATGGGCCTCGTCGGGAGCACCGCCCTCGACGACGTACTGGCCCGGACCGGGAGCCTGCAGCAGAACGAGCTCCAGCAACTCCTCTCGCACATAAACCAGCGCCTCCAGCAGTCCTAGAGCCTGAACGCCGGTGGCTGCCGGCCGTCGACGTCGGTGAAGCCGTACTCGCGGGCCAGGTCCCCAACCGTCAGCACCTCCCCTGATCTTTGCAGCACGTCAGGGTCCGCAGCGAGCGCGGCCACGGCCTGCCCGAGGTACTCCGGCGTCTCGGTGGCGCTTAGGTCGAAGGGCTGCGCTGCATGAGCGGCCATCACCCGCTCGGTTCGCATGAACCCGGGCGAACGCCACGGCGGAGATACCGTACGGGTGGAGCTCGCAGGCCATTCCATAGGCCATGCGGACGATAGCGGCCTTCGCCACATCGTAGTACAGGTTGCCCAGGTACTCCCCGAACGCCCACGCGACGGTGTTGAGATCAAGCCCCGCCGCTCTTGCAGCATCAGCGGCACGGCGAAGCGGCTGGCTACCAGATGCGCCCGCACGCCGGCCACGAACATCCCCTCCCAGTGCCGCAACGGTTGTTCCCAGAAGGGCGCGACGAAACCCTCACCCTCATGGTGCTCGTAGCCGCCCCACACGTTGTTGACCAGCAGGTCGAGGCGTCCTTGCTCCCCGCGCACCCGCGCGAACAACCCATCGACCTCCGCGTCGACCGCATGATCGCAGCGAACCGGGCTGCCCGTGCCGCCCTGCGCGGTCACCGCCTCGGCGGTCTCTCCGATGGTCCCCGGCAGGTTCTCGGTCGTCTCCTCGCCGGCGCTACGCCCGGTCACGTAGACCGTGGCCCCCGCCCTATCGAGCACGAGGGCGATGGCGCGCCCCGCGCGTGGCTAGCCCCCGTAACGACGACGGTTTTGTCTCGTAGCCGTGCCAAGATACATCGCCACGTTACGCCTTGCGTTCCTTCGGAATTTATACGTGATGAAGGGGTGGAGGATGCTACGGTCCGCCTCTCCGCCGAACTGCGCGGGCCGCGGCGGGCTCCGGCATTCTCTTCAGCAAGCTCCAAATTCCCTCGTGCCCCGGCGCCTCCGATACGCTCCCTCCTGCCTCCCTGACGAGCGAGACAACCGCCGGCGCCGCCCCCGTGAGCGTACACGGCGTCGCCACCCGGGATAGCCAGCACATGTCGTTCACCCCGTCCCCGATGCCGACCGCGCCTGCGGCTCGCTCCCCGAGGAGCGCCACCAGCGCGGTCCACTTGTCCGCCTCCTTCCCCGTCACGTAGACCTTGCGGCCATCTCGAAAGAGGCGCAGCGTAGCGTCGAGACGTAGCGCCGCCTCTTCGAGCAGCGGGAGCAGTGTCGCAGCCTCGCCGGGCGTCTCCGTTCGCGCCACCAGGCACGCCTCGAAGTCTTCCTGCCACGTGAAAGGAGGGAGGTTTGGGGCCATCTCTTCGAGCTTCGTTTGTAGCTCCTGCCAGGAGCGGCCGGGATCGAGGGGGCGATATTCTGCGGGCGGGCCGAGGAGGGCACCATCTTCGAGGACGACGCCGGAGACGGGAACGCCGCGCCGGGTGAGTCCGGCGACGACCGGTTCCGTTCCATGCCAGGAGCGGGCGGTGGCGAGGACGATGTCGTGACGGTTCGAGAGGTCTGCCAGGGCTTCGGCGGTCGCGGGGGCCAGGTAGGCGGAGCGGGTGCGGCCGGGGACCTCGATGGCGTCTGGCAGGGCTTCGAGGTGCAGCAGCGTGTAGTCGAGGTCGAGGACGAGGGCGCGGCGCACCTAGTCCCTCATCCTTGCCGCCGCGACGGCGCCCCAGGCGGCGACCTCCTCGCGGTCGTAGGAGACGGGGATACCGCGCAGGCGGCAGAGGTGGAGGACGGGGGCGAGGGCCTCCCCGGCAGTGGCCTCGGTCTCCCGGAGCAGGACCTCGCGGGGGTTGCGGTTGATGAGGGCGCGCACCACCTCGTTGACGTGCAGGCGCCATCCAGGGGGCGGGGCGGAGGCCGGAGGGGTCTCGTCGTCGGTCGTGGCGGAGAACAATGCGGCCCCGTCCCCGGACACCCAGGTCTCTACGTAGCGCGGGAGGAGGAGGCGGTCCGGGAAACGGTAGACGCGAAACATGCCGGCATCTCCGGTCGAGAACCCGCGGGAGAAGCCTAGAGTCTCGGGGGCGGTGAAGAGGGAGGAGGGGACGAAGCGGTCCGCCCGCACGGCCGAGAAGTCGGCGAGGCCGCGCGGGTCGCAGAGGACGGCGAGGCGCGGGCCTCCGCCGCCGGTGAAGTCGGGGTTGCCGGAGGAGGTCCATCGCTCCCACGAGCGTCGCAGTTCCCGCGCGACACCCCCGCCGCTCGTCCAGCCGTCCACGAATACGACCGGCCGCCCGGGGTGGTCTTCGAGCGCGGCATCGAGCGCGGCGGCGTCCCAGCCGAGCCCGTCGAAGAGCGAGAGCGCCGCGAGCGGGACCGGACCGCCGAAGCGCCGCTCGAGTGCCCGTGCCAGGAGTGCCCCGACCGGGACGCCGGCCCGCAGGATGGCGACGAGGAGCGGGGGGGAGGAGACGGAGGCGGCGACCTTATCGGCCAGCGCCTCGACCATTCCAAAGACGGCGGCCTTCTCGCGGGCGATGGAGGCGAGCAGCAACCGCTCGAAGGCGGAGTCCAGGCGTGGTTCGGGGGAGGGCTTCGACCAGCGCCGCCAGCCCGTTACGTCCGGCGTGAAGGCTTCTTCGCCCCTGAAGAGCGAGGCGTTGGCCGGGTCGTAGGGGTCCACCTCGCCCGCCGGTTTCGCGTAGAGGACGAGGCCCGGCCAGGGCGTCTGGATCACGCCGGCGGGACCTCGACTGTTTCGGCCTCGATGCCCCTGGAGAGCAGGAACTCCCGTAGCTTCTCCGCGACCGGCGCCGTCGAACGCTCGCCGACGAGCAGGGAGCGTCGCGGGAGGCGCTCCTCGGAGTTGTACAGGAAGTGGTGCGGGACCGGCGGGGCCCAGAGATCGAGTCGGCTCTTTACCACCCTCCCATCCACAAGCCAGGGGCTCCGCGTGACGTGGCGGAAGACCGGCCTCTCCTCGGGGGGAAGCGCCTCCCAGGCCGCCATCGCCACGTCCACGCACTCCCCAATGGTGTACAGCACTCCGGACCGCATGGAACGGCAGCGCCGCCGTAAGGCTTCAACGGTCCCCTCGAAGACCTCGCGAGGCCGGCCGAACGGGTTGCGGGACGGCGGCGTGCAGGTATTCCCGGGGTTTGAGTGGTCCGCGCTCTCCGAGAGGTCGAGGACCGAGAGCGCGACGCCGAGGCGGGCCATCTCTTCCTCCAGGCGCCGCCGTGTTCCCGGCGGGCGGAGGTCGGAGAGGGCGACGACGTGGTGGCGCGGGGCGGCGTCGCGGATGGCGAGCAGGAGGTTGCGGAGCGTGGACCCGCTTGTCAGCTCGTCCTCGACGATCACGACCCGCCCGTAGGAGCGGCCGGGCGGCAATGCGAGGGAGTGGACCGGCCCGTGCGAGTGAGGTTCGAGGAAGGTGCGATACTCGCCGGCCCCCCGGCGTTCCCGGGTGGTGAAGCGAAGCTCCGCGTTTCCTCCGAGCCGGGACGCGAGGAACCACGAGAGCAGCAGCGCCGACTCGGCCATGCCGACCACGAGCGTCGGGCCGGGTGTGTCCTGGGGCAGGGAGGCGGCGGCGAGGCACGCTATCTCCTCCAGGGCGGCGGCGTTGAGGGGGCCGATCTTGCCGATGTGCGGAGAGACGTAGCCGTGGCGGCGCAGCGGGTTGCCGTCGCGCTCGACGCTCAGGAGGCGTGTCACGGGTGGTCCGGCGACGCGCCTGCTTGCGCCGGGTTGCCGGAGCAGGTCCATGCGTTCTCCGGTGGCTAGAGGTTAGCGGTCATCGCGGGCATCAGGTCGCGGAAGGTGCGGCCCGAGGCGTTCTCACCGATGGCGTGCATCTTCCACTCTCCGCCCTGCCGGTAGACCTTCGCCATCACCTGGGCCGTGTGGTTACCGCGCCCCGAGAGGTCGTAGCGGGCGATCTCTCGCCCCGTCCCCTCGTCTACGAGACGGCAGAAGGCATTCTCGACCTTCCCGAAGTCCTGGCCCGTGAACGAGTTGACCACGAATACCAGCGCCCTCACGTTCGGCGGCACGCGGTCGAGGTCGACGATTATCTGCTCATCGTCGCCCTCGCCCTCACCGGTGACGTTGTCCCCGGTGTGGGTTACGCTTCCGTCGTTGCTGCGGAGCTGGCTGTAGTAGACCGTGTCGACCGCCTGCCCGGCCTCGTCGAACATCACGCACGAGGCGTCGAGGTCTATCGAGCCGCCGCCACCGCCAAAGAGGCCCCGAAGACCCCCCGCCTTCGCCACGTCCCACCCGACGCCCATCACGACGCGCGAGAGCCTCCCGCCCGCCTCTTTCTCCAATGAGATCCTCTGCCCTTTTTGCAGGTTTATCGGCATCTTGTTCTCCCCGCTTTCCCGTTGTTCTCATGCTCCGCCACTATTTAGAGCCTTTCGTCCAGCGGAAGCCAAAGCCGTAACGCTGGTCGGCGTCCCGGTGGCCGCTGAAGTACTGCTCCTCTTTGGTGATCTCCACCGATTTACCGGACCCGCGCACGGTACAGATCGCGCAGAACTTGAGGTTCCGGCCCGGGCTATCGAGCTTGATGGAGATCTGGTCTCCCGACCCGTCGGTGATCGTCATCCGCCCGCCCACGCTCGTGAAATCGCTCGCCCCCCCGTAGATGAACGCGAAGACCATCACGAGGTCTATCTGCCCCGGGCTGTACAGGTACAGGTTCTCCCCGTCCGTCGCCGCCCCGCTCCGGTCGTCCTTATCCAAAAAGATGTGCGGCGAGTAATTCTTGTTCCCGAAGTTGCCGCCCAGGGCCTGTATAACGCTAGCGTCTCCGTTCTTGAGCCGGTACATGCACCCGAGGTCGAGGTCGGGTGCGGCGCCGCCGCGGCCAAAGAACCCACCGCCCCGCCCGCCCGCGGAGGCGTCCCAGTTCAGGTTTATGTGGATCGGCTTCTCTCCCCCAGCCTTGCTCAGGTCCACGACCTGCTTGTCGCCCTTTTTGTCCAGCGTGATCTTGCTGATGTTTACCTTCGGAGCAGGCGGGGGTGGAGGGGGAGCCGGGGTTGGGGCCGTGTTCTCGACCTCCTCGCCACCGAAGTGCTCGAGCAAGGCGCTCAAACCTCCGTTAAAGCCCTGCCCCACGGCGGCGAAGCGCCAGACATCCTTTAGATAAAGTTCTCCGATGATGATCGCCTTCTCCTGGGCGAAGTCGTCCCCCGAGAATGGAAACCGCAGCACCTCCGAGCCGTTCGACATCAGCCTCAGGTGTCCGCGCGAGATTTGCGACATCGTCCCCGCACCGTCGAGCGTTATCGTAAAGACGAGCTTCTTTATCGTGGAGGGCAGGTGAGAGAGGCGCACCTGGAACACCTCCCGGTCGCCGTTCTGAGGGCCGAGCTGACGGATCCCACCCTCCGGAGACTCTCGCTGGTTGAAGAATACGAAGTAGCGGTCGTCTGAGAGCTTGTCGTTCTGATCTACGCCGAAACAACTGATGTCGAAGACTGGCGAGCCCGGCGCCTGTACGTCGAGACCCACCGTGAGGTCGGTCGCAGATGTGAGAGCCGAGAGCTTCGACTTTTGTCCACGAGTAAAGTTCATGCGTGGTGAGGCTTTCCACCCGGAGCCGGCTCTCTACCGGGTAGGTAGAAGTTTCCCCCCTTGTTTAGCGAGACCGTCACAGTCTACCTCCCATACTCGCCCTCACCCGGGGTGGGGGCGAAAAAGAGACCCGGTCGGCGCCTCGTGCAGCGCCGGCCGGGTCGGGTACTAAGCTCTCTCTTGCCTCTAAACGTTCACGCCGTAGTTGCGGGCCATCGGCCCCAAACCTCCGGCGAAGCCCTGACCGACGGCCTTGAACTTCCACTCGCCGCCGCGGCGGTACACCTCGCCGAAGAGCATCGATGTCTCGGTCGAGGCATCCTCGGAGAGGTCGTAACGCGCGATCTCGGAGTTATCCGCGCCGTTTACGACCCGGATAAAGGCGTTGCTGACCATGCCGAAGTTCTGGTTGCGGGTGTCGGCCTCGTGAATCGTGACCCCCACCGAGAGTTTCGAGACGTCCTGCGGGACGCCGTCGAGGTTGACCTTCACCTGCTCGTCGTCGCCCTCGCCCTCGCCGGTGGTGTTGTCGCCCAGGTGCTCGACCGAGCCGTCGGCGCTCTTCTTGTTGTTGTAGAAGATGAAGTCCGAGTCGCTGCGTACCTTGTCGTCTTCCTTGAGCATGAACATGCTGGCGTCGAGGTCGAAGTCCTGCCCGTCGCTGGACCTCGTGTCCCAACCGAGCCCGATCACTATGTCCTTCAGCCCCGGAGCTTCCTTGCTTAACGAGACGTTGCCGCCCTTGGAGAGCGATACTGGCATGTGGATCTCCCTTCCGATCTTTCCAGTGTGCCCCGAATTATACAGCATCATATACCGCATCTATTAAACACGAATTGTAGTTTGCATTGATCCTCCAGGGTGATCCTAAGCCTCCTACCGGAGCCGTCCGTAGTAAACGAGCGTGTCGTACTCTACGATGACTCTACCGTTCTCCTGATGGTCCCAGAAGATGCCCTCCAACTCTTCCATCATGGCCTCGTGGCCTGGCTGCCCCTTGTCCGGCACGTAAGACGAGGAGAGGAGGCGGCCTTTCAGCCCGTCGAGGCCGAAGGTCTGGAGGTTCTCGAAGATCCGGTTCTCGAAGGGCTTGGGTGCGAAGAAGGAGCGGACCTCGCTTTGCATGTCGAAAGGCTTGTACCTTTCGGTCTTGTATCGCTGGATCAGGCTCTCGTAGGCGGCGAGGAAGGGCGTCGCGTCCGTTCGCTGCTCGTTCCACAATAGCGCGACCCATCCCCCTGGCCTCAGGATGCGCGTGAACTCGGCGCGCGTCGGGCCGGGGTCGAACCAGTGAAAGGCGTGGCCGACCACGACGAAGTCCACCGCGCCAGCGTCGAGTGTATTGGCCTCCGCCGTCCCGGCGACGCTCGTGAAGCCGGGGCAAGTCTCAAGGCTGCGCTCGCCGGCCAACCTCATCTCGTCATTCGGCTCGACCCCGAAGACCCGGTTGCCGTATCCGAGGAACAGCCCGGAGAGGAGGCCCGTGCCCGAGGCGATGTCGGCGACGACCGAGCTTTCGGTGAGGCCGCATTCGGTTTCGAGGAGGTCCAGTACGGACCGCGGGTAGCCGGGCCGGTACTCCGCGTAGTTCCCGGCCCTGTTGGAGAAGCGCTGTCTCGGGTCCGTCACACTATCCCCACAGTCTAAGGTTCGAGGCGGGGGGGACGCTCGCGGCGTTTATGGTGTCGCCCATAACGGTGATGGTGCGCGCGACATCCGGGGAGCGGACCTCGATAGTACCGTGGATCGAGATGATAAGCGTTATCTCGTTGCTATCCCACTCCGGGCAATGAGAGGTGTGTGCCCTCCCGTTGCCCGGAGGCCTTCGCCCGGATGTTATGCCTCCTAGGCGATCTTCGCTTCCCTGCGGCGTGCGACGAAGTAGGCGATGGCCGTAAAGATAGCGGCGGCAGCGAGGGCTATGATCCGGTGGTAACCCTCCGTCGCCTCCGCGACGGCCTCCGCCGCCCCCAGCCTGTCCTCGAACATCAACTCGACGGCGACGTAGACCAGGAGCGCCGCGCCGGCGTAGACGATAATGGGGAAGCGGTTCATGAGGTTGCTCAAGATGGTGGCGCCGAAGATGATTATGGGTATCGTCAGCGCGATACCAAAAGCCACCAGCCACACCCGGCCGCCTGAGACGGCGACCAGCGCGATCACGTTGTCGAGCGACATGACCACGTCGGCGATGGCGATGATCCGGACGGATTGCCACAGCCCCGACCCGGCCTTGACGTTCGCTTCCTCGTCTTCTTCCTGGACGAGTTGCCAGGCGATGTAGATGAGCAGCAGCCCGCCGACGACCTGGAGGAATGGTAGCTGCACGAGATAAGAGACGATAAAGACGAAGATGAGCCGCAGCCCAATAGCCGCCGCCACGCCCAACAGTATGGCCTTCCGGCGCACGCTGCCTTCCAAATTGCGTACCGCCAACGCGATTACGACCGCGTTGTCCCCGGAGAGAACGAGGTCTATAAGGAGGACCCCTATGAATGCGCCCAGCAATTCCAGGCTAAAGAACTCCGACAATACACTACCTTTCCTCAGGAGCTTCGCACATCATCGCGCTAGCCCAGCGGACGCAATAAGCTACTGATTATACTCAAGAAGGGCCGCATGGGACGTGATCCTCCTCGAAGGACCGCGTTGGCCTCGTTCGTACACCCGGATCTGGAGACCATAACGGGAGTCTTCGCCCGGTACGCGCGGGGTGAGGGAACGCAAGGCTCGTAGAGAATCGCTCTTCGAGATCTCCTACGTAAACAGGTCTATGAGCTGGAGGTTCTCGAACTCGGCGGCTAGAGTGGGAGAGAGTTGGGCGCGGTTGCGGGTCTCGCCCATGCTGCCGGCGACCTCCAGGAACGCCCGGACGGTACCGGTGAGGGGGATGTCATGGCGGCGGAGGGCTACTATCGGGCGCTGTATTTCGGGGCTGTCCTCGACCTCTATAAGGGAGAGGTGGCCCGCCGCCACGCTCCTTACTACCGCCGTGCGGGGGAGGAAGGCTACCCCGAGGCGGTGCTCGACCATCCTCTTTGCGGCCTCTATGTTGTCCAGCTCTATGGCGCTGTACTCCCGGATGCCGGCACTCCGGAAGAGTGACTGGGTGAGCTCATAGTAACTGGAGGCGTGGTCGAAGAGGATCAGGTGCTCCCGGGCAACCTCGGCGATCTCCGCCGACCCCTTCTCCGTGAACCGGTGCTGAGGATCTACGACCAGCACGAGCTCGTCCTCATACAGCAGCAAGCTCTCAATCTCCGGATGGTCCATCGCCCGCGCGAGCCCGAGCTGCACGTCCTCCTTTAATACCATCTCCAGTATGTCCTCCGAGTGGCCGGTCCTGACCGAGACCGAGACCCCCGGATGCGCCACCGTGAACCTCTCCAGGATAGCCGGCAGCGCATAGGTACTTACCCCCGGCGACGTCCCCAACGACAACCGCCCCCCGGAAGCCCCCCGAAGCTCCCTGAGACGCTGCTTCCCCTCCTCGGCGCTCCCCACGCACCGCTCCGCATAAGGCAAGAACTCTTTGCCCGCCTCCGCAAGACGCATCCCCCGGCTCGTCCGCACGAAGAGCTGGTCCCCAAGCTCCTCCTCCAGAGCCTTTATCCGGGCCGTCAACGTCGGCTGCGTCAGATACATCTCCTCCGCCGCCCGGCTTACGTTCCCCAACCGCGCCACCGCCAGGAAACACTCCATCTGCCGTAGAAGCACTGCCATCCTCCGATATAAATTTCTTCTATGATACTGATTCAAGCAAACAATTGGACTAATATCAAGAGGGTTGTTAACCTTGGTGCAACGTTGGAGTCGATGAAGGAAGGAGGCACGGATGATACCGGTGCAGTACAGGGACCCGGAGACCGAAGAGGTTTTGGACGGCAGGTACGAGGAGGAGGTCCCGAGGATCGGGCAGAGGGTTATGCTCGACGGCGCGTGGGAGTGCGAGGTGCTCTACCGGTGGAAGTTCCACCCTAGCTGTTGTGTCGTCTACGTGCGTCCGGTTCGGGAGACGGCCCATAAGAAGGAGTTCGCTGCTGCCTAAGGCTCTCCGGCGGGGTGATCCGCGACTTGCTAAAGTGGCCGTGCTTTTGAGTCGTGGGAGCTAGAGAGAGGTAGCGCGAGTAGATGGGTAAGACACAGCAGGGGTATGGAGAGGGAGTCGAGCTTACGGCTCCGGTCCCGGACGAGTTCGCGGAGATAATGACGCCTGAGGCGGTCGCCTTCGTGGCGAAGCTCTCGCGGGAGTTTGGCGGGCGCGTGGAGGAGGTCCTCCAGAGGCGGGCCGAGCGCCAGGAGCGCATAGACGCCGGCGAGATGCCCGACTTCCTGCCGGAGACGAAGGAGATCCGTGAGGGCGACTGGAAGATAGCCCCGATCCCTGATGACCTCCAGGACAGGCGCGTCGAGCTGACGGGTCCCCCGGACCGGAAGATGACGATAAACGCGCTCAACTCGGGGGCGGCGACGTGGATGGCGGACCTCGAGGACGCCAACTGCCCGACCTGGTACAACATGCTGGAGAGCCAGTTCAACCTGCGCGATGCCGTGAATCGGACCATTACCTACGATGACCCGAACACCGGCAAGGTCTACGAGCTAAACGAGGACGTGGCCGTCCTGCTCGCGCGCCCGCGCGGCTGGCACCTCTTCGAGAAGCATATGCTGGTGGACGGCAAGCAGGTCCCGGCGGGCATCTTCGACTTCGGGCTGTATTTCTTCCACAACGTGCGGAACCTCATGGACCAGGGCTCCGGCCCATACTTCTACCTGCCGAAGATGGAGAGCCACCTCGAGGCGAGGCTGTGGAACGACGTCTTCGTGATGGCCCAGGACGAGCTGGGGATACCGCAGGGGACCATCAGGGCGACGGTGCTGATAGAGACGATCCTGGCGACGTTCGAGATGCACGAGATCCTCTACGAGTTGCGGGAGCACTCGGCGGGCCTCAACTGCGGCCGGTGGGACTACATCTTCAGCTACATCAAGAAGTTCCGTAACAAGGACCTACTTCTCCCCGACCGGGCGCAGGTAACGATGACCGTCCCGTTCATGCGGGCGTACTCGCTGCTGGCGATAAAGACCTGCCACCAGCACGGGGCGCACGCCATCGGCGGGATGGCAGCCCAGATCCCGAGCAAGGACCCGGAGGAGAACGAGGCGGCCTACAACAAGGTCCGGGAGGACAAGGAGCGCGAGGCGAACGACGGGCACGACGGCACCTGGGTGGCCCACCCGGGCATGGTACCCCTGGCTCGGGAGGCCTTCGACGCGGTCATGCCGCAGGCGAACCAGATCGACAAGCAGCGTGACGACGTGAACCCGACCGCCGCCGACCTGCTGGAGAAGCCGGAGGGCGACATCACCGAGGCCGGTTTCAGGAGCAACGTCAACGTCGGGGTTCAGTACCTCGCCGCGTGGCTCGCGGGGCGTGGGGCGGTGCCGATCTTCGGGCTCATGGAGGACACG
Source organism: uncultured Rubrobacteraceae bacterium (assembly GCA_902806075.1). Taxonomy (GTDB): domain Bacteria; phylum Actinomycetota; class Rubrobacteria; order Rubrobacterales; family Rubrobacteraceae; genus Rubrobacter_F. The sequence continues at coordinate 34,121 of CADCVG010000051.1, forward strand.
GCGACGGCAGAGATCTCGCGCTCGCAGGTGTGGCAGTGGATCCACCACGATCAGGGCGTCCTCGACGACGGTACCGAGGTGACGGTAGAGCTGTTCCGCCAGGTCCTCTCCGAAGAGCTCGAAAAGATCAAAGAGCAGGTCGGCAAGGAGCGCTACGAGAGCGACGAGTTCGGCAAGGCCGCCGAGCTCTTCGACCGCATCTCCACCGACGACGACTTCGTCGAGTTCCTGACCCTCCCCGGCTACGAGTACCTGGACTAGAAGGAGCAGAGATCCCGATCTTTCCCGGTAGAGAAGCGAGCGGCGCGGTCCGCCCACCGCCCGCTCGCGGTCCCGCGCCCCCATAGATGTCGGGACAGCGTGCACGAGCAGCATTTGACATGGCCCGAAAAGGTCTACACAATGGTTATGTGCAAGCCACACTTATATCTGTCCTGCATATAGGATAAGAGTAGAGGTCCAGCCGTACGGAAGGAGAAGGATTAATGCTTAACGGTAATCAAGTTTCGCAGATAGAGGAGTACTTCAACTCTCCTCGTTTCGAGGGGGTCGAGCGTCCGTTCAGCGCCGAGGACGTGGCGCGGTTGCGGGGCTCGGTCGTGATCGAGCAGACCATCGCCCGGATGGGCGCGGAGCGGCTCTGGGAGCTCATGCACGAGCGTCCGTTCGTGCGGGCTTTGGGGGCGCTCACGGGCAACCAGGCCATGCAGCAGGTCAAGGCGGGACTTGAGGCTATCTACCTCTCCGGCTGGCAGGTCGCGGCCGACGCGAACCTCGCTGGGCAGATGTACCCCGACCAGAGCCTCTACCCGGCCGACTCGGTGCCGCACGTGGTTAGGAGGATCAACCAGACCTTGCAGCGTGCAGACCAGATCCATCACGTCGAGGGCAGGAACGGCGTTCACTGGTTCGCCCCAATAGTCGCCGACGCCGAGGCTGGCTTCGGCGGTGCTTTGAACGTCTTCGAGATCATGAAGGCCATGATCGAGGCGGGCGCCGCCGGCGTCCACTTCGAGGACCAGCTCGCCAGCGAGAAGAAGTGCGGGCACATGGGCGGCAAGGTCCTGCTGCCGACGGCTCAAGCCGTGAGGAACCTCATCTCCGCCAGGCTCGCGGCCGACGTCATGGGCGTGCCGACGGTCATCGTTGCACGGACCGACGCCGATGGCGCGGACCTCATCACGAGCGACGTCGACCCGAGCGACGCCGAGTTCCTCACCGGGGAGCGGACGATGGAGGGCTTCTACAGGACGAGGGCTGGTATAGATCAGGCCATCGCACGCGGGCTCGCCTACGCGCCTTATGCGGACGTGGTGTGGTGCGAGACCTCGACGCCGGACCTGGAGCAGGCCGAGAAGTTCGCGGCGGCCATTCACGAGAAGTTCCCGGGCAAGCTG
>CADCVG010000052.1:0-9568 GCA_902806075.1 uncultured Rubrobacteraceae bacterium
CACGGTGGCGATGGCCAGGAAGTTGCTCACCGCTGCCCCCCGTTGCGCTGCTTCAGGTAATCGTCCAGGGAGAGTGCCGGACCCAAACGGGCGGGCCGCTGTGCGGGCGGCGCGGGAGGAGGCGTGATGGCCCGCACCTCGATGCGGCCGATCGACACGCGGACGGTGGGCGCGGAGGACCCCGGCGCAGCCGCAAGTGACTCCTGCGAGCCCCACTCCGGGTGGCCCTCGGATCGGGGACGAGCCGCTTTCGTGGTGACCGGGCGGGGGGTGTTCGCGGAAGCCTGCGCATCCGGTGAAGGTCGAGACGACACGGTTGCGCCCCGACCGGGTTCCACGAGGGGCCCGGCGGGACGAAGCGTGACCCGGCCCGATTCGTCCTTCGCCGGGGACAGACCGACGGGCAGGCTTTCGGACAACACCCGTTGCGACGGGGAGGAGAAGATGACGCGCTGCTCGGTATCGGGTTCGTTGTGTCGAAACGTCTCGGTTCGGGCCCCGGACGGTATCTGAGGATGTCTCGTCGTGAGGCGAGACGGCTCCTGCCGGTCGTCCTCCTGCCCGGACGTGACGACGTTGCTTTCCGATGGACGAACGTCAGCGGAGGGGCTTGGGTTCGATGGGGTATCTGGCGTTCTTCGAGGATGTGCCGGGGTGGCCGGGGGCGAATCGGACCTTCCCGCCAGCGCTTCTCTTGCTGGCGGCGATTCCCGAACTAGGGGAGTAACCGACGACGCGAAGCTATCGGGGGCAGCTTCGGTCGTGCCCGGCAAAGGCTGAGGGACCGGGCCTCGCCCCTGTTCCAAGCGGGCACCGGCGAGATAAGGCGTGGTCCGATCCTCCGGGACGCCTTCTGCCGGACGCGGGCCAGGAGGCGAATCTTCGGATAACACGCGGCGCGACGCGGCCGAGGGCTCATCGTGGCGCGTGGGAGCGGGCTCGGCGGCACCATGAGATCCAGGTTGCATGCCGGTCGCATCTCGGGAACGCTCCGGCGCTATGGTACCGACGTTGCTCCGGTCCTCGTGGCGGGCTGTGGCCCTGATCGGGCCGCCCCCCGCCGGTCGTACATCGGGGGGCGAGCCTTCGGGCGGCACCATCTCGTCGTGGCGCGCGGAAGCGGTGTTATCGTTATCATCCCGCCGGGCCATTGCCGCCGCGTCCCGGTCCGGACGCGTCACCGCGGCCGGGGGAACCTGGGGTCGGTCCACCTCGCCGGACGGTTCTGGCGCATCGGTCTCCCATCCCGAGCCAACCGGTTGCGGAGCAAACATCGAGGGTTTCAGCGGTTGCACCACCGGCGACACGCCCAGGGTACGTTCGGCCAGCCGGGTGAGAAAGTCTCCCATCAGGTCGCCATCTCCAGGTAGAACTGCCGGCGTCGAGCGCTCATGCTCAGTATCTCCGACTCGTGCCAGCCGTAGGCCCGCGCCAGGGTATGGACCTCGCGCAACAGGCGTTTGGCCTGCGCTGCCAGCTCGGCCCAGAGAAAGGTGACGATATCGAAGAGCGCCTGCCAGGCCTGGTCGCACGACGGGCAGCGGAGGTCCAGCAGAACCTCCGCCTGGGGATCACACTCAGACATCCGCTGGGCGAGCTCGGCGATTTCATCGGCGGACAACTCGCTGGCAGCTACGGGCACCCCATCGCGGCTGGCCTGCAACACGCAGCGCTGAACCAGCAGGCCGCGCGCCGTGGCCGGGTCCCGACCGCCTGCCACTGCGGCAAGGTCCCGGCTGTTTGGCAGTCGAAACCGCAGCGCCAGATCATCCGTGACCAGTTCCTGCACCTCTTCTCTCGCGTCGGGCTCCGCCGCCACCCGAAGGTCCGCCACCGACACGTCGAATTCCAGGCGTTCTGCACACCGCGGGCACTCGACGAATCCGTTTAACCTTGGGCCGGAGGTTTGCTCGTGCAGGGTAAGCAGGCGCGCGTCCCGCTGCCCGATACTGAGCGCAGCCAGCTCGTCTCGCGTTAGCTCCGGGCAGGTCGCGGCAAGGAGGGTCAGCGCCTTGTCTAGAGGGTGCCAATCCTCTCCCACCTCCCAAACCCTGAGGAGGTCATACGCAGATAAGGACCGCATCGTCAGGCAGGCTCGGTGAAGCTCGGCTCGGTCGGCTCGGTCACCGCGTAGTCGCGCTCCCAGCCCTCGTTCTGAAGCTCTAGGGTCTGGATGGCGACGGCGTTGGCGTTGGCGTCGAGCTCGGGTAGGGCCTGGTATCGCGAGACCCAGCAACGGTAGACGTTGTAGGTTATGGCTAGCTGGCCAGCCTCGTTGTAGAACTCGATCTGGATGTCCTTACGGAAATCTTTGAGCGAGGTCTCCGCGCCCAGGCCGGAGCCAAAGTTCCAGACCTTGTTGGCCCACCTTTCGAACTCGATGTCGTGGGTCACGCCCCGCTCTAAGGTAACGGCCTCGTAGTTGGTCCGCCCGGGTGATTTACGATCGCTGCTCGGGTCGCCGCCTTCGCGGTGAGAGACGACCTCGGTGGTGCGTGCCAGAGCGCTGACCCTGCTGACCCCGGCGACGTAGCGCCCGTCCCACTTGACGCGGAACTTGAAGTTCTTGTAGGGGTCGAAGCGCTCCGTATTGACGCTGAACTGGGCCACAACTTCCTCCTTACGTCACGACTTGGCCGGCTATCTGCTGGATCTTGATGATCACGAACTCGGCCGGTTTGAGGGGCGCGAAACCTACCATGATGTTTACGATGCCCAGGTTGATGTCGTTCTGGGTGGTGGTCTCACTATCGCACTTTACGAGGTAGGCCTCTTGTGGCGTCTTGCCCTGAAAGGCGCCCTGGCGAAAGAGGTTTTGCATGAAGGCGCCTGTGTTCAGGCGAATCTGCGCCCACAGCGGTTCGTCGTTTGGTTCGAAGACCACCCATTGGGTGCCGCGGTAGAGGCTCTCTTCAATGTAGAGAGCCAAACGCCGGACGGGGACGTACTTCCACTCCGAGGCGAGGCGGTCGTCGCCCTGCAGCGTGCGCGCGCCCCAGACTACCGGACCGACGGCCGGCATCGCCCGCAAGCAATTGACGCCGAGAGGGTTCAACTGGCCGTTCTCCTGGTCGGTTAGCGGCACGCTCAGTTGCGGTACGCCAACCAGCGTCGCTTCGAGGCCGGCCGGGGCCTTCCAAACCCCGCGCGTGGCGTCGGTTCGGGCAAAGACGCCGGCCACGGCGCCGGAGGGAGCGAAGCCTTCCACCTGGTTGTCCCGCAGAGGGTTGGGCTGCCGGAGGCGAGGGAAGAAGAGTGCCGCGTTCTTGCTGCGCGTGCCCACACCCGCAACCCCCGTGGGCGGGGTAGCTGCGGGATCACCGATAGCGTCCTCGACGGAGTTCCACCCGCTCGGTGGGTCCACGATCAGCATGGCACGGCGGTCCTCGCAGTACTTCGCAGCGGCCGTAACCACGCTCGTATCGACGTTGCCGTCGTTCAGGTACGGTGGGATGCACAAGAGGTTGAAGAGGTCGGCCTTCTTTAGAGCATAGAGGCCTTCTTTCGCCGTGTCCTTGCCAGTACCGATGAAGTCGTCGTCTTCCAGGAGTACACCTTCCGATGCCTGATCGTCGTCGGCCACCTTGGTGTTTGTCTCAGGATCGTTGTCGCCCCACACATCCTCTCCCGGATCAGGGCTAGCATGTGCAGATGGACGCGTCCCCGGCAGCCCCGTCGTACGTACCAGCGCGGATTCATTGAGTAAAACCCTGTCCACCTGTCGCGGGTGCCCGGGGGTTATCGACACGTTGCGGAACTGCTCGATCTGGCCGGTCTCGTCGTCCCTGATCGAGAGGTTGAAGAGGCTGTTCTGGGCTTCGTCCGGGAGCAGCGGGCGCGTGTCGTGATCCACCCGGGCCCGCAGTTTGTTGCCCCAAGCGCCGGGATAGGCTGCCTCGAGGTCCAAATCGCCGACCGTCAGCGTGGCGTTGGAGGGTCTGGCGTTGGCACCTCCTTCCGCATGGTACAGCCGCACGATGATCGCCCGACCACCGCCATTGAGGTAGAAGTCCCGCAGGGCATAACCCAGGGCGCTATCGGCAGAGAGTCCGCCGAAGACGCGTTCGAAGTCCCCGAAGTTGTTGACCGTCACAGCCTCGTCCACCGGTCCGCGCTTGGCACGGCCGATAAACGCCGTAATCGAGGTGGCAACACCCGTGATGGTGCGCACGCCGCTGGGTACCTCTTCGATGTAGACGCCGGGATAAGTGGGTGTGATGGGCACTAGCTGTTCTCCTTCTCAGTACTCGGACCTGCCAGGTGTTTGCAAAGCAGCTCTTTCCTCGATCACTACCTCCTCGTCGTCAGGTAGGGTCTTCGAAGCCTCACGCACGACAAGCCCTACCTTCACTGGTATACATATCCAAGCAGACGCCGATGATTTTCAGATGAATTATGGATGAATTTCGAATAAATCCGCCCGATCAAAAAAATCGTACTGATCTCGGGTCTCGTATCGCCGAAGCCGGGACCGATTCATTGAGAGTACTCGTTTCCACTCCGTACGAGGACGCAGGCGACGGGTTCGGCTACCAGAGCGGCGAGTACGCCCGTCGTACCGTGATCTGCGAGGTCCTAAACGGCAGCATCGCCGTCCGTTTCGGAGCGCGCAAAGGCTCCTTCGCCCCGAAGCGGAAGTCCGTGCACTTGGAGCTACGCGGCGTAAACACCGATCCCGGGAACGTCTCCATGAACGGCGAGGAGGCGAACCGGGATTATGATGGGGCAGACGGCAGGATCACGCTACAGCTCGCGGAGAGCCCCGGAGAGACCATGATAGCGGCGAGGGCCTAACCGGCGGAGCGCATACCTCACACCCTTCAGCGACCGGCGATAAAAGCGTCGAGCCTGGAGTCGGTGAAATCGCGGACGACGAGGTCCACGCCGAGCTCTTCCAGGTCTTCCGGCTCGTGGGTCGAGGCGATACCGACGGTGGGGATACCCGCGGCCACCGAGGAGGCGATGCCGGAGGGCGAGTCTTCGAAGGCGACGGCCTCGTCCGCCGGGGCACCGAGGGCTTCGAGGGCCGCATTGTAGGGGGCCGGGTCAGGTTTTCCCGCGTCCACGTCGCTCGCCAGGATCACGGGCTCGAAGGCGTCTTCGAGGTCGAGGGCGCGCAGCATAGCGAGTACGTTCTCTTTCGGGGCGTTGGTGACGAGCGAGATGCCCATCCCCCTCTCCCGCCACTTGCCGATGAAGTCTGTTAAACCCGGCAATGGTTCAAGGGTATCGGACCGCTCGCGGAAGTTCGCCTCTTTGGAGTCGGCTATCTTACGGCCCTCCTCGGGCGAGAGGTCGGGGAACAGGTCCGCGACGACCTCGGGAGAGAGGCGGCCGCTGATCCTATCCCGATAGAAGTCCCAGCTGACGTCGTAGCCGTGGGGTTTGAGGATCTCCGCCCACGATAGATAATGCACGGAGTTGGTCTCGGAGAGCGTGCCGTCGAGGTCGAAGAGCAGAGCTTTTATAGCCATAGGCGGCAAGCATACTCCCCCAGAACCCGCCTTTCCACGTCCGTGAGTGTCAGCCCCTGGTTAAGGGTCGTAGTAGAGAAACATGTTCAGGGCGCGCGTTACGATGAGTAGAGCGCCGATGTAGAGAAGTATAAAGAGGTGCCCCCGCTCCCTCCCCTTGCGCAGCGGGCTCGTCTTGTACTCGGCCATCCCCAGGAGGACCCCTATGGCACACAAGCCCCACACCCAGTACAGCGCCAGGTAGCGCGCCGGGTCTCCGGGCGCCGGGGAGAGCGTCGCCCACACGTATACGGCCGTGATGAAGAGAGCCAGGGCGATGGACGATACGAAGAGCGACTTGTTCGCCCTCCTGCGGCGGCCCCAGGCGAGCCAGCCGGTAAGTACGGTCATAGGTCCGCGCGCTCTCGTCTTCATACGGCTATGTTAGCAAGCGCCGGGGCGAGGGCGCGTGAAATCTCTTTCGAGATACGCGTGTCCGGGCGTTAGAATAACCGCCGTGCGCCGACTCCTGGTCCTCACCTGCGCGATGGTCCTCGTGGATACCGTTTTCTACGCGGCGCTGGTCCCGCTCGTGCCGCGCTTCACGGAGGAGTTTGGGCTCTCGAAGTCGGCGGCCGGTATCTTGAGCGGGGCTTTCGGCGTGGGGGTGCTGCTCGGATCGGCGCCGGCCAGTTACCTGGCGGGACGCGTTGGTGTCAGGTCGACGTCGGTCGGCGGACTACTTCTGGTGTCCTTCGCAAGCCTCGCGTTCGGGTTCGCGGGAGAGGCCTGGCAACTCGTAGCTCTCCGGCTCGCGGGCGGCGTCGGGAGTGCCCTGGGTTGGGTCTCGGCGCTGACGTGGCTCGCGGAGCGGGCACCGGAGGAGAGGCGGGGGGAGATGATCGGGACGCTCCTCTCCGCCGCCGTCGTGGGCGCACTCCTGGGCCCCGTCCTCGGAGGTGCCGCCGCGACGGTAGGCATCGTCCCAGCGTTCGCCTCCGTCTCCTGCGTCGGGCTCGTGGTCGCCGTGTGGGCTTTACTGACCCCTGGACCACCCCCCATACCCGGCAGGCCCCTCCGGGAGGTCCTCGCGGCAGCGCGACGGCCGCAACTGCTGACCGGTCTCGCCTTTATCGCCTTCTCACCCCTGCTCTTCGGCGCGCTCGCCGTCCTGGCGCCGCTCCAGCTCTCGCGCCTCGGCTGGGGCGCCGCCGCAATCGGGGCCGTCTTCCTCGTCGCCGCCGTCTTCGAGGCCATCGTACACCCCCTGCTCGGGCGCTGGTCCGACCGCTCCGGGTACCGTCCACCCGTACTCGCGGGTACTTTAGGCTCGCTCGCCGTCCTGCTAGTCCTTCCCTGGGCAGAGTACGCCCCCCTCGTCGCTCTGCTCGTGGTTCTGGCCGGGGTCGCCTTCAACGCCCCGCTCGTGCCCGGGACCTCCCTGCTCTCTCGCGGGGCCGAGAAGGCCGGCATCGGGGGCGCCCCCGCCTTCGGCGCCACCAACTTCGCCTGGGCCTCCGGCTACGCCGCTGGAACCTTCCTCGGCGGCTCCTTGGCCGACCTCGGCGGTGACGTCCTCTCCTACCTCTCTCTAGCCGTCGTCTGCCTGCTCGCCCTGCTCGTATCGCGCCAGACGGTCTGAGCCTCCGTCCGCTCTTCTTCATGCTCAGCGCGCGTGTTCCCGCCCGCAAGACCAGGTTACACGCCGGGTAGGCGCCCTTCGGACCTCGCAGCTAAACAGGGAGCCGCGGCCAGTGTCGAATGCCATACTGTCGCGCTCGTCGGCACCGGCCTCGTGACCGCGCTACTGGCCGCTCGCGCCACTCCTTCGAGGCAGAGTGTAGCCTTCGTTCTCCTGCTTACTCTTCCAGCTGCTCTCTCAGCGGTTGCCGAGGCTGCTCGATGGAGCCGAGTCGCACCATTCTTGTTTTGTCCTGGCTATGCAAGCACACCGCCAGCATCCATCAAGCTTGTGTAAGGGCGTGGTTAAGGCCCCTCAAGCGAGCATGGAAGGTCGAGCACCCTGTAAGGCTGAAGACCTGTAGCGCCCTGTCCGGCAGCAGCTTCCTTCGGCAGTCCACACAAGCCGAAGGGGCGAGGATAAACCCCGCCCCTTCTGGAACAGTGCCGAACGTTGAAGGGCTAGAAGGCCGCCACGCCCGCTTCGGCGACCTCGTGATCCTGATCCGGGGTGCCGCCGCTGACGCCTATGGCGCCGGCCACGTCATCGCCGCGCATGAGCAGGATGCCGCCGCCGAAGATGACGATGCGGCCGCCGTTGGTGGTGTTGATGCCGAAGAGCGGCTGACCGGGCTGCGCCATCTCCCCGAGGTCCTGAGTGGACAGCAAGAAGGAGGCCGACGTGAAGGCCTTGTCTATCGCAATGTCGATGCTGCCAAGCCAGGCGTCCTCCATCCTCGCGAACGCCTTGAGCTGCCTCCCGTTGTCCACGACCGCGATGTTCATCGGCTGGCCGATCTCGCGGGCCTTCTCCTGGGCGGCCTGAATCAGCCTCTGGGCCTCCTCTAGCGTGATCGACTCTCTATCTGCTGCTGCCACGTTGGTTCCTCCTCTTTCGTTGACATCATCCCTGCTACTGCTTTCCCCATCGCTTCTGCTCGCCAAACCTACGGCCTCAGCGACTTGCCTCAACAGCCCCGACGACTCTGGTTCTTCTTGCCTCTCCCGTTACTGGCCGTTTCGGCGCGACCAATGCTCCTCGTTCACCTCAGTCTCGGCCAACTCGAAGGTGGCGGCGTGCCCTACGAAGTTCACGTGCCGGTTGATCGCGTAGAGGGCCTGCGGGGCTACCAGGAAGACCGAGAGTGCCTCGTCGTAGACGAACTGGTCTATCTGGGCCGCGATCTCACCCTGGCGTTCCGCATCGATCTCGGTAGCGAAACTCCCCATCAACTCCTCGAAATCATCCAGCGGCGGTCCCGCCCGGAACGGCCCGTCGGCGGCGAAGTACGCGCCGTGTATGAACGCCGGCGGCGCGTCGGAGTTTAGATCGATCCAGGCGTGTACCAGCACGTCGAAAGGCAGCTCCATGACCTTCTCCACGAGCGTGTGCTGCGCGACGAGTAGTTCCTCATCGGGGATGATCGTCAGCTCCACCTCGATGCCTAAAGCGTTGCGGTAGTCCTCGGCGAGCATGTTCGCTACCGGTTCGACATCGCTCGTCGCGGCGAGCCTCAAGGCTCTCCCCTCGGGCCAGCCGGCCTCGCTCATGAGGCGCCGGGCTTCTTCGGGGTCGTGCGGATAAGGCTCGGCGCCCGAGAATCCACCAGCGTAGTGCGGGGTGAGCCCGGAGAGAGCGTGAGCGTAGCCTGCGAACCCCTCCCGGACGAGGCGGTCACGGTCCACGGCCAGGTTAAGCGCCCGGCGCGCGTTGGCGTCGCGTAGCGGCACGTCGTCGGTGAAGCGGTTGATCACACCGGTCACGATCCGCATCGCATCCACGGCGTGCAGCTGGGCGTGCTCGGAGCTCTTTACCCTTTCGGCGTCCGAGGGATCTACCTCGGTTACTATGTCGATCTCACCCTCGGTCGTGCAGACAAGCTCCAACGCCTTGTCGTGCGCGACGTTGTTGCGAAACACGACCCTCTCCAACCTCGGGCCGCGCTCCTTGTTCCAGTGGTCGGTGTTTGCCTCCAGCACGAGGCGATCCGTGCGGGGCTGGTTCGTGTCCAGCCACACGCCAGCGAGCGGTCGGTCCTCGATCATGGCTACCTCGTTCTCGAGGGAGGAGTAACCCTCAACGAGGGTGAACGGTCCGGAGCCCCAAGGGCCCGGCGCGTCGATCACTCACCAATGGCCTTCGCCGGTGCCGTTCTTCCTGTAGCCGAAGCCCTCTTCCTCCCAGAAGCGCGTGCTCGGGACATGCAAGCCCCGGAACTTGCCTAACACCAGCCCATCCGGCTCGGGAAAGTTTATGCGCACCTTGTAGTCGTCCACGACCTCGGCAGTCGCGTCCGGGTGGAAGTTCAGAGAGGTGCCAGGCGGGTGGGGCGCCTTCCAGCGCTGCACCTCATCAAAGGCACGCTTGACGCTCTCTGCCGTACACTCCTCGCCGTCCTGGAAGCGTACGCCTCTGCGGACGTCGATCTCGAAGG
>CADCVG010000052.1:9578-9862 GCA_902806075.1 uncultured Rubrobacteraceae bacterium
ATGTGCCCCTCCGAGTCGGTTCGGACCGGCTCCTCCATCGTGTTCCAGGTGATGAACAGCCAGTTCAGCGGGTTGGGGTCCACCACATGGATCGTGCCCACCGGCGTGCGCTGCGCTTGCTCGGCTGTCGTCTGCTGGGCAGTCTCGCTTGCCATGCTCCTCCTTCTTACTTTTTCCTTTCCGGCGCCAATGCTACCAGAACCATACGCCCACGCAAATGTGGCGGGCGTTGTCCGCGCGCATCGTTTACTCGTAAACGGTCTGAATCAAGAGCTCCTTGAGAG
>CADCVG010000053.1 GCA_902806075.1 uncultured Rubrobacteraceae bacterium
CCGCAAAGCGCATCGGCGACTACGAGAGCCGCACCGAGGAGTACAAGCTCTCCTTCGCCGTGGACGACGCGCCGCCGAAGATCCTGCAAGTAAAGTACCAGGCCGCGCGAGCCTACGAGATCAACGCCGCCCTGGACGCCTGCGTCGAGACGGCCCGTGCCGCCATCGCCGAAACGGCCCCGGACCTCGCCGCCAGGCCGACGGACGAGGCGCTCACCCAACTCGCGTGGAGGACGCTACAGTCAGCCAAGTACGAAGAGGGCGCGCCGAAGGACCGTACACTCCAGCTGTAGCAGTAAGGGCCAGAGCTGCGCGTCCCTATCCAGCGGCCTCTAGCAACTCCTCTAGAGTCACCCGGCCTTCGTAGAGGGCGGTCCCGACGATCGCCCCGGTGACGCCGGGGATCTTCGCGAGGGCTGCCACATCTTGCGTACCCCGAACGCCGCCGCTGGCGATGGTTGGAACTATGGCGGCCAGCTCCGCGGTCCCTTCGAGGGCGGCGCCGGCGTCCATGCCGTCGCGGGCCACGTCGGTGTAGAGGACGGAGGCCACACCATCTTCGACGAGCTCTTCCGCGAGCTCCAGCACGGCGATACCGCTCGAATGCTCCCAACCGTGGGTCGCAACGACCCCATCGCGGGCGTCAACGGCGACTACGAGGGCGGCGCCCACCTCCTCGACGACACGACGGCGAAGGTCCTTATTCTCAACCGCCGCCGTACCCATCACGATCCACGCTGCCCCCGCCTCCCGCAGGGCATGCAGGTCTTCGAGCGTGCGGACACCGCCCCCGACCTGCAAGGGAACGCTCACCGATCCGGCCATCTCGCGGATGAGATCGAGCTGGACGGGACGGCCCTCTCTCGCGCCATCGAGGTCTACGACGTGGATCGCCACGGCCCCCCGCCGTTCCCACTCGCGGGCACGCCCTACCGGATCTGCGTCGTACTCCTTGGCCCGTCCGAAATCGCCCTGCTTGAGCCGGACACAACGGCCGCCGCGCAGGTCTATAGCCGGATAGACGGTGAAGCCCGTCAAAGGCTCTTCGCCCAGGAGAGGAAGTTCTCGTAGAGCTTGAGCCCCGCGCGGCTGCTCTTCTCGGGGTGAAACTGGACCGCCGCCAGGTTCTCCCGACCCGCCGCCGCACAGAACCGCTCCCCGTACTCGGAGGTCCCAAGCAGGTCGTCCATCTCTGCAGGCTCCGGGTAGTAGGAGTGGACGAAGTAGAAGTCCTCGCCGCCCAACCCATCGAGGACCGGGTGCGGACGCGCCACCGAGAGCTCGTTCCAGCCCATGTGAGGCACCTTGAGCCCGTTACCCTTGAACCGGATCACCGTGCCGGGAAGTATGCCAAGCCCCTCCTCCCCCGGCGACTCCGCCGACCCTTCGAAGAAGACCTGCAACGCCACGCACACCCCGAGGAACGGCTTGCCGGAGCGGTAGGTTTGAAGACACGCCTCGTCCATCCCCCTCTCCCTGAGCTTCCTCATGCAGTCCCCGAACGCCCCAACACCCGGTAAGACCACCGCGTCCGCAGCGAGGACTCTCTCCGGGTCCGGTGTCAGATCCACGCGCGCCCCGACCTTCTCCAGCGCCCGCGTTACCGAGAGGGTGTTCCCGGCATCGTAATCGACCACTGCCACGTTCAATCCACGACCCCCTTCGTGGAGGCGCTGCCGCTGCTCCTCCATGCTATCCCCTCGCGGAGGGCGACGGCGAACGCCTTGACGCCGGACTCGACCTTGTGGTGGGCATTCTCGCCGTAGTGGCAGTTGAGGTGGAGGGTGAAGCGACCGTACTGGGTAAAGGCGCGCAGGAACTCCGGGAAGAGCTCGACGTCGAAGGTACCTATCTTCTCGGGCATCGGCCCGAGGTTGCAGGTTAGGTGGCTGCGGCCCCCGAGGTCCACGACGGCGGTGGAGAGCGCCTCTATGAGCGGCGCGCTCGCGTCGGCGAAGCGTACCAGGCCGGCCCGGTCGCCCAGAGCCTCGTCGAAGGCGCGTCCGAGCACGAGGCCGGTGTCCTCGACGGTGTGGTGGTCATCGACGTGCAGGTCACCCTTCGCCTCGACCTCAAGGTCCATCCCGGAGTGGTGTGCGAGGAGGTGCAGGATATGGTCGAAGAAGCCAACCCCCGTGTTGACCTCCGTGTGTCCCTCACCGTCGAGGCCGAGACGCACCCTGACGAACGTCTCTCCTGTCTGCCGTTCTGCCATGCCGGTCCTAGTCGTCATCAGATCTCCTTGCGAAAGTGGTAGGAGGAGATGGTAAGCCCCTCTCGGAGGTAGAAGCGGTGGGCGTCGGACCGTTGCACACCCGAGTCCAGGTGGAGCTGTCCGCACCCGTCTCTCCTTGCCTGATCAGTCAGCCAGCCGAGCATCCGCTGCCCGTTGCCCCGAGAGCGGGCACTGTCGTCGGTAATGAGGTCGTCCACGTAGAGGTGCCTGCCACCGTAGAGGTTCTCCTGGACCCTGAACCCCGCCACACACACGACCTGCCCGTCTTCGAACGCAGCGGCGATCCGGTAACCAGTACCCTGCATGCGTCTGATCGTTTCGAGGTAGTCCCGCTCGTCCAGGTGAGGCCGTAGCTGCTTCATCACCGGAAAAGTTGCCTCTATCTCCCCGTCAGAGAGAGCTTCCTTGACCTCGTGCTCCAAGCCTACGGCTCCTTCCTGAGCCGCACACCGACGCTGCGGGCGTGGTTCTCGAAGCCTTCGAGGCGCGCGAGGCGTTCGACGTGAGGACCCAGCGCCGCAAGGGCCTCGGGGGTGTAACGGATGTAGTTGGTCCTCGCGGTGAAGTCGTGGGTGCCTAGAGCAGAAGCCCAGGCCGCCGCGCCCCCGGTCGGGAGGGCGTGGGAGGGTCCGGCGGCGTAGTCGCCCAGAGCTACGGGGCTGAAGTCGCCGATGGCTACCATGCCGACGGCGTCCAGGCTCTGGAGGATAGCTTCCGGGTCCTCGGAGATAACGTGCGCGTGTTCGGGGGCGTACTCGTTGGTTATCTCCACGGCCTGCGCCGCATCGCGCACCCGCACGAGCGTTATGAGGTCCGCCGGCTCCCCGGAGAGGAGGGGCTCGACGCTATGTATAAGCTCGGCGGACGGGGTGAGCAGCACGGCGGAGGCGCCGGAGAGGTGTTCGGCCTGGGCCATGAGGTCGTAGGCGACGCGTTCGGGGAAGGCGCCGGCCTCGGCTATGACGACGACCTCGCTCGGTCCGGCGGGGGCATCTACCCCGACGACGCCGAAGACCTCCAGCTTCGCGGCGACCACGTAGTCGTTGCCGGGACCTACTATCTTGTTCACGGGTGAGATGCTCTGCGTGCCGTAGGCCATCGCGCCGACCGCCTGCGCGCCCCCGACGGCGTAGACCTCGTCGAGGTTCAGGAGACCGGCGACGGCGAGGACGTTGGGACTCACCTTACCCTCCGGGCCGGGCGGAGCGCAGACCGCTATCTCCCCTACCCCCGCGACCTGCGCCGGGACCGCTGACATAACCAGCGTGCTCGGGTAGGCGGCGTGTCCGCCGGGGACATAGAGGCCGGCCCGCCGCAAGGGGCGCACCCGCTGGCCCATCGTCGCCCCGCCCCGGCTAATCTCCCAGGGATGGTCCATCTCGCGCTCGTGGAAGGAGCGCACGTTCTCTATCGCGACGCCGAAGCTCTCCTCGGCCTCCGTGTCGAGAGACTCGCGGGCGCTCCTTATCTCCTCAGGCGGGACCCGTATTGGATCTGGCCGGACACCGTCGAAGCGCTCGGTGTACTCCAGTAGCGCCTCGTCCCCCCTATCGCGGACGTCGTTGACGATGCGGCGGGCGGCGTCGCGGACTTTCTCGGAGAGGAACCCGCCGGGGCGGCGGAGTCGAGCGACGATCTCTTTGGGGTCGGCCTCGCGGACGTCGAGGACTTTAACCAAGCGATACCTCGTCTTTCTGCATAGCATCCACGAGAGCAGAGATCTCCTGGTTGCGTAACCGGTACGCGCCGCGGTTGGCGATGAGGCGGGCGGTGGAGGTGGAGATCTCTTCAAGTATCACCAGGTTGTTCTCGCGCAGCGTGGTGCCGGTAGCGGTGAGGTCGACGATGCACTCGGCCAGATCCACGAGCGGGGCGAGTTCTATGGAGCCGTGGAGCGCGATGATCTCCACCTGGCGGCCTATCCCCTCGAAGTACCGTCGGGCGGTACGCGGGTACTTGGTCGCCACGCGCACGACCTCCGCGTGCCCGATCTCCTCCCGAACCTCCCCGGCCCTCTCCGCGGGGGCGGCGAGCACCATGCGGCACCACCCCGTCCCGAGATCCCGCATCTCCACCACGTTCGGCTCCTGCTCCTCCAACACGTCCTTGCCGACGATGCCGATGTCTGCCGCCCCATACTCCACGAAGACCGGCACGTCCGACGGCCGCCCTGTGATGAACTCCACACCTTCGGCCTCGTAGAGGAGCCTTCGGTCGTTCTCTCGCAGGACCTCCACCGGCAGACCGGCCCCGCCCAAAGACCGCAGGGCGTCCTCGAAGATAGCACCCTTCGGGACCGCCACCCTCAACTTGCTCCTCGCGCTCACCGTCCCACCTCCTGCGGCTCCCTACCAAATACCCTTTCAGCGACCTCCTCTATGCGTACCAGCTCGAACTGCGCTCCCCGCTCCGCCGGGGCGAGCTTCACGCCGCCGGAGGACGGGTAGCAGACCCAGTCCGCATCCACCGAGGCGGCATACTCGACCGCCGCGCCGGGCTCCAGGTCCTCGGAGAGGTGCAGGGTCGGCACGTCTTGCGCGCGTAGAGCGCCGGCGGCCTTCGTACCTTCGACGCCCGTGCCGGCGAGGACCAGGAGCGGGGAGAGGTCGTCCTCGGGGAGCACGGAGAGGAGGCGTTCGAGGTAGATGGCGAAGCCCGTGGCGGGGAGGTCCCGGCCGAAGCGGGCGAGGAGGTTGTCGTAGCGTCCACCGTTTGCGACGGTGAACCCGAGCTTCGGGGAGTACGCCTCGAAGACCGCCCCAGTGTAGTAGTTGTGGCGTCCGATCAGGCCGAGATCCAGTATGACCGCCCCCAGAGCCCCCTGGGCTTCGAGGTAACGTAGTATCTCCCGCAGGTTCTCCAACGCCATCATCGCCTCCGGGGCGTCTCCGGCAAGCTTCGCCGCCTCTTCGAGGACGCCCCCGTCGGCGGCTGGCCCGACGAGGCGCGGTATCCCCCGGACCCCGGCGGCGGTCTCGTCCGGAAGCCCCGCGGAGATCTCTTCGACCCGCACGAGGTCCTTAGAGGCGAGCGCCGCGAGAAGGGCCGGGGCGGCCTCGGGGGCGACGTGCCGCAGGTAGGCCCTGTAGAACGCGCTCTGGCCGAGCACGACCGCGAAGTCCCCGGTCGCTTCGAGGCCTAAAGAGTTCAATACGTCCACGAGCAGGGCAACGGTGCCGGCGTCCTCCTGCGGGCTAGCGGAGCCCACTACCTCCACGCCCGCCTGGTAGAGTTCGGCGCTCTGGCCCCGGCCCACGCTGGTCCTGCGGTAGACCGGCAGTACGTAGGAGAGCTTGTAAGGAGGCGGGAAGTTGCGCAGGCGCTGGGCCACGAGGCGAGAGATGGGAGTGGTCATCTCCGGGCGCAGGAGGAGCATCTGGTTATCCGGGTCGAAGAGCTTGAACGAGGCGTCCCTGAGTCTCGGCTCCTCGACGACCTCCGAGTACTCGAGCGCGGGAGTAATAACCTCCCCGTAACCGAACAGGCGGAAGCGCTCCCGGATCTTTGCCTGCACGTCCAGCAGCCGGGTAGACTCCGGCGGCAGCACGTCCCGGGTGCCGGGGGTCGTGGCGAATTTTCTCGGCGTCTTGCGGTTCATACGAGTGACTATATTAACCGATATGCGCCTCGATTCACCGGCCTCTTGGAGTGCGACGGTGGAGCCCGTGACGGTACCCAGGTGATCACCAGGCTCCAGCTAGGGGGAAGGTGTGCTGGCGCCTTCCTGCATTTTCATTCAGTTCCGTCAGATGTTGTGGCCGACTCCGCGCCGCATATTGCCTCAAAGAGATGTGTGAAGCTTCCTGAAACTCGGTCCATACAGAATCTTGGATATGGGTTTCCGATAAGACTTCTTTCCGGCTACTCGGTGAATAGAGGCAACAGAGCAGCCAACTAACCTCTAGGCACAGCTCCTCTTAAAAACCCTTGACACCTTTATTAATTGCGGTCATTGTCAAAGTAGCATGCTGACTCTAGGCGGGGAGGATTCTCTATGGCGTCTTCGGACCTTGTCCAGCGGGGCGGACTGGCGGCCATGCTGGCTGGCGTAGCATTTATCGTAGCGTTTGTCTTGGTAAGGGCGAACCCTGAACCGCCTCCCGGTTCGTTCTACGACAGCTTGATTGGTGTACTGCTCATCGTCGCGCTACTCCTCCTGCTGACGGGCCTCGCGGGGTTCCACGCCCTGCAGAAGGGGAACTACGGGCGCATAGGACGCGCGGGCTTCTACACGCTCGTTGGGGCGGCTCTAGTCGTGGTCGTGGCCTTTGTAGTGCGCTTGTTTGGCAGTACGGCTCTAGAATTTGTCGAACTCCTGGGGATCTTGGGCATGCTGGTGGGGTTCGTGCTCTATGGGGCGGCCACGCTGCAAGCGAGAGTACTGCCGCGCTGGTGTGGAGTGGGGTTCATCGTCGGCTTGCCGGTGTGGGTGGTCCTAGCGCTGCTCTTTGGGGTAAATGGGGCGCTACTTGGAGCGATACTGTTCGGGCTGCTGTGGCTGGGGTTTGGTTACGTGCTCCGGTCGCAGAGTGGCGTAATGGCCGAGCAGCCTTCTAGGGTGAGGTGAGTTTCCGGGAAGACCTCTTAGCGGCAATCCGGCAACTAAGGGACGAGGCTTAGATTACACCCCGTCCCGAAAGGCGATCTGCTTACACTTGTTCCTAACTTATAGGGGCCGGTGTAGGGTCCTCCTGTCCGACGATCAGACCCAGTACTACCGCTACTCCTACTCCTGTGGTTGGAGTGATGTTGTTGAGAATACCTCAAGGAGTCTTGGCTCCCCTTCGCCATGGAGCCTTGGGCCCTCTTCATTAGGAGGATAGCCTTCCACCAGGGATGCGTTAATTCGGACGCGTTGGCCTTCATACTCCCTTAGCTGAAGAGTCTCACTTCTTAGGATAAATCGGATAACACGGTCTTCTCCCGTGGGAACTAGGACATGAGAGCCGTGCTGATATCTTGCCCCCCCGGCACGCTCTAGCTGCCCTTCGGCTTGAATCTTCGCCTACTCATACAACAACCTCCATAGTGCTTTTTAGCTCCTTGAATAGTTATCCCCCGAGCAGCCTCCGCCAGAACCCTTTTTCGAATCTTGTTGCAAAGCCCTCTACCGTCTGAGTTTCGAGAACACATCTTCTAGGACTCTCGGTGAATAAGGGGCGCTAATGAAGCTGGATGTTACGAATAAGCTAAAAAGGGGCACAGGGTAGAGTAGGAAAACAAGCAGCATCGAGAGTAGGAGGAGGTTGCTTTGAGCGAGGAAGTAGTACACCTGGATGTCTTCGAAGGTTACGGGGGTAGGAAGCAGAGGCTCTACTCCTACTCGACCCTTATAGGAGTCTTCAACCTGATCCTCGCTGTTTTTCTCTTGGTTGCCAAGCGCACGGGCCGGGAGATACCGGATCGGATAGACGCCAAAGACATAGCCTTGCTCGGCGTAGCGAGCCACAAGTTGAGCTTGATGGGGGCCGAGGACGCGGTTACGAGCCCCATACGCGCCCCGTTTACGGAGTTCCAGGAGAAGGAGAGCCCCAAGAGCGTCGACGAGAGGCCTCGAGGCGAGGGCTTACGAAGGTCCATCGGAGAGTTGATCACCTGCAAGTTCTGTCTTGGCATGTGGGTGGCCTCCTTTTTCACCTATGGTCTCGTACTCGCGCCGCGCGTTACCCGCCTCATAGCCACCCTTTTCGCCGTCGTCACCGTCTCTGACCACCTCCACCAGACCTACAAAGCACTCGTGAAGCGGGCATAGCGGAGGAGTCCACTAGACGAAGGAGGACGATGAGCGAGGACCAGAAGGAAGCGATCGTCTACGGGGACGGAGAAGGATTGCATCAGGAAGTCTTCGTCGGCTCACACCGGCTGGCGGCCGACGAGCCAGAGGAATCGGGCGGGTCCGACCGAGGGCCCGACCCCTACGATCTACTGCTGGCGTCTCTCGGGGCGTGCACGTCGATGACCCTCACCATGCACGCCCAGAGAGAAGGTTTGCCTCTCCAAGGCGTCACCACCCGGCTTCGACATTCGAGCGTTCACGCCGAAGATTGCGCCGAGTGCGAAAGTGAGGAAGGGAAGATCGATCGGATTGAGGTGAATATCGAGCTCGACGGGCCGTTGAGCGAGGAACAACGCTCGCAGCTTCTCGAGATCGCCGAGAAGTGTCCGGTGCATCGGAGCCTCACCTCTGAAACTGTAGTCAAGATCGGATCCGGCGCCGAATCAGGCTAGCAAACAGTCGGGGTAGTTCATCGGGAGCGCGGGCGGGCATGTCGGGCACCTCCGCTTCCCTACAGGGGATAGCGCTCCCACTTCCGCATGACGGCACTAAACGATGCTCGGGCATCTTAAGAAGCTTGCCCCTACCCTAGGAGGCAACTTTCCGAGAAGACCTGAGGCTGTTGAAAAACTCCTCGTTACTGCTTGCGGTCCTCGATTCAGGTTCAAAAACGTCTGTTTTGGGCCTCTAAAGCCCGATTTGGAGCCTCCAGAGCCAGTCTATGCAGTCGTCAACATGTCTGGCTCGAGTTTTTCAACAGGCTGAGGTCTTCTCGGAAATTCAGTGCACGCGTTTTTGCTGCAAGACCGGCTCGCCTTTCCCCGACCAGAGCATGTACCCTAGCCACGTAAAGGGGATAGCGAATATCAACGCTCCGAAGAACGGCACGACGGCGAACCCGCCAAGCAAGGCAAACATCATCGCCGTCTTGCGTGCCACGATCTTCGCTCGCACGGTGGCGATCCCGAAGAGTACCGAACCTATGGCTAGGACGAGGTGTCCCAACAGGTAGATCGTCCAGGAGGCGTCCCTACCATTGGCCACTCCGTAGGGCTGCATAGTGAATACCCAGAACTCG
This sequence comes from uncultured Rubrobacteraceae bacterium, assembly GCA_902806075.1. GTDB lineage: Bacteria > Actinomycetota > Rubrobacteria > Rubrobacterales > Rubrobacteraceae > Rubrobacter_F. Next base: position 9,091 of record CADCVG010000053.1, read on the forward strand.
CCCACGCTGCCCGCGACTGCGAGGCCGAGTCCGACGAGGGCCGTAATGAAGCCAGCTTTACCTAACCGCCCGTAGCTACTTCTCTGTGCGGCGTGTAGCCCGAGGAAACCCACCATAACGGGCAACAGCGCGAGAGGCAGTAGCCTGTTATAGAGTTCGTAGATCTCGTAGGCTGGGGTTCCAGGTTCACCATACCCGACGAAGTTGGACCCTATGGTCCATAGAGCCCATAGTATGCTACCCACCATGGCTGCCAAGCCAGCCCACCTGATAAAGGTTGAAGACCCCATGGTTTACTTCCTACTCGAACCTCCCGACCACACGTATCATGGCACCTTGCGAAGCCCAGCGCATCCGCCGAAGGCCTATTCACCAGGTTGCCGCTAAGACCTCTTAGCGGCAACCCAGTTGTATATTCGTTGCCTTGATGGCAGTTCGATGCACGTAGAAGAGCCCTACATAGGATCCATCTCAGCCTCAGATTCCATTCCTGGCTCGGATTCCGTTCCTGAGGGCATCTCGGATTGAGTGCCTACCCACAGTGTCAGCCCTAACAACACTACG
>CADCVG010000054.1 GCA_902806075.1 uncultured Rubrobacteraceae bacterium
GAGACTGTCTGATAAATCGAAACAGGCCCTATTTTGGGGTCTCATGAGCGGCTAGAACGGGGCCAAGAAGCCCTATCGGAGCGTCTTAGCGTCACCAAGACCAGGGTCGAGAAGCCTTCCAGCTATTTATCAGACAGTCTCTGTAGGCAATCCGGTGAATAAGGCCAAGCGGCAAAAAAGAGCCGGAGCCCCGTAGGACACCGGCTCCCCATACAACCGAACTTAGCGTCTCTCTACGTTTCTGGGCTCCATGGACGGCTTCGACGAGGGCGACGAGGGCGAGCAGTCGGGGGATGAAGAAACCGCCGCCGGCGCAGGGGAGAACTCCGGCGATTACGGCGATGACTTCGGTGGTGGTGGCGACTTCAGCGGCGGCGACTTCTAAGTAGCGAAGTGTGGAGGACGAGCGGTTACCTCGACAGCGGCCCGTTTAGCTGTTCACGTCAGCGACGCTTGCGGGGACCGGGGGTCATTCTGAAGTGGGCTGGCGCGAGTGCGCTCAACCCCTTCTCGCAGGGATGCTGCACAAGGGGTGGCTCAGCCCGGGCAGGTAATCGAGTCTGGTCAGGATGACGTTCAACCAGAACTGCCTCGACAGGCCGACCTGCCACAATTTACCCAGTTGCCTAATCGGGGTCTTATCGACAATTCTGGTGTCTTGTGTCTGCTACCTGGGTAAAAGCTGCTTGCATAAAGAGTGCAACCTACCCTGAGGAAGGTTTCCATGAAGCGCGTAATTGTAGACACTGTTTGCGAGCTGGTTCTGTGAGCCCCATCGCGATAGTCACGGCCTCGGACTCAGGAATTGGCCAGGAGGCCGCTAAAAAGTTGGCGGAAGATGGATTCGATTTAGGGATCACCTACCACGAGGACGAGGCCGGAGCCCGGGAGACGCTCGCGGCCGTCGAGAAGGTGGGCCGCCGGGGAGAGATACGCAGGCTCGACCTAACCGACCTGCCCGAGGCAGCGGAGGTAATAGACGACCTCGCGGACTCTTTGGGCGGCGTGGACGTACTCGTGAACAACGCTGGGACCGGCGACCCCACAGGTGACTTCCTGCAGCTCTCCTATGAGGAGTGGCGCCAGGTACTGGACACGAACCTGAACGGGGCGTTCCTCTGCTCCCAGCGGGCGGCGAGGAGGATGGCGGACGCCGGAAACGGCGGCCGTATCATCAACATCACCTCAGTACACGAGCACATCCCCCGTATCGGAGCCTCCGCTTACTGTGCCTCGAAGGGAGGATTGGGCCTGCTAACCAAGGTCATGGCGATGGAGCTCGCCGACTATGGCGTCCTCGTAAACGCCATCGCCCCGGGTGAGATCTCCACCCAAATGACCGGCCAGGAGGACACGGATCCAACCACGGTAGAGCGTCCCAACCTGCCGCTCGGACGCCCCGGTCACGCCCGTGAGATAGCCACGTGGGTCGCCTTCCTCGCCTCAGAGAGAGCCTCCTATGCCACCGGCCAATCGTTCGTCGTGGACGGCGGCCTTATGCTCATGGCCGCAGAACTCTCCAGCTAGGACTCTTCAGCCTAAATTCTGGATAAATCTATCTTACGGGGGCCATGCTCGGTCAGTAGGGCGCGGAACCTCAGCTCAGAGCCGTTTGTAAACCTGAAACGGCATACGAAGCCGTTCTCCGCCAGCTCTCTTGCCGACTCCTGACCGATCCCCGAGTCCGAGGCCGTGACTATCGCCACGGGGCTCATACAACCCTATCCGGTGCCGCTAAGACCTCGCGCCTCACTTCTTCCTCCTCAAGCTCGCATGTTTATATAGTCGGCTGTACCCGCAACGATAGACCGCAAACGCCCTCCCGTTCCAGGACCCTGGCGGCCATCCGGCGAGAAGCGCACGAGTTTATCGAGAGGCTCTTGTAGAGGCGTACGCAACGGCTTGGCTCTACGAATTCGTCAGGGCACACTCAACAAACAGCTTCGAGGACTACAGAGACCGCTTAACACAACGGTCTCCGAGCATAGCGTGTCCGTCGGGAGTTAGAGAGAGCTGCTCATTCGAGCAAGGCTCGCTAATACCTGAGGGGATCACGGTCTCTTCAGGCGCAGCGCTCCTGATCGCGCAGGCACAGGCCCTCGAAGAGCTCATCGCCGCCAGTCGCGAGATGTACCGCGCCAAGAGGACCGGCAAGAACCGGGTTCAGGTAATAACTGCTCCTGACCGGCCCTCCAGCCTAGCTCGCCAGACTGGTGTGTAACTGGATGTCCACGTTGTCCCTCAGGGCGTTCGAGACGGGGCAGAGCTGCTCGGCCTCGCGCTCGGCCCGAGCCACGATAACCTCCCGTCTCGCCCTGCAACCTCCCGCCGATACTATCTAAGCGGATGCTTACGAGGCATGTCGCTGGAGCTGGTCTCGTCCCTTCCGAAAAACTCAAAAAATCCTCGCCAGCGTTAGAGCTTTCTTCTCTACGAACCGATAATATTCAAGAGAGTGCTCATAGAGCTTTAGGGAGGGGGGGACATATTGCGCCGTTTGGCACTAGTTTTTCTTGCGGTCTTCGCCACGACCGGCTTGGTCACGGTAGCGAAGGAGGACGGCAATGTCGAGGCAGCTCCCACGTATTCACAGATAGTGGATAACTCCGATGAGGATCACTTTAGGGCGAACGGGGGCTGGGGGACGAGCTCTTACGGAGTAGGCGTGAACGGCGATGACTACCGCTTCGCCCGTCCGTCGAACAAGTCTCCATCATCCGCGCAGTTCAGGGTCGAGATACCGGAGGACGGAGACTACGCTGTCTACGCCCGCTGGCCCAAGGTCAAGGGCCTGAGCAGCGCGGCGCCGGTCGAGGTCGTCACCTCCTCGGGCATCGAGCGGACAAAGGTCAACCAGCAGAAGAACGGTGGCCAGTGGGTTCGAATCGGCATCTACGGCATGAAGGCCGGCGACGACTACTCCATCCGTTTCTCCCCACGGGCAAGCGGCAAGGAGTACATCGGCACCGACGCCGTGAAGGTGGAGCAGGTCTCCACGAGCGCCCCCGCCCCTCAGGAGAGCAGCGCGCCCGCGGCCAACTCCGAGGGCGAGGAAGTGGTGGAGGCGGCCAAAGAGTACGACGGGACGGCGTATCGTCTCGGCGGGGCGTCGCGTTCCGGCATAGACTGCTCTGGGCTTACGATGCTAGTTTACGAGGAGTTTGGCGTCACGCTCCCGCACTCCATGAGCAGGCAGTACGACGAAGGCTCCACGGTTCCCAAGGGCCAGGAGCAGCCCGGCGACCTGGTCTTCTTCGATGAGCACGACGATGGCATAAGCCACGTCGGCATCTACGCAGGCGACGGCAAGATCGTCCACGCCTCGGACTACTTCGATGAGGTCGTCGAAAGCGACATGAAGGACCTGGATGGCTATGTGGGGGCGACGAGGCTTATCTAGGAGCAATCAGCTGTCAGTCATCAGCAAGAAATCGCTCCTCTCCGCGATATGGTCGCCGCGCCGTCTCCCCGGCGGTCGCGGTTGCTCGCGTAATCTCCCGAGGAGCATATGGTGCTCGTCTACGGGCGGTACAGGTACTGCAGCTCCGGGGTAAGGTTGATCCCGGCGCTTTCGAGGGCTTCGAGGGCCTGGGGCTCGGACGGTTGGAGGCGGCTGCGCAAGAGTTCCACGAAGCCTGGCTCCCGCTCGTAGCGGACCACGGTCGTTTGCCCTGCACCCGCGAGGTCGCCCGCGATCTCGGCGGCACGGTCGAGGTCGCCAAGCTCGTCCACGAGGCCGAGAGACTCGGCCTGGAGCCCGGAGTAGACTCTGCCGTCGGCGATCTCGCGCACCTCTTCCTCCGGGAGGTCACGGCCCTCGACGATCACCTCGACGAACTGGTCGTAGGACTCGTTTACGAAGTTCTGGAGTATCTCCAACTCCTCCTCGGTCGGTTCGCGGGTGGAGGAGCCGATGTCCTTGTATGGTCCGCTCTTTATCACCTCTTGCTCGACGCCGTACTCTTCGGCCGCCTCTGTGAGGTTCAGGTACGAAAAGATCACACCGAGCGAGCCTGTAAGCGTGGTCTCGTTGGCGACTATCTGGTCGGCGGCAGTGGCGAGGTAGTACCCACCCGAGGCCGCCGTCTCGCTCATCGAGACGACGACAGGCTTGCCGGTCTCCTCCTTGAAGTCCAGGATACTCTTATGCATCTGCTGGCTGGCCACGACGCCACCGCCCGGCGAGTTGACCTCGACGACCACGGCCTTGACGCGGTCGTCTTCCGAGGCCTGCCTGAACTGGTCCCGGAGGGTCTGCGGTGTCGCCGTTTGTGAGCCAACGGAGCTACCCTGCGCAGAGCTTATCTGGCCGGCCACGGGTAGCACCGCGATCCTGTCGGGACCTTCGCCCGAAACGTACCTCTCCTCGAAGCTCTGGGGGGCTGCAGCTCTTCCACCGTCGTCCCGGCCGCCCGGACCGGCTAAGAGGACCAGCACTATAGTGCCGATCGTCAAGAACAGGAGCCCGAGGGCGATAGTGCCCCCGATCAACAACCCTCGCCGCCTAGACCGCCCCGAAGGCGGTTCACCGGGGGGCTGGCCGCCGGGGGGGAGGTTCTCTCTATCTTGCCCGTGTCCGGCTTCCAAAGCGCGTCCCTCCTGTTTCGTCTTTAGGCTTCGGGATTACGGCACCGCGGACGAGGTAGCCGCCCCGAAAGCGGCGAAGATCAGGGCACCGATGACTAGAGCTACGAGGATTATAAGGCCCAAGACGCCGGCGCACGAGATCGCGCACGACCCGGCGGATTGCCCGTAGCCGACCCGGCGGGCGAAGGCGGCCCCGATCACCACCAGGGCTACGTTCCAGGCGTAGGCCGCGATAGTGAGCAGGATGAGCAGGAGGTCCAGGATGGCGGTTGCGGAGCTATCCGGTCCCGCCGCTGCCTGGATGCCCGTGACGGGTATCTTTATCACGGCCAATATTACGAGTGGCGCAGCGGCGACGCCGACGACGGCGAACATCCCCGAGAGAGGCCCCGTCCCGCCGAAGAAGCGCGTGACGAGTTGCATGAGGAGCGAGACCACGGCCCACCCTATAAACGGTGAGAGGACCGCGGTGAGCAGGGTAGTTACCCCCGTGCTCTGCGAGAAGTCCTCTACCATGCCCGGCGGTAATCCGGGAAAGTTCTCCGGGGTAAAGCTGCTCGCGGTCACGCCGCCCAGGACATCGATGACAGCGACGATGAGCTGCAAGGCCGCGTAGATCGCCACGACGCCGAAGCCGAGCAGCACCCGGCGCTCCTCCGCGACGCGCGAGAGCGACCTTACGGGAGCCCAGATCACCGCTAACGCATTCAAGAAACCTCTCCCCGCGCCGATGTTAAAGCCACGCCGGAATCTTACACCAGAGGGGGCTTTAACCGTAGATGTTCAAGGAGTTCGGGGGGCGGGGCTTGCGGCCCTGTCGCTTGAGGATGTCGTCCTTGGCGGCGGAGGGAGAGACCGATTCGTCGCGGGCATCAAGGGCGAGCTGTTCGCGGTGGCGCAGGATCCAGAGGTACAGGTCCAGCTCGGTGCGTCCGGGGAAGGCATCCAGGACGCGCTCCTCCCGGATCATGGCCGCTATCGGCCTGTAGGAGTGCTCGTACCAGTCCCCTAAAGCCTCCTCCGGGGAGACGTAGCGCCGCCAGAGCTGGCCCAGCCTGAACCCGTGAGCCTCGATCTGGGTCGCAAGGCGTCTGTAGTCCGCGACATCGGAGAGCTCGACCTTTAGCTCCGGGAGTACCTGGTCGATGGGGAGCCTCTCCAGGAGACGCCGGTGCTCCAGCTTGTACAGGAGGTCCCGGGCGGTCAGGGCCGAGTTTACCGGCACCCGGCTCCTTAACTCCACGACCTCGGCATCTATCATCTCGATGCCCTGCTGGTGAGCGACGGAGACGCGGTGGTTGCCGTCCCTGACGAAGTAGGCGTCCCCGATCTTGTACAGGCTCACCGGTGGGAGCTCCTCGGCCCGGTGCATGGCCTGGTCTATCTTCTTCCAGCGCCCGCCGAGGCTCGGCTTGCTGGGCAGAAAGGCCCGGTCGAAGTCCCTGTGCCGCCCGACGCTCCCCACGATGTCCGCCACCGGCACTACGCGCATCCCGAGGTAGCTCTGCTCCACTGCCCCTAACGCTCCCCGCACCTCGTCGAAGGAGAGCAACTGGTTAGAGGTCTCGTCCCGGCGCAGGTACGCCCCGAGACGCCTCAAAAAAGCCCGCCGCCGGGCGCGCGAGAAGTCCTTGTCCGCCTGCTCGTTCGGGTCCATCTACATAACCTATAACCCTTTCGCGTAGCTGGCAACTGTCCCAGCTACTGCTTCTCCCGGTACCTCCAGGACCTTGTGCCCGTACACATTCACCACCCGTGTCGTCGCCCGGCCCGTGACTCGTCTCTCCTCCACGTTAGGACCGTACAGATGTACGTGGCCGTGCAGCCACAGGGCCGGCTCGTGACGGTCGATGAGCGGGAGGAATGCTTCGAAACCCACATGCGCAGGGTCCTCCGCGTCCCCGAGGCCGAAGGGCGGAGCGTGCGTCACGAAGACGTCGGGTTTCTTGCGGCCCCACAGGGAGCCAAGGGTTATCTTCCTGGAGAGCGCACGACCCCGACGGCGCATGGCGCGTTCGGTGTACTGGTTCGGTCCCCCGGAGTAGAGGCGAGAGCCCGAGAGGCCGGCCAGGGTGAGGTTCCCCACGTCCATGACGCGGCCGTCGAGGGGGATGCAGCCGGGGGGCGTCTTCCTGTCCTCGGCGGGATCGTGGTTGCCCCGTACGTAGTACAGCGGCGCACCCGAGAAGGTCAGGATGTACTCCAGGTACTCGAACGGCAGGTCCCCGCAGGAGACTATCGCCTCCACGTCGGCGGCGTAGGAGGTGAGGCTCACTCCGTAGAGCATTGGCTCTACGACGTCGCTTATGGCGAGTATCTTCACGCCTGGGTTATACCTTCTCCGCGCGGAGCATGCCCAGGGTTTGCTACATATTGCTGCGTAAATGGCCGGACCGTAGCATCTAATAGATATTCTGACCCGGCCATTATCGGAGTCGGGCTGTCCGGCTGTTTAGGAGATCAACTGTAGATGGCCCTGTAGGCGCCGCTCGCGATCTCGCCGCCATCGACGATGAGGTGATCGTCCTCTATCTGCTCGCCGTTGAAGTAGGCCTGGAGGCAGCGTTGAGTGTCGTCGGCGTAGTGCTTCTGGGCGTCGAGAGTCGTGCCGGCGGTGTGAGGAGTCACCATGTGATGGGGCATATGCCGCCAGGGATGATCGGACGGCGCGGGCTCGGGGTCCATACGTCTCCGGCGTACCGGGCGAGATGCCCCTCTTCGAGCACCTCGACGAGGGCTCGCGGTCGACGATCGCTCCTCGCGCCGTGTTGAGCAGCCACGCACCCTTCTTCATGCCGAAGAGTACGTCGCGGTCGAAGAGACCCTCGGTCTCGGGCGTGAGGGGTGCTTCGATGACGATTACGTCACAGTGCTTCATCATGTCGTCGAGGCGCGTGTAGCGGAAGCCGTAGACCTCCTCCTCGACGTTCGAGAGGCGCGAGCGCTTGTAATAATACATCTTCACGTCGAAAGCCCTGAGCCGCATGGCGACCAGCTGTCCTATTGCCCCCGCGCCGTAGATGCCGACCGTCTTGCCCTCAAGATCGTAGGACCTTCTGGCGAGACCGGCGATGTCCCACTCGCCGTTGACGACCTGGTTGTACTGCGGAATGAAGTTGCGCACGAGGTTCAGGATACACATCACGGCGTGCTCAGCGACGCTAACCACGTTACTCGCTGTCTGCTCGGCGACGGTGATGTTCCTGTTGGCCGCCTCGCCGAGGTCCATGGTCGGAGCCCACACTGGCCGTGAGGATGAGCCTGAGTTTCGGCGCCTTGTTCGTTATCTCTTCGGTGACTAGACGGGCCAGAACGGGGTAGTGATCAAAATTTCCGCATCTTGGAGGTGCTCCTCGATCTCACCGCCCTCCCTGTCCGTGGTCGTAACCAGTTCATGTCCTTCGTTCTCGAGCCACTGGCGCAGCCCGATCTACCCTCGGCGCTGCCCGGTACTGGCTGCCCTTCCAACTCCCCGAACTCAACCTTGTGTCCTTTGCCCGGGTACAGAACCATGACTATCTTCACGTACTCCTCCTCTTTCTAGCTTTGCCCTCAGGCGGTAGCACCTACCCAACAGGGAGCGAAAGCCAACGGGAAATTTTGCCGGCCAGGTCTCTGGTCGATTGATCGACTTGCCTGCGGGGTAGTAGCACGAGAGAGAAGGAGACGAGAGAAAGGACATATCCTATGGCCGGACCGGAGACCCCGAAGCTCATGGTAGACGTCGTCGTTCCCTCGGAGGAGGGGCGCATACTCCTGATCCGTCGCGGCAGCGACCCTTACGAGGGCTACTGGGCCCTACCTGGCGGCTTCGTCGAGGTGGGGGAGACGACGGAGGACGCGGCGACCCGAGAGGCGAAGGAGGAGACCGGCCTGGACGTTGAGATAGTGCGTCTCGTCGGCGTCTACTCCGACCCCGACCGTGACCCCCGCGGTCACAACGTAAGCTGCGCCTACCTCGCCCGCGCCGAGGGGAACCCCAGAGCCGCCTCCGACGCCGACGAGGTCTCCTTCCTGGAGCCCTCGACCGTCGATCTTGCCTTCGACCACGAGAAGATTATCGCCGACGCCCTCTCCACCTAGAGCGTCCCTGGGTAACCAGTTCGGGACCTGCCGACTCTTCTCATAGCGGTCTTCGTAACGGCTGACCCTCCCGCCCGACGGCGGTTTTCGAGAAGGAACGGGAAACGGCCTGATGTCTGTTACAGCGTCGCCGAGCCAGCGAGACGTCACGGAGCAAGTAGATCAGAGGGTGGCATCGGGACCTTTCTCCGGCCCCGTAGGTGGGAGGTCCGGGAGCGTGCGACGAAGAGGGAGACCGGTGTTCGGCCGCATCTTGTGAAGGCGTCGTACGCGCCGGTTTGGAAGGTACGCTGAGCTAGTAGCGCTTACCCCGCTGGCGGCTGATGTCGAAGCGGGCCGACGCAGAGACGGCCATCACGGCCATTACCCCGCACTGGACCGGGTCGGTGACGACGAGGTCGGCGGCTTCGGGGACGCTGCCGGGCATGTTCAGCGAGAGCACGATGATCCCTTTCTCGCGGATCTCGTAGACGGCCTGGGCCACGTCGCCGCCCATTAGCGCTCCGGCCAGGACCAGCGCTACCGCCCGCGGGAGGCGGGCGACGGCCCGCACGGCGTTGGATAGGTTCTCCTCACCGACCAGTGGGATCGTGTCGACCGATATCCGCTCGCCGCGGATGTTATGGCGGTCGGCCTCGGCGACCGCCCCGATCACCACCTGGCCCACCTGAGCCCCGCCGCCGACCACGATGATCCGCTTACCGTACACCTTCTGAAACGATGGAGCCCGCTCGACCACCCGGACTATCGGAAGGGCCTCGAGATCCTCGATCAGCGTGTCCGTTACCTCGTCGGCTACGTCCTCCAGCTCGAAGTAGACCGTAGAGCCGTCCTTGCGCCGGTCAGCGATGTCTACGTAGGTAATGTTCGCCCGGTGCTCCAGGATCACCCTTGTGAGCGCGTGGAGTGCGCCGGGCTCGTCAGACGACGTGCGGACCATCAGGGCCAGAGGAGCGTCCCGTTCAGCGGTCTCGCT
>CADCVG010000055.1 GCA_902806075.1 uncultured Rubrobacteraceae bacterium
CGTTACCTTCTGCCATCTGCTACCTCCTTGTGAGGGCCCTCCTTGTGAGGAGCGGCCCACGCTTGCCCTGGCCTGACCGCCGATGCTCTCCTCCACAGGCGCCCACGCGCGGGGTACTCTCCTCGGACCGGCTAGTATGGTCTATCGATCCACACGGGCTCGGGGGTGATCTCCTCATCGGGCTTCCCGCCGGCGCTGTTGGCCCCGGTGCCGCTCACCGTCATTATCGGGCGCACCTTCATGTCTTCCTCGCAGTAAATTTGGCAAGAGAGGCGCACCTTCTCCAGGAGGTCGCGCATATCGAGCAACATCATCTCCGACTCGGTCATCTCCTCGGGCTCGCCCTCAAGGAACTCGACGCGGCAGGTGGCGCAGTGGGCGTTGGCGCCACACTGGTGCATGATGTCCACCTCAGCGTCCTCCTCTATGGCCAGGACTAGCCGCTTGCCGTCTTCGATGTCGAACGTTCCCACGTCTTCTATCTCTAGCTTGGGCATATTCGCTTCTCCTTTCTCGATCAGTACTAAACTTTATACGGACTTCTTCGACCCCGCGCTCGTCACGCACCGGTTCTGGGGACCTTCTTTAAGCAGCGCCGAAGCCTCCCCGGCAGCCCACTGGACCAACTCTACCAGGTGCTGTTGCCCCGCCTCACGGATGCTCCGGGCTGTGGTCGAGAGCCCTATCGCCCCCTCCACCCTGCCGACCTCGCGCTCGATCGGCGCCGCCATGCTACAGAGATTCTGCGCGAACTCCTCAAAATCCAGGGCCAACCCCACCATGCGAACCTTGTTCAACTGCGCGTGAAGCAGGGCGGGTTGGACGATCGTCCGCGGGGTGAAGGCCTCCAGCCCATGATCCTCTATGTATTCCTCCACGTACTCGGACCCCATCCCGGCCAGCAGCACCTTGCCCAAGGCAAGCGCGTGTGAAGCGCCGCGAAATCCTTCCGCTACTCCTGCGGGAGGGCTCTTCGGAGGAGACTTCACACATACTATAGCAACCTCCCCATCCGAGAGCACCCCGAAGTAGGCGTGCTTCCTGGACCGTCGCGCCAACTCCTCGAGTACGGGCTCCACTACAGATCCGATATCGCTCCCGTGACGCCGCTCGTTGAGCGCGGTAATGGCGGGGCCGAGCCTGTATCCCCCGCAACGAGGAATCCTCTCGATGTACCCTTCGTCGGTGAGGATGTTGAGCAAATAGTAGCAGCTAGAGAGGTTGGTCCCTATCTTGCGAGCGAGCTCCTTCGCGGTCAACTCCTCCCCTCGTTGGCCAACGAGATCCAAGATCCTGAAGACTCGCCGGACACTCTTGAATTTTGAGCCAGTCTGCGCCTCATACTTCAGGAAGCTGCCGGAGTCTACGCCTGAATGGCTCTCTCTCATCAACGATCACCTCTAAAACCTAGACCTATTGCAGCAAAGAATAAGATAGACGACCTCCCTTTCCCGAATAATTTTGTAACCTCAGCCGCCAGACGCAAGCCCGCTTTTTGGCTTTTTGTGAATTTTCATACATTGTTGGAAAAGACGGTATTTGACCCTTGCTGTCCATGACTCCGCTTTTATGATGGGGCACAGGTTGTACTACACAGCATAAGGGGGTGTGGGGTACAGAAAGGGATGTATCGCTGAACCACCACTGAGAGTAGTTGGAAGAGCGAACTTATCGAAAGGGGCGAGTAAAGCTAGTGGCACGCACAAGCGTTTCCAAGGCTCACGCCAAGATCCAGGAGCTTTCCTGGGAGCCGACCTTCGTAACGAAGGATCCTAAGTACAAGACTGACTATACGTTCAAGAAGGGTGGACAGAAGGACCCGATGAAGCAGGTTCTGTCCTCCTACTTCCCGATGCAGGAGGAGAAGGACCATCGGGTCTATGGTGCCATAGACGGAGCTATCCGCGGGAACATGTGGCGCCAGGTGCAGCCGCGATGGATGGAGTGGCAGAAGCTCTTCTTGAGCATCATTCCTTTCCCGGAGATCTCCGCCGCGCGGGCGATGCCGCTGTTGACCGAAGCGGTTCCGAACCCGGAGATCCACAACGGGCTCGCGTTCCAGATGATCGACGAGGTTCGTCACTCGACGATCCAAATGAACCTCAAGCGCGAGTACATGAGGAACTACATCGATCCCGCCGGGTTCGACATCACCCAGAAGTCCTTCCACAACAACTACGCGGGTACCATCGGTAGGCAGTTTGGTGAGGGGTTCATTACCGGCGACGCGCTCACGGCGTGCAATATATATTTGCAGGTCGTGGCGGAGACCGCCTTCACAAACACCCTGTTCGTGGCGATGCCCTCCGAGGCGGCGGCCAACGGCGACTACCTGTTGCCCACCGTGTTCCTCTCGGTGCAGTCCGACGAGTCGCGGCACATGAATAACGGCTACGGCACGCTCTTGATGTCGCTGGCTGACGACGATAACAAGGATCTCATAGAACGCGACCTTATCTACTCGCTGTGGAACCAGCACGCTGTCGTGGATGCTGCGATCGGCACGATCATCGACTACGGCTCCAAGGACCGGCGCAAGGACCGCGAGAGCTACACAGAGATGTGGCGGCGGTGGTACTACGATGACTACTATCGCAGCTACTTGGTGCCGCTCGAGAAGTACGGTCTGAAGGTCCCGCACGATGTCATCGAGGACGCCTGGACGAGGATGACGGACGGTTTCTATCACCATACTGTGGCCCAGTTCTTCGCCACCGGCTGGATGGTCAACTACTGGCGTATCGACCCGATGACCGAGGAAGACTTCGAGTGGTTCGAGGACAAGTACCCCGGCTGGTACGACAAGTTCGGCAAGTGGTGGGAGCACTACAGCTCGCTCTCCGAGCCTAACGGTCACAACCCGATAGCGTTCGAGAACACCGGCTACGTGTATCCGCACCGTTGCTGGAGCTGCATGGTTCCGTGCCTGATCCGCGAGGACACGGTCATGGATTACGTCGATGGTCAGTGGAGGACCTACTGCCACAAGTGGTGCCACTGGACGGATACGGTGGCCTTCCGGGAGGAGTACAAGGGCCGTCCGACGCCCTCCATGGGCAGGATGACCGGCCAGCGCGAGTGGGAGACCCTCTACCACGGCTGGGACCTGGCGGAAGCCATCAAGGACCTCGGCTACGTCCGGAACGACGGCGAGACCCTGGTCCCGCAGCCGCACGTCATCTTCGACGACAACAAGATGTGGAAGCTGGACAACGTACGCGGCATCGAGTTCCAGAGCCCCAACGTCTTGCTAAACGAGATGTCGGACGAGGAGCGCGAGAAGCACATGGAGGAGTACAAGCAAGGCTTCACTATCAACGAGAGCCTCTAGACACCCCTCCACTACCGGCCTATATTCGGCCGGTACGTTCGGAAGGAGCGGCCGGGATACCTGGCCGCTCCTCTTTTTTACGTACTACGTCTGCAAATTCCGCCATTGTCGGAATTTCTCACTGATTTTGTGCGCTCTCCTTCATCGCCCAACAGTAGAGGAATCTTTGTCTCAGCTTTGACTTGTTGACTTTACTTGTATAGGATCATGCTCCAAGGGGACGGCAGGTTTGCCGCAGGTAGGTTGTTTTAAAGGTGGAGGAATAGGTTGTTGAGCTATGAGTGAGAAGAAGAAACACAAAGTCTATTTCGAGCCGGTCGACATCGAGATCGAGGCGGGGGAAGACGAGACCGTGCTCGACGCAGCGTTCCGGCAGGGCGTGATGTTGATGCATGGGTGCAAGGAAGGGCAGTGCGCGGCGTGCAAGGCGGTTCTGCTAGATGGTGATATGGACATGGACCCCTTCTCCACCTTCGCACTCAACGAGTTCGAGGAAGGGGAGGGGTACGTACTCCTGTGCCGCGCTCACGCCTACAGCGATCTGGAAGTTGAGCTCATCGGCTACCACGAGGACATGCTGCAGACGGGCATTCCCCTCCAGCGGATCAATACCGAAGTCGAAGAGATCGAAGATCTCACCCACGACATGAAGCGGCTGGTTCTCAACCTCGTGGATCCGCCGGAGATGCAATTCATCCCCGGGCAGTACGCCGAGCTTTACATCCCGGGTACCCAGGAGCACCGGGCCTACTCCATGGCCAACACCCCGGCCACCGACAAGCGCGCGGAGTTCATCATCAGGGTCTACCCGGATGGCCGGTTCTCCTCGGATCTCCTGGACAACGAGTTGAAGGTCGGGGATAGCCTCACGATGCAGGTGCCTTACGGCGTATTCACGTTGCGCGAGAAGTCCGAGGGCGACATTATCTTCATCGGGGGCGGCTCTGGGATGGCCCCGATCCTGTCTATCCTCAAGCACATGGCCGAGAACGGCATCGAGCGTAATGCAACCTACTACTACGGGGCCAGGACGAGGAAGGACCTCTTCTACCTGGACGAGATACAGGAGCTGGGCGAGCAGATGCCCGGCGAGTTCCGGTTCGTCCCCGCCCTCTCCGAGCCCGAGGACGATGACGACTGGGACGGGGAGACGGGGCTGATCACGGACGTGATCGAGCGTCTGGAGGATGACCTGAGCGAGATGGAGGCCTACCTCGCCGGCCCGCCCCCCATGATCGACGCCGCAATGCCGGTACTCAAGAGTATGGGCGTCGGCGAAGACCACATCTACTATGATAAGTTCACCCAGACCTCGCACACGCCAGAGGGAGAAGAGCAGGGGGAAGAAGGGGAAGGGCAGGGAGTAGAGAGTGGCCCAGAGTTTCCCGGAAAGGCCTAAGGATAGACCCAAGCGATAAAGCAGGTGCCCATGTTCGGGGACGGAGAGAGGGGTAGCAGCATTTACAAGGCTTCTGCGGGGTAGGCAACGACACCGGCGGGAAAGGGGGTGAGACACTGCGCAAAGCCTTTTTAGTGGGATAGGCAACAGTATAGAGAAACCAGGGGACAAAGAGATTAGGGAAAGGAGATTGTCCGCGTGAGCGAGTCAAGGCCGATCACCGAGGCAGGAGGAAGAGGAGACAGAAGCATACCCAAGATCGTGCTGACGGACGCCGAAGCGGGTGCGGCCGCATTCGTAGGCTCCAACAGCCGGTCCTACAATTACTTCGAGCCCAAGAAGCGTCGCGCCACCAAATACGAGGATGTGACGGTAGACGTCCAGCCCGACCCCGATCGGTACCTTACCCAGGGGTGGATCCTCGGTTGGGCCAACGGGGATTTGGGGTACGACGCCAGTTGGACGAGGATGAAATCCTCCGATTGGCACAGGTTCCGCGATCCCAACGAGGAGTGGGAGCAGTCGATCTACATCAACAACTCAAACTCCGTGCGTACGGTCCAGAGCAGCATCGAGAACGCCAAGTCCGGGAACGCGTTCGAGTTCTGGAACAAGAGTTGGATCCCGATTATCGCCAAGCACTTCAGCGCCTGGGGCCACGTCGATCAGGGGCTCGGAATGTACGTCTTCATGCCGGCGCAGCGGACCGCCATGAGCAACATGCACAACAACGCTATATCCGTGAACTGTATGCACAAGCTGCGTACCGCCCAGGACATCATGCTGTACAACATGGAGCTGATGGGGATATTCGGCGACGAGTTCGATGGGGAGGCGCACCAAGAGGTCTGGCTCAACGACCCGTCCTGGCAGGGTGTGCGGGAGAACGTAGAGCGCCTAATGAACATCCAAAACCCTTCCGGTTCATCAGAGTGGGCCGAGGCCACCTTCGCCTCTAACATCGTCTTCGAGCCGCTGGTCGGCGAGCTATTCCGCAGTCAGTTCGTGATGCAGTTCGCTCCTTCACATGGGGATTCCGTGAGCCCCTCGGTGATAGGCGTGAGCGAGAGGGAGTTCAACGACCGCGACCTCAGGTACACCATGGATATGATGAAGGACTTCCTCGAGGATGAGACACACGGGGAAGAGAACAAGCAGATCATGCAGGAGTGGCTCGCCGAGTGGGTCCCCTACAGCATCCAGGCGGCCAAGGGGCTCGAGCCCATCTGGTCCGAGTCGGAGGTGCAACCGGTGAGCTTCGAGGAGTCCTTCGAGCAGGTCAAGAGCCGGTTCGAGGGCATCCTCTCTGAGCTTGAGCTACGGGTACCAGAGGAGGTAACCACGTGAGTGAAGAAAAGTCCCAATACCAGAAACTCGACCGCACTCGGTCGAACAAGTGTGGGGTTACGATGAGCGCCAGCGTTGAAGGCAACGCCATCGCCGAGCTTATGAGCGAGAAAGAAGGAGTAGAGATTCGCAAATATCCGGCCATGATCCGGATCGACGGCGGGCCGGTGCTCGAGTTCGACATGGATGAGATCGCCGAGCATCTTGGCGTGGAGGAGTTCACCACGTACGACTTCGAGATCGAGACATCCACCCACTACGGGCGGATGGCACGCCTCGACGATAAGATAATGTTGTTCGCAAATCCCGAAGACGCCCGCGAGATGCTCGGTTTCGATCTCGAGGAAGAGGAAGACGAACCACAATTACCTGGATAAACTGAGGCTTACCAGGGAGAGGGGCGGCGGTTCCTTGATGGAATCGCCGCCCCTGGACTTCAACTGATCGCTGCGAAAACGCGGTCACTGAGCGTAAGCGTCTCGCTATCGCTCAATGAGACCGGACAATCAGGCCAGCTTACGGGCAATGGATGACGATCTCACCACCAATTGTCTATGAGGACTTACAAGGAAACGAGGAACGTTTCGAGGTCCAGGGAGAATGTCTTTCAGTAGTAAGGACGGTGGCACACTCCCTTCGAGCGTGCCTTCCTATCGCTGGAATATCTCCACACACAGATCTCCAACCCATCGAAAGAACGTCGCCGGTATGATTTATTAGACCATGCGAGCTACCGGAGCCTCGGCGAAGGTCGACCTCGTGGCGTTCTCCGCAACGCCGCACCTGACGGTCTCGTCTGGACGGGACGCGCACCTTCGTCGCGTTGGCCGGCCAGCGTGGTCGTCCGCGACGAAACTGGCGGCCAGCGCCATCAGGATAATCAGCAAGACGAATAACCTGCAAGCAAGGCTCTCTTCGAACTCCTCAGACGGTCGGCTTTATGTTTTGGTTGAGGTGGAAGAGATTGGTCGGGTCATACCTGTTCTTCAGCGCGACCAGACGCTCGTGCTTATCACCGAACGTAGATTGCAGCGTCTTGTCACCTTCCTCGAGGAAGCCAGGGAAGTTGAGGTATTGGGCGCCGCCGGAGAACCGTTGCATATCCTCCACGCACTTGCGGGCCCAGGCGATGTTTCGTTCGTCCTCCCGGGGGTTCTCCCAGTTGGCCTCGACACCCAGCAGGAAAGGCGACTCGCGTCCGCCGAAGGCGCTCTCTTCGGCCCCGACCCGTCCTATAGCCCCGCCCATGTGCCAGACATCCACGGTGGAGAGCGGTGAGGGCCGCTTCGCCGTATGTTCTATGATGCGGTCTATGGCCTCGTCATCAAGGTCGTCCAGGTAGAGCGATTTCCAGTAGTAGCGCAACTCTCCTGCCGGGTAGTCTTCGTCCAGAAGCGACTGCACCTCGATGTAAGGCATCGATCCACTGAAATCTATCAAGGGCTCCCCGAACTCCCTGAGGGGCCGCATTGCACGCTCCCCCTCATCTACCGGCCCGGCATACATAGCAGCGAACAGTACGTAAGGGAGACCGTGGATGCTTTCGGGGAACGGCTCCACGTCCGGGACGGTGCCACGGATGACGAAGGAGGTGACCTCGTCGGGCGCGGTAGACGCGTACATGCGGTAGAAGCGCAGCGCTTCCTTTGTCTCGTCTCCGTGGTAGAAGACGAAGCAGAACATCACCTCCGGACCGACGGGATGCAGGCGATACTCGAACGAGGTGACGATGCCGAAGTTGCCCTCGCCACCTCGGAGGCCCCAGAAAAGGTCTTCGTTCTCCGAGGCACTGGACGCGAGCAGCCGGCCGTCGGCGGTCACGACCTCCGCGGAGACGAGGTTATCGCAGGAGAGGCCGTGCTTACGCCTGAGCCAGCCGATGCCGCCACCTAAAGTGAGCCCGGCGATACCCGTCTCGGAGACTACGCCCATGGGCGTCGCCAGAGCGAAGACCTGCGTCTCTTTGTCCAGCTCACCTATGGTGATGCCTCCTTCAGCGTAAACCGTGCGACGTTCGGGGTTGACACGAACACCTTTCATGGGCGAGAGCTCAATCATGAGCTCGCTATTGCAGGTGGCGGTGCCGCCGACGCTGTGGCCGCCGCCACGCACCGCTACAAGGAGGTCGTTTTCGCGGGCGAAGCCAACAGCAAGGATCACATCTTCGGCGCTTGCGCAACGAACGATGAGCGCCGGCCGCTTGTCGATCATGCCGTTCCAGAGTCCACGGGCATCCTCGTATCCGACGTCGCTCGCGCGGAGCAACTCGCCGCGCAATCCCGACCTGAGCCCTCCGACAATCCGGTCGTCGAGCGTGATGTTCTTGCCTGAAGACGTGGCAACCTGAAGCTCGGCCATAACTATCCTCCTTGGTCCTCCTGGATGTGTTCTATACCGATCCGCAGTGGATCGGGTTTGACCGGCTCAACCCCCCGCCGCGAGCGGCAGGGTCCTCTCCCAGCAGCCTTCTCTGACGGGTCGGGGAGCGAGATACCAGTGGATACGGTGGATCTTGCTGCCGCGATAGACTGCAACTTGAGAGAGGGCGGGAGGGCAGCGGTGAGGGTTGTCGGGTGGGTTCTCGACGTCGCACTCGATTATAGTCACGTCCTTGCTGGAGATGACCTCCGCCGGGTGCATCTTCAGCCCGTCCTCGAGATCCCCCTCCAGGTCCCCGATCAAGAACTCGTAGCCGCGGGTAAACACTTTTCCATTGGACATGCCCAGCACGAGGTCCTTCGAGAAGGCGCTGGCGAGGATATCGTAGCCCTTCCCCAGGTTGTACTCCGCGTAGGCTGTCTCGAAGAAGCTTGCGCGAGCCTCGGTGAGTCGGCGCGTCTCGCTGTGCTCCAGACCGGCCGTCTCCAGGAGGGCCTCGGCGAGCTTGAGTTTGGCAGTATTCAGCCTGCTCTTCACCGTTCCCATGGGAACATCGAGGATAGCGGAGATCTCACCGTAAGAGGAGTGGCTGCCGAAATAACGCAACATGGTGGTGACCTGCAAGTGCTCGGGAAGCCTACCCAGAGCGGTCCAGATCCACTCTCGCATCGCCAGGCGGTCTATCGTCTCCTCGACCGAGGACTCCACGAAGCTCGACTCGACACGCCGGGGAAGCTCGCCGAAGCGGATCTCCCCTTGTCTCTCCCTCAGACGCCTCAGGCACACGTTGCGCACGATGCTGCACAGCCACCCTCCCACTGCCTCGGGCTCGCGCAGCCGGTCGATTCCGCGTAGGGCGATGAGAAAGGCGTCTTGGACGGTGTCCTGGGCTTCGTGGCCGTGGCCCAGGAAGCGGAGAGCCAGGGCGTAAAGTGGCGCGCGGTGGCGTTCGAGCAGGAGCCCCAGGCTCGCAGCATCGCCCCCCTGGGCCGCCCTCACGAGTCCCGTGTCGCTCAACACCGAGAACCTCCTAGCCTGGCACTCAATTCCAATCATTTCATAAGTAAGTCGCATATGGACGGCAAAATGTTCGAGACGGCGAACAAAAAATTCGAGGTTCTTCGTTGCCAGCGTAAGACCTTGCTCTTGCCTAACCGGAATTTCGAATCAATTGTCTCGAACCGTAGCGAAGGTCGGCCTGCTTCGCACTACCCTCTTTGGTTTGGCTCGCGAGTTGAGAGTTCCCGAGCGTCCTGGGTCATCAATGTTCGGCGCGATCATATAACGCGACGAGCAGAGCAAAGCGTTCGGCTGGTCCTGGCGCGACCCAGGCGCGCCGCTAACTACTTGGAGAATATCCGGACGACACTTTGAGGGGAGGGCAGACGCTCTGCGCCCGGCCATTTTCTGCTGAGGATCTCGCCACCCTTGCCGACGTAGGAGATGGTCACGGACGTAGGTTCTCCGCCCTGGAAGTTGACCATCAGATGATACTTGCCGTAACCTCCCACGACCGCGCCGGAACCCTCGTCGTCCGTTCGTACCTCCCATCCCAGGTCGGTAAGGGTCTGCTTTATATCCTCCCTGGTCTCCCTCCGTGGCGCCACACTCTTCTCCTCTCCGCGGACGTAAACCACCGCCTCCCACGGGACCGTATTAGCCAGAAAACTTCGGGAAGATACCCTGAGCCACTACTTCCGGAAGGAGCGGCTCCCAGAGACCTGGAAGAGGCTTCTACGGCTGGGGTGAGCCTCGTAACGCTCTTGCAGGTGGGTGTGAATAGACCGAGCGGCGTAAGACCTGTTACCTAAGGTCTTCTCGCTTCAACCGCTCTCTCAGGTCTCGCTCCTTCAGTTCTATTAGTCCCTCCCTGAACTCCTCCTGAGAGTTGGATCTCTCGAAGAGTTGCCCCACGTCTTCTATGTCTTTGCGGTTGGTCAGAACGAACTCCCAGCCATCTTTGAGATGCACCTGATCGAAGGAGCAGATCGCCAGCACCATGATGTGCCAGGGATCTTCGATCTCGCGCTCCTGACGTAGAAGAGAATACAGCCGGGCCGCATTTAGGGTGCGTTCCCCATACTCCTTGACGGAGATCTCTCTCCCTTCGAAGTCCTCAGACATCTTTAGCTCCTTTCAGCTAAAGAGGCGCAGCTATGGCGGCGTCCCTCGCCCTCGGGCCCGGAGTCCCGGGTCATCGTGAGCCCTTATCGCCTCCTCAGCGTCGTCTATTCGGCCTTCCTCTACTAAGTACTCAAGGAATCTCGGGTCTTCCATCGGGACCACCGCCGCAAACTCCTCGTTCCGCTCCGGTGATCCACAAACCGCTCGTGGGCTATGCGCCCGATCGATGAGCCCGACAGACCCCTCCCGGGTCTTACCGGCGCTGACGTATCGTAGTGCTCCTCCTCTTCCGGCACGCAATTAGTAACAAGAGTAGTCTACACCACTTTCTTCCGGGACTCAGTGGCCGGATGGGTCAGCCTTCCGGCCGGACCGCACGCGGCTCTCGGAGTTAGCGGAGGTAGAGATCGTAGGCTCCATGCTCCAGCAAGATGTGGGAAGCGTCGCGGAGGCTGATGATCCCGGTCTCCTGGTCGGAGAAGCTGGCGCTGAATTCCTGATCGTTATGCTTCTTGATGCTCGCTTTCCATTCGCCCAGCTCTATCGTGATCTCCTGCTCCTCGTCCATCCCGAGCAGCACCTCCCTTGCCTGCTCCGGAGTCTCTATCTTGGGCAACTCCTGCATCGGCAATCCCTCCTTCCTCTCTCGTCTGAGCGGTGTTCACCTTCGAACTACGTATTTGAGAACGTCTTCACCGCTCTCAGGGCCTCGGGTGGGGACGTTACCAAAACTTCCAGCTCAACCGGGCTTGCGATCACCACTAACCTCTTCAAAACTGTAGCTCCCAACAAGAAGGACGTCCCCACCGCTCTTTAGTTCTGGAGCCATTATATGCCGAAAGTTCTTAGGTCCTCCGGTTGTGCGCCGTCTATCGGCCGGAAGAGACGGCCTGGAGCGAACAACAACTGCTTGATTGACCGACCTTCTCGGGGAGGCGTACCTCTTGTGTAAGGCCTTCTGCAAATGCGGCCGGGAGTGGGGGCGTCGAGCAACCAGCCCGGACGTAAAAGGGGATTTCCAGGAACCCATCTCCTGCATGTACTCCTTATGCAATCGTAAAAACCGTCACTTTCGGAGCACCGTCCTCACGAGGACCGACGTTGCCAGAAAAGTTTTATATGATCAGAATTTTCCTAAATAGTTGGAAAACTAAAGTTTGTTTGCTGCGTAATCCAAATTGTCGCCTAATCTGGATTATTGTAGTATGAAGGCCAAAGGGCCAAGACGGCTGGTCTCCAGCTGGGGAAGGAGGTGTATCAGGGGAATCGAGATCCTCTACTTATTGTCTGTCCTCTAAGCTTGAGCAAGCCATTTCTCTCTCATACTTGAGGGAGAAGATTAGAGGGTACTTAGAGGACGCCACGTTGGGGAACTGGCAAACGTATAGCATGTAGGGAAAGGGAATCACTTTGTACGAGAAGGACGGCGAAAAGTATTTCGTGGTGGACTCGCACCTCCACTTCTGGGACGCGAGCCCGGAGAACCAGGCCAACATCCACGGCAAGCAGTTCATCGACTGCTTCTACGGTTACCATACCGCCTTGAGCCCCGAGGAGTATCTCTGGTCGGAGGAGAAGTTCCAGAAGTACTCCGAAGAGGACATGATGCACGATCTATTCGAGATCGGCTACGTGGACGTTGGGATCTTTCAGCCCACCTACCTCGAAGACTTCTACGTCAACGGCTTCAATACCACCAAGCAGAACGCGGTGCTCAAGGAGAAGTACCCGGATAAGTTCGTCCTCCCCGGTAGGTTCGACCCACGCGATGGTGAGCCGGGCCTGGAGGCGTTCGAGGAACTGGTGGAGAAGTACGACCTCAAGGGGGTCAAACTCTACACCGCCGAGTGGAACGGCCAATCGAAGGGCTATAGTCTCAAGGACGAGTGGGCCAAGCGCTACCTGGAGAAGTGCCAGGAGCTCGGGGTCAAAAATATCCACGTCCACAAAGGCCCGACCATCACGCCGTTGAACCGGGATGCGTTTGACGTTGCAGACGTAGACGAGGCGGCCTCTGAGTTCCCCGACTTGAACTTCATCGTCGAGCACGTGGGACTGCCGAGGCTCGAGGACTTCTGCTGGATAGCGGTCCAGGAGGCCAACGTCTACGGCGGGCTCGCGGTCGCGATGCCGTTCATCTACAGCCGGCCCAGGTACTTTGCGAAGATAATCGGGGAGCTCTTGTACTGGCTCGACGAGGATCGCCTCCTCTTCGCCAGCGACTATGCGATCTGGCAGCCGAAGTGGCTGGTCGAGATGTTCGTTGACTTCCAGATCCCCGAGGACATGCAGGGCGAGTACGGGACGCTCACCCCGGACATGAAGCGCAAGATCCTGGGTCTAAACGCCGCGAAGCTGTACGGCATCGAGGTGCCCTCCGAGATCCCGCAGCCGGACGTGGTAGCCGCCACTGGCAGCGACACGTACCCGGAGGCACCACTCCGGTGAAGCCAACCGAGGCAGCGGTCCTGGGCGCCCTTTCGGGCGTCCGGGACCCTGAGCTGGACGAGCCCATAACGGACCTGAAGTTCGTCGCGGACCTTCGGGTCGCGGAGGACGCGGTGGACGTCAGGCTCAGGCTTCCGACCCCCTTCTGCGCTCCCAACTTCGCCTACCTTATGGTGGCGGACGCTAGGGAGGCGGTGCTCTCGGTACCCGGCGTGCAGCGCGCGCGGGTGACGCTCGACGACCATCATGCGTCTAACGAGATCAACGCCGGTATGACCGACGAGCGGGGCTTTGAGGGCACCTTTGCCGGGGAGACCGAAGGGGAGAGCCTGGACGAGCTACGCACTATCTTCCGCCGCAAGGCCTTTATCTCCCGCCAGGAGAAGCTTTGCCGGACGCTTCTGGCCGCGGGGTACTCCGCCGCGGAGCTCGCGGAGACGCGTCTCGGGGAGGTGCCCGATTCCGAGGCGAAGGAGAAGTACCTGAGCCGCAGGGAGGAGCTCGGTCTGGACGCGTCCGCGAAGGCACCGCTAGTGGTGGACCCCGACGGCAACCGGATCCCCGAGGATGCGGTCGTGCAGCATCTAAGGTTCGCCAGGATAACCCGGGTGAGCATCGAAGGAAACGCCGGGATGTGTCGGGGGCTTCTGGCCACCCGTTATGGAATACCCGATCCCGAGGAGGTAGCCCCGTGAAAGCAGCACGATTGTATGAGTACGACGAGCACATAGGCACGGAGCCGCTAAAGCTCGAGGAGATAGAAGAGCCAAAGATCGAAGGTCCTCTCGACGTTATCGTCAGGATTGGGGGTGCGGGGCTGTGTAGGACGGACCTGCACGTCATCGAGGGCCAGTGGGCTCCCCTGGTCGGCATCGAACTGCCCTACACTCCAGGTCACGAGAACGCTGGCTGGGTACACGAGGTGGGCTCCGCAGTTTCCAACGTGGAGGTAGGCGACGCCGTCATCGTGCATCCGCACATCACGTGCGGCCTGTGCCGGGCATGCCGGAACGGGGACGACATGCATTGCGTGAACCCCTTGTTCCCAGGCATCGACACCGATGGAGGTATGGCGGAGCTACTCAAGACCAACGCGCGGGCGGTGATCAAGCTGCCCCAGGGTGTGGAGCCGCAGGATGTCGCGGCCCACGCCGACGCCGGCCTTACCGCCTACCACGCGGTGAAGAAGGCTGTGCCGTTGCTGTACCCTGGCACCAGGACGGTGATCATAGGGGCCGGGGGCCTCGGCCACATCGGCATCCAGTCCCTCAAGGCGCTGTGCTCCACCGAGATCATCGTGTTGGACCGTTCCGAAGAGGCGCTGGATGTGGCCAAACGGCTCGGCGCCGACGAGACCGTGGTTGCCGACGGCTCGCACGTGGACAAGATCATGGAGATGACCGACGGAAACGGGGCGGAGGTCGTCCTCGACTTCGTGGGCGAGATGGGCGCCGAGAAAGATGGGTGGAACATAACAGCACGCGCCGGATCGCACTTCATGATCGGCTACGGCGGTACGGTCGAAGTTCCGACCATAGACATCATCTCCACTGAGCGCAACATCATCGGCAACTTGGTCGGCACCTACAATGACCTTGCCGAGCTCATGACGCTACAAGCTCAGGGCAAGGTCAGCCTGCAAACTCACACCTACTCGCTCGACGCGGTCAACGACGCGATTAACGACCTCAATCAAGGCCGCATGCCGGGTGGTAGGGGCATTCTGATCCCGGAGGGTGCCACAGCTTAATCTGGGCGACGCGGCAGCGAGTGCCGGCGCGCTCCGCCTCATGACGGGGGCGGAGCGCTTTTTACGATGAAACCGAGAAGGAGGACAAAGATGAAGTTCAGGCCGATAGGAGAGCGGGCGCTGGTCAAGCCCATAGAGCAAGAAGAGATGACCGCCTCGGGTATATTCCTGCCCCAGACGGCAAAAGAGAAGCCGCAGACCGCCAGGGTCGTGGCGACTGGCACCTCGAACGGGGCGACGGTATACGAGGGAGACACGGTGGTCTTCGCCAGGTTCTCTGGCACCAAGATCAGATTAGACGATGAAGACTACCTGATCCTGGATGCTGACGACCTCCTCGGGGTCGTTGAAGAGTAACGCTTGACCGAAGAGATTGAATGGGAGTGCCGAGAGAAGTGACAACTTCGTAGGTTAAACCGTGCTCTAGCAGAGGAGGCTAGGAGTGGCGCACAAGAAGCTAAAATTCGATACTGATGCGCGCCGGGCGCTGGAGGCGGGTGTGAACAAGCTGGCCAACGCGGTCAAGGTGACCCTCGGGCCCAAGGGCCAGTACGTGGTCTTGCACAAGCCGCTCATCTCACCGACCATCACCAACGATGGCGTGACCATCGCCCAGGAGATCGAGCTGAAGGACATCTTCGAAAACCAGGGCGCCCAACTGGTCAAGGAGATAGCGACCAAGACTAACGACATAGCGGGCGACGGGACGACCACGGCGCTCGTTCTGGCCCAAGCTATCGTGCATGAGGGCCTGAAGAACGTGACCGCTGGCGCCAACCCGGTCATCTTGAGGGGGGGCATCGAGAAGGCCGTCGAGGTTGCCGTTGCGGCGATAAAGGCCCAGGCCCAGGAGATCTCCGGCCGGGACGAAGTCGCGCGGGTAGGCGCCATCAGCGCGCGCTCGGAAGAGATCGGCAACGTCATCGCCGACGCGATAGAGAAGGTCGGCAAGGACGGTGTTGTCAACGTCGAGGAGGGCCAGACCCTCGACATGGATCTCGAGTTCACCGAGGGGATGCAGTTCGACAAGGGCTACGTCTCCCCGCACTTCGTCACCGACCAGGAGCGCATGGAGGCGGTGCTGGATGATCCCTATATCCTGCTCGCCAGCCAGAAGATCAGCAACGTCCAGGACCTGTTGCCGGTCCTGAACCAGGTCAAGCAGAGCAACAGCCCACTCTTGATCATCTCGGACGACCTGGAGGGCGAAGCGCTGGCCGCGCTCATCGTCAACAAGGCGCGCGGTTCGTTCGACGTGGCGGCGATAAGGGCCCCGCTCTTCGGTGATCGACGCAAGAGGGTGATGGAGGACATAGCAATCATAACCGGTGGCCAGGTCGTCACCGAGGAACTGGGCCTGAGACTCGAGAACACCCAACTCAACCAGCTCGGGCGGGCGAGGAAGGTCGTCGTCACCAAGGACGGCACTACGATTGTAGACGGCGCTGGCGACGCCGAGAGGATTCAGGGCCGGATCAGCCAGGTCAAGGCTGAGCTCGAGCTCACCACATCGGACTACGATCGGAAGAAGCTGTGGGAGCGGCTAGCCAAGCTGGCCGGCGGCGTGGCCGTCGTCAAGGTGGGTGCGGCGACCGAGACCGAACTTAGGGAGAAGAAGCACCGGGTAGAGGACGCCCTCTCGGCGACCCGCGCGGCCCTCCAAGAGGGCATTGTGCCGGGCGGCGGCGTTGCGCTCTTACACGCCCAGGCTCCGGTCGCTGATCTGCTCGACTCCCTCGACGGCGACGAGAAGACGGGGGCGAGGATCGTGCATCGGGCGCTTGAGGAGCCGATCCGCCAGATCTCCTCTAACGCTGGGGCCGACGGCTCCATTGTGGTGAACAACGTCCGGACCCAGCCCGGCGGGGTAGGCTACAATGCCATTACCGGCGAGTACGAAGACCTCGTCGCGGCGGGTGTCGTAGATCCGGCAATGGTCACCAGGAGCGCGTTGCAGAACGCGGCCTCCATCGGCAGCCTCATCGTCACTACCGAAGTGGTCATCGCCGAGCCCGAGGAGGGTCAGGGCGCGGCGGCGGTAACCAGAGCCGGCATGAACATGGACCTGATGTAAGGTCCTTTAGAAGCTTCCATTGACGGCGCCTTATGCTGGGCGTCGCCTATGGAAGCTTCGGCGGAGAAGATTCGGAAGACCGGCCTCGGCTACGCTCCTACCACCCTTACGCGTTCTTTACGGCTTCGGTGACCTCTTGTAGACCCTGCTTGGCGTCGGTGAAGAGCATCATGGTCTTGTCGGTATCGTAGAACAAGGGGTTGTCCACGCCGGCGAAACCGGGGCTCAGGGAGCGCTTGATGAAGATGACCCTCTTAGCATTCTCGACCTCCAGGATCGGCATACCGCTAATCGGGCTGTCCTTCTCTTCGTCGTTGGCGGCCGGGTTCACGACATCGTTAGCGCCGACGATTATGACGGCGTCTGTCTCTTCGAACTCGGGGTTTATATCCTCGAGGTCGTAGAGCTTCGCGTAGGGGACGCCTGCCTCGGTGAGGAGGACGTTCATGTGCCCGGGCATACGCCCGGCGACAGGGTGAATGCCGAACAGGACCTCCTTGCCGTCCGATTCGAGCGTCTCCATCAACTCGTACATCGGACTCTGGGCCTGGGCAACGGCGAGCCCGTAGCCGGGCACTATGACGATCTTGTTCGCCTCCTCCTTGAGGTACGAGCCAACGTCCTCCGCGCTCACGTCGTTGACCTCCCGTTCCTCGTCGTCCTCCTCCTGCTTGCCCCCGGTGGCGGCGATGCCGGCGAAGATGATCTTGCCTAATGGACGCCCGAGAGCGCTGCTCATCTGGCGGGTGAGGATCGTACCCGACGCGCCGACGAGCGTACCGGCGATGAGCAGGGCGTAGTTTTCGAGTACGAAACCCGAGGCCGCCGCGGCGAGACCTGTGAAGGCGTTCAAAAGCGAGATGACGATAGGCATGTCCGCCCCGCCTATGGGTATCACGAACAAGACGCCCAGGAGAAGCGAGGCAGCGAGGAGGATGTATAGAGAGATGAGCGGCGAGAGGAACGGTATTCCTACAGCCTCCGCTAGCGCTCCGTCCAAAAAGACGTTCGCGCTCAGGAGGAGGACGCCCAAGAAGATTAGAGCGTTCACTACCTGCTGCAACGGAAAGGCGACGGAGCCGGTGAAGGCTATTTCCTGAAGCTTGCTGAAGGCCACTATGCTTCCCGCGAAGCTAACCGACCCGATAATGATCGTCAAGAGCCCCGCGCTCGCGGCGACCCAGGTCTCCGCCCTGCCCTGATAGAACTCAGAGAGCGCCACGAGCGCTATGCACCCGCCGCCGACGCCGTTGAAGGCAGCGACCATCTGGGGCATACCCGTCATCGGCACCCTTTGGGCCGAGACCGCCCCGACAACCCCACCCAGAAGTACCCCGCCCCCGATCAGCAGCCAGACCGAGGTCGCGTTGGTGTCGATGACTAGGAACGTCGCGGCGAGGGCTATGAGCATTCCGAAGGCTGCTATCGTGTTGCCGGAGCGGGCCGTCTCTGGCTTCCGCAGGCGCCTTATCCCGACGACAAACAGCACGGCCGCCACAAGGTAGGCTAGAAAGGTTGCGACCTGCAAGGGTTATCCCTTCCTCTTCTTTACTCTTGTTTTTGGTGGACGGAACATGCCGAGCATCCGGTTTGTCACCCAGAAGCCGCCGACCACGTTCATCGCCCCAAGGACCACGGCTATAAAGCCCACCGCTATGGTGAAGGCGTCGTTCGCGGTGGCGACCACGATGATCGCGCCTACCAGGACGATGCCGTGAATGGCGTTCGTCGCGCTCATGAGCGGAGTATGCAGCATGTTCGGGACGCGCGAGATCAACTCGAACCCCAGGAAAGCGGCTATGATGAAGACGGCTAACTGCACGAGGA
The DNA here is from genome assembly GCA_902806075.1 of uncultured Rubrobacteraceae bacterium. Lineage (GTDB taxonomy): Bacteria > Actinomycetota > Rubrobacteria > Rubrobacterales > Rubrobacteraceae > Rubrobacter_F. Next base: position 18,680 of record CADCVG010000055.1, read on the forward strand.
GCTCTTGCATTACTTCGCCTCGCTCTCTTCAGAGGCGTTCTCCAACGCCTCACGGATGTTGTCGTGCCGGATCTCACTGTCATGAGCTATACACATGGCGGCGACGATCTCGTCTTCGAAATCCAGCTCCACCTGCGGGTCTTTCCCGTCGCTGTCCTCGTCGGATTTGTCCTCGGTTATGTGCCCGATGAAGTTGTACATGTTGCGCGAGTACAGCTGACTGGCGTGGATGGGGAGCCGGCTCGGCAGGTTGACCACGCCCACCACCTTCACGTTATCGTGCTCGACGGTCTCCCCGGGCTCCGTAAGCTCGCAGTTGCCGCCGCTCTCCGCCGCCAGGTCCACGATTACCGCCCCCGGCTTCATGCTCTCGACCATCTCCGTGGAGACCAGCTTCGGAGCCTCCTTGCCGGGCACGAGCACCGTGGTTATGATCATGTCCATCTCTTTTACGCGCTCGCGGATGAGCTTCTGGTCCTCATCTAGCTTCTCTTGGGACCAGCCCTCGTCTTCTTCCTCTTCTTCCTCTTTATCCTCGGAGTCGTCCTCTTCGCCCTCCACGATGTACTCGTCCCGCGGTGGGTCGGCGAAGGAGTAGAATCCTAAAGACGTCATCAGCTTGGCGAACCCCTTGGGCTCGTACTCCTCGTACCCGTCTTCCTCTACTTCGTCTTCCTTCTCGTCGTCGGAGTCTATAAACGTAGCGCCCAACGACTGCGCCTGATCTTTGGTCTCGGGCCGTATGTCGTAGGCGAATACCTCCGCTCCGAGCCGGTCCATGGTGGAGATGGCCTGTAGCCCCGCGACCGCCACCCCGAGTACCAGAACGTTCGCTGCCTTCGTGGTCCCGGCAGCCGTGGTGAGCATGGGGACGTACTTGCCCAACGTGTCCGCCCCTATGAGCGCGCACTTGTAACCGGCGATAGAGCCCATCGAACTGAGAGCGTCCATGGCCTGCGCTACGCTCGTGCGGGGGACGGCCTCGTTCGAGAAGACGGTTACACCGGCCTCGGCGAGCGACTTCACGACCTGCGGGAACATGGGACCGTTGACGAAGCACACCAGAACCTGGCCCTCGTGCATGTGTCCGATCTCTTCCTCCGACGGCCTCGCGACCTTGACGATGATGTCGGCCTTGCCGTAGACCTCGCTAGCCTCCTGGACGATCTTCGCCCCAGCATCCTCGTAGTTCTCGTCGAGGTTGTAGTTCCGGCCCGCTCCGCTCTCGACGAGCACCTCGAAGCCGTCCTTGACGAGCTTGCCGACGGTCTCGGGCACCAGGCCCACCCGCTCTTCATCTTCTGCTACCTCTTTAGGTACCCCTACCTTCACGCGATCTCCTTAGGCACCCCTGCCTGTACGATGCTGACCTGTTTATATAAGCGAGCGTATACTATGCGAAACGCTCCTATTTGGGAACTGTAACAAATTAGTGATCTCACTGTAACCTGTTACCCACCTTCCAGGATTACACTATGATCGCTACCAGCGTGGTTGAAGTTGGAAGAAAGGTGACGGCGATGAAGAGGTACCGGGCGAGAGGGTACCAAAGGTACCAGAGGAAGCGGTCTGGCTCGCGGATGGGTTCGGTGCTCTCGCTGATCCTGATATTAGCTGGCCTTGCCCTCGTAGGCTACTTTATTATCGGCGCCACGCCGTTTCTGCGGGCCGCCTTCCCGCCCTCGGAGGGCGACGAACCCGCCGCCGTCACGGACACCTCGCTAAAGCTCACCGTACCGAAGATGGATCGGGTACAGGATCTGACCGTTTACACTGGTCCTGGGGATGACGAGTCCGCCCTGGGGAAGGGCGCGCTACACCTTCAGAATACGGGCTTCCCCTGGGATCAGGGGTCGAACGTGTACATAGCAGGCCACAGGCTCGGCTACCTCGGCACGGACAGCTACCTGGTCTTCTGGGACCTCGATAAGCTCACCCAGGGCGACGAGGTACTCCTGACTGCTGGCGACGGCACACGCTACACCTACAGGGTCTTTGATAGCTTCGTCGTCGGCCCCTCGGACTACCAGGTTACCGAGCCCATTCCGGGTAAGAGCATTCTCAGCCTCCAGACCTGCACCCTCCCCGACTATAGCGACAGGATGATCGTCCAGGCCGAGTTGATGGACGTCTCCGCCTGAGAACCGCCCGCTATTTCCTGGCCTTGCGGGGGCGACGCTCGGCCGCGAGGCGCTCGACGGACTCGCCCTGCTTGAGATGCCGCTTGACCACCTCTGGTACGTCGTCCTCGTCGAGGCTGATGTACCAGGTCCCTTTAGGCTCCGTTTCGTCGTAGACGATGACGTTGGGGCCGTGCTTGCACAGCCCGAGGCAGTCCACGGTGTCCACGCGGACCTCCCCCAGCATGCCCTCCGAGCGGAGCCCGTCCTTGAGGGCCTTCCTCGTATCCTTCGCACCGCGCTTCTTGCAGTCGCCGCCCGTGCAGACGAAGACGTGCGACTCGTAGTCTCGGACCTTCGCCGCGGGCTTCTCCTTTACGGTGACGACGTGGCGCGACGTGGTGCGGAGCTTCTCTCTGAGCTTCTTTCCCTTTCTGGCGATGGCTGCCTCCTTGCTGGTCCCTCTGCCCTCGCGGGGCGGATAACTGTCTCTTGTTGAGAATCATTCCCAAGACCCTTATATCATGTTTTGGGCGGGAGTTGTATGATTTTGTTATGGAGAGTGGGTCGAGGACGGGAGGACGATTGGGGGCGAGACGTTTGAGGTCGAGGCAATGGTCGGAGGGCGCTTGAGTCCACAGGCGGTCATAGACGTAGGTTCGAATACCATCCACCTGCTCGTCGGGGAGGTCGAGGACGGCGCGGTGATGCCGATAACGGGGGAGAAGATCTCGGCGCGGCTGGGGTCCGGGGTGGATAAGACCGGTAGTATCGAGGACCTCAGAATCCCTATCGCCGCCGAGGCCATAACCCTGTTCGCGCGGCTTGCGGCCATGCACGGTGTATCCGAGCCGGCGGTCCTGGCGACGAGCGCCGTGCGAGACGCGGAGAACGGCCCGGAGCTCATCGAGGAGGTGCGTGAGAGGGCGGGCCTGAAGATGCGGCTGGTCTCCGGCGAGGAGGAGGCCCTTCTGGGCTTCCGTGGAGCGGTCTCGGCTCTGGGGCCGGACTTCTCGTGGGATACTCCGGCGCTCGTCGTGGACCTCGGGGGCGGCTCGGCCCAGCTGATCCTCGGCGACGCCATAAACGGTCCCCGGAAGCAGGTCTCCCTCCCGCTCGGCTCCAACCGCACCACAGAGCGTTTCGTGAAGCACGACCCGCCAAAATCCTCCGAGCTAGAGGCCCTGCGCGAGGCCGTGCCCGGGATGCTTCCGGACTGGAAGGTCAACGAAGGTACGGCCGTCGTGGCGATAGGCGGCTCCGCCCGGGCTATCCTGAAGCTCACGAGCGATACGCTCACCGTCGAGCGTCTGGTAAAGCTCGCGGCGAAGATCTCCCGGAAACCCTCGGCGGTGCTCGCGCGGGACGAGGGGCTCGCGCCGGAGCGGGCGCGCGTGATGCCCGCGGCGATTATCACGCTCGCGGCGGTGCTGGACCATTTCGGAGGAGAGCAGCTCACCGTGGCGCGTGGTGGGATACGAGAGGGTGCGATCCTCACGATGGCCGAGGAGACATCGAACGGAGGAGACCCGAAAGGGGAAACCTAGTATGGATACCGTACAGAAGATAAACCTGTCGGACCCGTCGCTGTACATAAACCGCGAGCTCTCCTGGCTCGGCTTCAACGAGCGGGTACTGGAGCAGGCCAAGGACGAGAGGCATCCGCTTTTGGAGAGGATGCGATTCGTCGCGATCTCGGAGACCAACCTCGACGAGTTCTTCATGATCCGGGTCTCAGGTCTCCAGCAGCAGGTAGTCGCCGAGCTGCCGAACCCGGTCCCGGACGGGATGACCCCCGAGGAGCAGCTCAACCGTATCCACGACCACACCGGACGCTTCTTCGCCGACCAGCGGGCGGTGCTGGAGGAGGAGCTACTGCCCGCGCTCAAGAAGGAAGGCATCGAGCTGGTCTCCCACGACGACCTCTCCAAGAGAGAGCAGCGGGAGCTTCGGGAGCAGTTTGCCCGGGACATCCTGCCGATCCTGACACCGCTCGCCGTAGACCCGGCGCACCCATTTCCGCACATCTCCAACCTCTCGTTGAACCTGCTCGTGGTGATCCGGGAAGCCGACAGGGAGGTCATGGCGCGCATAAAGGTGCCCACCACGATCAAGCGCTTCATGAAGGTCCCGCCCGACGCGGAGCCGGAGGAGGAACTGGCCCCGGGGATGCACGAGAAGATAAAGCTGGTCAGGGTCGAGGAGGTTATAGCTGCGAACCTGGACGAGCTCTTCCCGGGCAAGGAGATCCTGGCGTGCTACGTCTTCCAGGTGACGCGCAACGCGGACCTCGTGATCGAGGAGGACGAAGCCTCGGACCTCCTGCAGGCGATCGAGGACGAGCTCGAGGGACGCTGGTTCGGCCAGAGCGTCCGGCTGATGCTGGCGGACTCGATGCCTGTAGAGCTGCGCGAGTGGCTGGCAGAGCACCTGAAGATAAACCCCGATTCGACCTACGCCGTCCCGGAGCCCCTGGGCCTGGGAGACTTCGAGGAGCTCACGCACCTCGACCGGGGAGACCTGCTCTACTCGCCCCTCACGCCGCGCGTCCCGCCGGAGTTCCGGGGCTCGGGCTCGATCTTCTCGGCGATCCGGCAGGGCGATATCCTGCTCTACCATCCCTACGACTCGTTCAGCCCGGTCGTGGAGTTCGTCCGGGCGGCGGCCGCCGACCCTGGAGTGCTGGCGATAAAGCAGACTCTCTACCGGACCGGGTCGAACTCGCCCATCGTCGAGGCGCTTTCGGGGGCACGCGACGAGCAGACACAGGTCGCCGTGCTCGTGGAGTTGAAGGCGCGCTTTGATGAGGAGCCGAACATCGTCTGGGCGCGGCAGTTGGAGGCCCGGGGCGTACACGTCGCCTATGGCATCGTGAGCCTGAAGACCCACGCCAAGATGTGCCTCGTGGTCCGTAGGGAGGGCTCGGGGCTGAGGCGCTACGTCCACCTGGGTACAGGCAACTATAACCCCGGCACCGCCCGCATCTATACGGACTTCTCGTACTTCACCGACGATGAGAACCTGGGCGAAGACGGCACGGACCTGTTCAACTACCTGACCGGGTACTCCGAGCAGGAGGAGTACCACGAACTGCTCGTCGCCCCCCTGACGATGCGTGAGAAGTTCGTCGAACTGGTGCGCGAGCAGGCGGAGAGGGCCGGGAGGGGAGAGCCCGCGCACATCTCGTGCAAGATGAACTCGTTGACGGACCCGAAGATCATCGAAGAGTTCTACCTGGCCTCGCAGGCGGGGGTAAAGATAGAGTTGGTGATACGTGGGATCTGCTGTCTCAAGCCCTGCCTCGAAGGGATCAGCGAGAATATCCGGGTGGTTTCGCTGGTGGGACGCTTCCTGGAGCACGCGCGGGCCTTCGCCTTCGGGGAGGGGGATGGCGAGAAGATCTACCTCGGTAGCGCCGACCTCATGCAGCGCAACCTGGACCGGCGCGTCGAGACCCTCTTCCCCCTGCGCGAGGCCCAACACCGCCAGAAGGTCCGCCGTCTCCTCGACCTCCAGCTCTCGGATACCGCGAACGCCTGGGAGCTGAACGCCGACGGCTCCTACGCCCGCCTCCGCCCGGAAGAGGGAAATGCTCCCCTCGATAGCCAGGCACTGCTCCTCGAAGAGCCCTTCTAGCGCAGTGCCGAAGTACATCGTGCGCCCGACCGGAGCACGCGAGCCTCATGGCGCCCCTCTTCGACGCTTACAGGACCTTCTACGGCTAGTCTCCGGACCCGGAGCTAGCTTATGAGTTTCTGCGCGAGCGCCTCACGCGCGAGGAATCGGTGGTCTTCGTCGCGCTCGAAGAAGACGGTAGCCGAGTTTACCTAACTCTACCCGCTCTTCTCCTCCGTCTCAGTGCGTCGCCTGTGAGTGTTGAACGCCTGTTCGTAACCTCCGAGGTGCTGGGACGCGGCTTCGGGCGGCCCTGCTTGAGGAGTCCGCCGATTTGCCGCGGAGACCGGGACTAACGCTGGCGACGGCTGTAGGTAACCTCCCCACGCAGTGCCTCTACGAGAGCATGGGGTGGACGAGGGACGAGACTTTCTACCACTACCGCCTGGGTGTTTGACCGGCGTTTTCGTTGGAGGGAGGGCCATTCCGTAGAGTGTAGCTAGAGTTACGATGCTAGAATGAGCGTTCTGAACTTGTGTCGAAATTTGACGAGGTATTTATGGAAGAGCAGGCTACAGAGCAAGAAAAAACTCCTGGGGCGGCGGAGCTCGCCAGGGAGGCGGCGGACGAGGACTCTCCTGACGCGACGAAACACGGCGCCAGTCGCTCGTCCGGGGGACGGCGTCCGGGGCGCGCTGGTACGGATCGGCAGGAGGTAGAGTGGCAGTACGACGCCCCCGACGGGCTCGGTGTGGTCGAGGAGTGGCTCGGCGAGCATGATCGGTCCTCCGGGGTCGCCGTCGCCGAGGGGGAGACGCGGGAGCTTTCTGATACCTACTACGACACTGCGGACTGGCGTATCTACCGGGCGGGCTATGCCCTGCGCGTCCGCGAGGAGAAGGACGGCGCCGAAGCCACCTTGAAGTCGCTGGCCTCTTCGGACAGCACCTCGGGCGAGGCCCGGCGGCGCGAGGTCTCCGAGACGTTGGGAAAGGAAGGCGTCGAGTCTCTCCGGAGCTCCAGGGGGTCCGTCGGCAGGCTCTTCCAGGCCTTTGCCGGCGCCCGCGAGCTACGGCCGGTGTTCACGGTCAGTACCCGCCGCCAGACCTTCGACCTCATCCTCGAAGGTGCGGTCGGAGAGCCGGTAGACGGGCAGGCCAACGGGCACGATGAGGATATCGTCGTGGACGTGGCGGGGGAGATCCGCGAACGCGAAGCGACGGACGGGGACGCGGAGGAGGCAGGTACGCGTATCGGGGAGGTTGCGCTCGATTCGTCGGAGATACCGCTCGGGGAGGGGGAGGCGCCGGCGCGTCTCTCGCGTGTCGAGGTGGAGATAGAAGGTGAGCCGCACCCGGGCGTCGAGGTGTTCGTCACGCAGATGCGGGGGGTGCTCGGTCTCAAGCCGGCCCGGGTCTCAAAGTATGGGGCCGGGCTCTTCGCCACGGGCCAGAGCCCGGAGGCGGACTCCGACCTCGGCCCGACCCGCATAGACGCCTCGCTCTCTTTGGGCGAGCTCGCCTTCGCGGTATTGCGGCGGCAGTTCGCGACGATGCGGGCACACGAGGCCGGGTCCCGCCTCGGCGAGGACCCCGAGGAGGTCCACGACATGCGGGTAGCGACGCGCCGGATGCGTGCCGCGATCAAGCTCCTCCAAGATGCGCTGCCCGAACGGGCACGCTGGGTTCGGGACGAGTTGAAGTGGGTCGCTGGCGCTCTAGGCGACGTACGGGACCTCGACGTGCAGTTAGAGCAGATCGAGGAGTGGTCCGAAGGGGCCGATGAGGAGGGCCTTGAGGCGCTTTCGAGGACCGGGAAGGCTCTGGAGAGGCAGCGTGAGGAGGCGCGGGGGAGTCTGATCGAGGCTCTCGACTCGACCCGCTACGAGCGCCTGGAATCTTCTTTCGCGGCCATGCTGAAGCTGGGTCCCACCCGCGAGGTCACCCCCGGCGGCGGCCCGGACCCGCGCTCTAAAGCGGACGAGCCGGTCCTCTCCGCGGGCCCCGACCTCCTCTCCCGCCGCTACCGCAAGTGGAGTAAGCTCGCCGATGGGATCGACGAAGGCTCGGATCCCGAGGACTTCCACGAGCTTCGCAAGGAGGGGAAGCGCTTGCGCTACGCCCTGGAGTTCTTCACGCCGGTCTACGGCGAGGAGACGACCACCGGCTTGATCAAGCCACTCAAGACCCTCCAGGACGACCTGGGGAGGCACCAGGACGCCATCGTCGCCACCGAACGGCTGCGCGAGCTCGCCACAGGCGGTCACAGGTTCCCGACGCGTGCGGCGTTCGTGATGGGCCTCTACGCCCAGAGTCATCTACAGGAGGCCGCCGAGGTGAGGAAGAACCTCCGCGAGACCGAAGCCTACCGCGCCGTCGCCGACGGCAAGGCGTGGAAGGGCTTCGAGAAGGAGATGAAGAAGGCGCGCCGCTCCTCGCCTGCCAAGATGGAGGACGTCAAGCCCGGCAAGAAGAAAAAGAAGAAGTAGCGGCAGGGTGGAACTCTACGTAGTACGGCACGCGGTGTCGCACAAGCGGGACGCGGACCTCTGGCCGGATGACTCTAAACGCCCGCTCACCGCCGAGGGCGAGGAGCGTTTCCGGCGCGCCGCCAGGGGCATTCTGCGGCTCGTGCCCGAGGTGGACCTGGTCCTGAGTAGCCCTTTCACGCGGGCGTGGCGAACGGCGGAGCTTCTTGAGCGGCAGGGCTGGCCCGCTCCCGTCCCTTGCGAGGAGTTGGAGCCTGGCTACCCGCCCCACAAGGTGGTGGGCGCGTTGGCGGACCACGCTGGTGTGGGGTCGGTGGCGGTCGTCGGACACCGGCCGGGGTTGCACGAGCTCGTCTCATATCTCCTGACCAGCGATGCGGAGAGCGCGAACGTACAGATCAAGAAAGGCGGCATTGTCCGCCTCCAGCTCGAAGGCTACCCCGATCCCGGCTCCGCCTCCCTGCGCTGGCTCCTCACGCCGAAGGTCCTGCGTACCCTGTGCTCCGAACCGCCACGGGACCCCGAGGGGTGAAGCTCTCCGGGAGGCCGGTTTCGGATGGGGCTTGAGCGGGGAGATAGGCGGGCATGCTCGTCCACATAGTCGCGGACTACGGCCAGGGTGACCTCGCGTTCGCCGAGGTCGTCCAGCGCATAAAGCTACACCTGCCGGACGCCGAGCCGGTCCTGACGCCCGTGCCGCCCTTCTCCACGCTCGCGGCCGGGTTCTGCGTGGCGCAGCTCGGGCTGAACGAGGCGCCGCCCGGCACGATCGTCTACCACAACGTGGCGCCGCGTGAGGACGACGAGGAGGCACGGACCGGGAACGAGGGGGAGCAACTCGCGTTCGCGCTCCTGCCGACGGGGGTGCGCGTCGTAGGGGTGAACGCTGGGTATGCCTTCTCGTTCGTGCGCGACGCTGCCGAGGAGTTGCGCTGGGCCTCCGTCGGCGCGGAGGGCTCGCAGTTCCGCTCGCGTGACCTCTTCCCCAGGGCCGCCGCGCACATCGCCTCCGGCCGCCCTGGCTCTCTAGCCGAAGAGCTGAAGCCTTCCGACGTCCCCGAGGTGCCCGCGAGCCGGGTCGCCTACGTGGACGGATATGGCAACCTGAAGACGACCATCAGGAGCGGGACAGACGGCCCCCCGTCCGGCTCGGTTGCGCGGGTCCGGATCGGGGACGCTCAAGTCGAAGCGCGTGTGAGCGACGGCAGCTTCGAGGTCGAAGAAGGGAAGCTGGCCTTCGCGCCCGGCAGCAGCGGTTGGACGGTGGAGGGTAGAGAGACGGCGTGGATCGAGCTCTTCCTGCGCGGCGGTAGCGCCTGGGAGGAGTTCGGCCGCCCCCCGGTCGGCTCGGGGATAGAGCTGGAAACCAGCGCGTAGAGCGCGGCGGCCCGTCCTACCGCTTCTTCCGGCGTCTCCTTTTAGGTGCGCCGGGGACCAACGAGAAGGTAGACGAAGTCCGCATCGCGGGCAGCATCGGCGCCGCCTTTGTGGTGGTCCTGACCTTCACCTTACCCGAAGGCGTAATGGTCGTGCTCGTCTTGATACGCATGGCTCTCCTCCTGATCTCCGGCCGCTCCATGAAGTTAGTGTACTCGAAGGCCGGGCAGCCCGAAGCTGCTACCATGATCCTTGATGCCCGGCTTATACCCTCTCCCTGAAGAGTTGGCCCGCCACGCTCCGAAAGCAAGCTTCACCCCCGACGAACTGCGCGAGATTTGCCGGGAGGCGGGGGAGGGGCTCGGGCGGGAGGACGCCCGCGAGGCCCGGTTCAGGCCGGCGGCGGAGATGGTCGAGATGTGGTGGGGGCTGGACCTGCCGGCTTGGGTGGCACCCTACATCATCCGGGATGCGCGGCTCGGCTACCTGGCCGGTTACGGGGAGGCGCTCGTCTCCGGTGGACTGGAGGAGAGCCGGGTCGAAGAGGCGGCGCGGGCGCGCTGGGGCGAGGGTTGGCGGGAGAGGCTCGCGGCGGCCCGCGAGAGAGGAGCCGGGGGCTGAGAGCTGTCTACCCGTGCTACCATCGGGCGTTGAAAGCATCGTATATGAAGTGGAGGTGGCCGTGGAGCTCAAACTGTACAATCTAGGGAGATGACCTTACGCCCGGCGGACCAGGATGGTCCTGCACGAAAAAGGTGTAAGTTTCGAGACCCGTGAGGTGGACCTCGCGAACAAGTCCGAGGAGTTCTTGCGCGTTAGCCCCACAGGCAAGGTGCCGGTGGTCGTTGTGGACGGCGACTCCCTCTACGAGTCGAACGTCGTCAACCAGTACCTCGACGAGGTGTTCGAGTCGCCCAGGCTCTTGCCCGAGGACCCGAAGGAGAGGGCCTACGCCCGGATCTGGATGGCCTCCGCGGACGACGATTTCTTCCCGGCCGTCTTCGCCGCGAGTGTCGGCCGTGAGCGTGGCTTCTCGGAGGAGAGGGTTTCGGAGGCTTTAGAGAACCTGAAGGTTTCGCTCGCCGCGCTGGAGAAGCGCCTGGAGGGACGCGAGTATCTGGTGAACGGGTTCTCTCTGGCCGATGTAGCCTATGCCGGCAACTTCGTCAGGCTGCACGAGCTTGCGGAGAGGGGCGAGGTCTCGCTCGCGGACTACCCGAACGTCGCCGCGTGGGTGGAGAGGATCGAAGCGCGGGAGAGCTTCGGAGCCGCGGGCTGAACGTCGGCTAGCGGTCCTCCCCGCGCGCCAGTAACGACCTCTCCGCCAGCGCCTCGCCCACGAGCCCCACGGTCGGGTAGTTCTTCAGGCCTTCGGAGGTCTGGTAGACCCTGTAGTTCCGGGCGCGCGGGATCCCGGCGTTCTTCGGGTGGGAAGAGGCCCTCGCCGTCGACGAGGATGGTGGGGCTGCCGGGGAAGTCCGGGCGGTGACCGGAGTCGAGCTTTACCGCCTCGACCCCGGTGCCGCGAGCCCTTCTTCCTCGACCGTCTTCTCGAGGATATCGAGCACCTCTTCGAATCCCGGACAACCCTCGAAGTAGAGTAACTCTATCTTCGAGACACGCTGTCAGTTCTTCATGGCCTCGTACGCCTCGATGTGCTCAATATTATCCTGGAGCATCGCCTCACACAGGCTCAACATCTCGAGCACTCTATCGTCGGCCAGGGAGTAGTAGGCGTTGCGGCCCTCGCGCCGGACCTTTACGTAGCCGCACCAGGCCAGGCAGCGCAGGTGGTCGGAGACTCGCGGTTGCGGCACGCCCAACTCGCTCACCAACTCACCCACCTTCGTCTCGCCCCGGCGCGCGAGCAGCAACAGGATGGAGAGCCGCGTCGAGTTTGCGAACCCGTTGAAGAACCGCGCCAGAAGGCACATGTCTTCGCTCTCCCGACCGATCTCTACGTCCGGGCATGCTTGCATATTCGTACTCTTCTCTTGCAAGAGCAACTCCTTTCACGTCTCCGCGTACTATACACCCCATGCGTACTATCGTATATGCTAGGAGGCGCATTTTTGTACGTATTGCAGCGAAAAGGCATAAGATACGGGCGAGCGTACCGTCGGTCGTGTGGGCGCCGATCCCGGCTTATCCCTGCCGGATCTCTCGGTGCTTCTGCATTGATGGGTGGCGCGAGGCTTCCGGGCGTAGCACACTGTCTGTTGGGGACGGTAGAGGCGCAGCCGTGCCGGTAGCACTACATACGGAGGTTCATATTCATGCTTGTAAAGGACGAGTTGCTCGAGAAGGTCGTTGCTCGGGTGTGGGAGCAGTTGCCCGAGGATCGGGCACGGTTGGTCGAGGAGTTCGTGCGCCAGTACTACGGCTGGGTTCCGAGGGAGGACCTGGCCTCTCGTAGCGATGTGGACCTGTATGGGGCGGCTCTGGCGCATCTTAACTTCGGCCGCGAGCGGAGGCCGGGGACGGCGAAGGTTCGGGTGTACAACCCGCGGTTCGAGGAGCACGGCTGGCAGTCTACCCACACGGTAGTAGAGATGGTCAACGACGATATGCCGTTCCTCGTAGACTCGACGAGGATGGAGATCAACCGCCGCGGCTACGCCGTACACCTGATGGTTCACGCGTTGATGAAGGTGCGGCGCGACGACGAAGGGGGCCTCGTCGAGGTCCTGCCCCCCGGCTCGGACGCGGACGGTGCTACTCTCGAGTCCGTCATCCACGTCGAGGTGGACCGGCAGACGGAGCCAGAGGTATTGGAGGAGCTTCACGACTGTCTAGAGCGGGTCTTGAGGGACGTGCGCGTGGCCGTCGAGGACTGGCAAGAGATGCGCGAGAAGGCCCAAAGTATCGCCGCCGGGTCCGGGGAGGAGGTGCCGCCGGTCGAGGAGGGTGAGCTCGACGAGGCGAGGGCGTTCCTGGGCTGGATCGTTGACGACAACTTTACCTTCCTCGGCTACCGCGAGTACGACCTGCTGACGCAGAATGGGGAGGATCACCTGCGCTCCGTACCGGGGAGTGGCTTCGGCATCTTGAGGGAGGATAGTCCGGAGCCGGTCTCGCAGAGCTTCGCCAGGCTGCCGGCCGGGGTGCGCAGGCTCGCCCGCGCGCCGAACCTCCTGAACCTCACCAAGGCCAACACGCGCGCCACCGTTCACCGGCCTTCCTACCTGGACTACGTGGGGGTCAAGCGGTTCGACTCCTCGGGTGAGGTCGTCGGCGAGCGGCGCTTCCTCGGTCTGTACACCTTCTCGGCGTACAGCGCGAGCGTGTTCGAGATACCGCTCGTCCGGCGCAAGGTCAGGAGCGTGCTGGAGCGGGCGGGGTTTCCAGCGGGGAGCCACAACGAGAAGGACCTGGCCGAGATCCTGGAGACCTACCCGCGCGACGAGATGTTCCAGATCTCGCAGGACGAGTTGTTCGAGACCGCGATGGGGATACTGCATCTGCAAGAGCGCCAGCGGGTCAGGCTCTTCGTGCGGCGCGATACCTACGAGCGTTTCTTCTCCTGCCTGGTGTACGTGCCGCGTGACCGCTACAACACCGAGATACGGCAGCGCATGCGGGAGATCCTGCAGGGTGCGCTCGGCGGTGAGGGTGCGGAGTTCGACGTCCGGCTCTCCGAGTCGGTGCTCGCACGGCTTCACTTCACCATCTACACCCCGCCGGACGGCGTCCCAGAGTATGACGTGGAGGAGATCGAGGCGCGCCTGGTCGAGGCGACCCGCTCGTGGAAGGACGGTCTTTACGACGCCCTGATCGAGCGGTGCGGGGAGGAGAGTGGGGTGGAGCTCTTCCACCGCTACGGCGAGGCGTTCCCCCCAGGCTACCGCGACGATTACCTCGCCCGCACCGCCGTAACGGACATAGAGAGGATCGAGGGGGTGGCCGGGGGCGAGGACCTTGGTATGAGCCTCTACCACCCGCTGGAGGCGCCCGAGGACTTCCTGCGGTTCAGGCTGTACCGGGCGGCGGGCCAGATCTCCTTGTCCAGGGTCCTGCCGTTACTCGAAGATATGGGCGTTGAGGTGGCCGACCAGCGCCCGTACAAGGTGGAGCCCGCAGGCTCGCCGCCGGTCTGGATCAACGACTTCGGCCTGACCTACGAGTCGCAGGGCCAGCTCCAGACCGGGGAGATCCGGGAGATCTTTCAAGACACCTTCGCCAAGGCGTGGAGCGGCGCCATAGAGAACGATGGCTTCAACCGCCTGGTCCTGCGGTCCCGGCTCACCTGGCGCCAGGTCTCCGTCCTGCGGGCCTACGCCAGGTACCTGCGCCAGACCGAGATCACCTTCAGCCAGAACTACATAGAGGAGAGCCTGGCGAACAACCCACAGATAGCCCGCCTCCTCGTAGAACTCTTCGAGGCCCGCTTCGACCCGTCCCGCGAAGGCGAGACCGAAGGGGAAACGGAGCGGTTGACCTCGGAGATCGAGACAGCCCTCGACGAGGTGACGAGCCTGGACGAGGACCGCATCTTGAGGAGCCTCCTGGACGTCACTCTGGCGACGCTGCGGACGAACTACTACCAGACGGGGCCGGACGGTGCACCGAAGCCCTACCTCTCGTTCAAGTTCGACTCCGCGCGCATTCTCGAGTTGCCGCTGCCGCGCCCGATGTTCGAGATCTTCGTGTACTCACCCCGGACTGAAGGGGTACATCTGCGGGGTGGCAAGGTCGCGCGTGGCGGCATTCGCTGGTCCGACCGCCGGGAGGACTTCCGCACCGAGGTACTTGGGCTTATGAAGGCCCAGATGGTCAAGAACGCCGTGATCGTCCCCGTCGGCGCGAAGGGCGGTTTCGTGGTCAAGCAGCCGCCCACGAACGGGGGACGCGAGGCATTGATGCGGGAGGTCGTGGCCTGCTACGAGACCCTGATCCACGGCATGCTAGACCTGACCGACAACATCGCCGAAGGCGGCATCGTCCCGCCCCCGGACGTCGTGCGCTACGACGATGACGATCCGTACCTCGTCGTGGCGGCGGACAAGGGGACCGCGACCTTCTCGGATATCGCCAACGGCATCTCGACTGAGTACGGCTTCTGGCTCGGCGACGCCTTCGCCTCCGGCGGGTCCGCAGGCTACGATCACAAGCGGATGGGGATCACCGCGCGCGGCGCGTGGGAGTCGGTCAAGCGTCACTTTCACGCTCTCGGTCTCGATACCCAGAGCGAGGACTTTACCGTGGTCGGGATCGGGGACATGTCCGGCGACGTCTTCGGGAACGGGATGCTCCTGAGCAGGCACATAAAGCTCGTTGGCGCCTTCAACCAC
>CADCVG010000056.1 GCA_902806075.1 uncultured Rubrobacteraceae bacterium
GCACGTACCCGCCTTCGAGACCGGAGAGGAGGTTCCCCATCTCATCCGGCGTCCGCATCAGGCGCGGCACTACCTCCCCGGCCGCGAAGCGGAGCGACCGCGCCACCCCTTCGTCCGCGACGCCCAGGGTACCTTCACAGACCTCTCCGGCCGCCGATCCGTCCCAACCATGCTCCTCCATCGCGAGAAGCAGGGCCTGCGTCGCCTCCTCCAGCCGATCCAAGAGGTCCGAGGCGGTTGCGACGACGCCGGGGAAACGTTCGGCGAGCTTCTCGGGGGCTTCGGCGCGTGCGCCGCCGTTCTCGGCGAGGAACTTCTCGTCGAGGCCGTAGGCGGCCCCGACGGCGCGGCGCAGTCCGGGGACCTCCCCGGCCCCAAGGCGCAGGATGGCGGCGACGAGATGGCGCAGGGGCTCGCCCTCCGGGGGCTGGCCTAGAATGTGCAGACCGCCCCTTATGGGCAGGTCCTTAATCTCGCAGAGGTAGCCGTCGACGTGGTTTAGGAAGTCGCCGAACTCCTCGGGCTGCTCCTCCACCCCGAGGTCCCGGTGCAACTCGGCGTCGCGCAGGGTCTCCCATATCCGCACCCGGATCGCGGGTAGCTTCGACGGGTCCAGGGTCTCGACCTGGTAGTACTCGTCGAGGAGCTGCTCCAGGCGAGCGAGGTCGTCGTAGGTCTCGGCTCGGGTCATCGGCGGGATGAGGTGGTCCACTACCGTCGCGTGTGCCCTCCTCTTGGCCTGTGTTCCCTCCCCGGGGTCGTTGACGACGAACGGATAGAAGAGCGGGACGTCCCGCAGAACCGCGTCCGGGGCGCAGGAGGGGGAGAGCCCCAGGGACTTGCCAGGGAGCCACTCAAGCGTCCCGTGCTTGCCGAGGTGGACGATAGCGTCCGTGCCAAACTCCTCTATGAGCCACCAGTAGGCGGCGAGGTAGTGGTGGGTCGGCGGGAGGTCCGGGTCGTGGTAGATCGCGATCGGATTCTCCCCGAACCCCCGCGGCGGCTGGATGCCTACGAAGACGTTCCCGAAGGACAGCCCCGAGACGACGAATTCCCCGTCCTCCAAATAAAGATCCCCCGGCGGCGGCCCCCAGTGCTTCTCCATGTCCGCCCGCAACCCCTCCGGTAGCCGGTCGAACCACTCCGCGTAGTGCTTCGTGTCGAGGCGCCCGGTGGCTCCCCGTAGCTGCTCCTCGGTCAGGAACTCCAGGTCGTGCCCCCCGGCGTTGATGAGCGTGTGGATCAGGGCGTCCCCCTCCTCCGGTGCGCCGTCCACCTGATAGCCCGCCTCCTTCAGCGCGTCGAGCAGCCTGATGGCGCTAGCCGGGGTGTCGAGGCCGACGGCGTTGCCAACGCGCGAGTGCTTGGTCGGGTAGTTGGAGAGCAGTACGGCGACCTTCTTGTCTGCGTTCGGAATACGGCCGAGGCGAGCGAAGCGAGCCGCGAGCCCGGCGAGACGGTGGGTACGCTCGGGGTCGGCCCTGTACAGGGTTAGCGACGCTCCGACGGTCGAGCCGTTGGTTGTACGTTCTTTGAAGGAGAACGGGACGCCGATTATGCGACCGTCGAACTCGGGGATCGCAACCTGCCAGGCGGTGTCGAGCGGCGAGAGGCCGGCGTCGGAAGAGAGCCATGCCTCGCGCGAGGAGGTCGTGCAGATCCCCTGTACGACCGGTACTCCCAACCCTTCGAGCGCCGGGACCTCCCACTCCAGCCACCCCTCGGGCGAGCCGGCCCGGCTCGCGGCCTCCCGCGCGTCGCCTGCGTTGGAGCCCCCGCTGGCGAGCACCGTGGTTATGAGCGAGTCAACCCGTCCTCTTAGCATCGAGAGCGCGAGGACCTCGCCCGTCTCGTCCGCTCGGAGCGAGTAGCAGTAGATGGGGATAGCGTTCGTCCCGGCTTCTTCGAGGGCCTCCACGAGGTCGTCTACGAAGGCGGTGTTGCCGCTCATCCAGTGGGCGCGGTAGAAGACCACGCCTACCGTCGGCCTCCCCGCATCGTGCAACCCGAGCAGGTCGTCGAGTGAGGAGCCCTCCGGCAGCCCCGGGTGGTAGACACCGAGCTCCGGGGTGTTACGCGGCGGCTCGAAGCCGTAGCCCTCGACGAGAAGCGTGTCAGCGACGAAGCGGAAGAGGTTCTGTGTGTTGCGCACCCCGCCGTGCCGCAGGTACTCGAACGCCTCGGCCATCGTGCCCGAGGGCGCGGTCGAGAGAGCGGCCAGCTCTGCGTCGGGCTCGGCCTCCCCGCCCAGAGCGAGCAGGGGGATACCCAGCCTCTCGCATCGCCGCCGCAGCTCCTCGAAGCCCTCAGGCCACGCGCGCCGTCCCCCAAGGAGACGTACTATTACGGCCCGCGCCTCCGGCAACTCCTCCTCGAAGAAGGTGCGGGGCTCTTCGAGCTTCGCCGGGTTCGCGCAGCGCACCTCGGGGAAGCCTTCGGGGAGATCCTCGGCGGCCTTCGCGGCGGCCAGGATCTCGGTATCCGCGGTGGTCAGGAAAAGCAACAAGCCTCTCTACCCCTCTCCGTCTCTTGGTCCTGGCCCGTCGCCGGAGCGCTCGTAGAGCATCTCCCAGACGAGTTCGGTTACCGGCAAGGTGACCAGAAATCCCGCCGCCAACGCCGCGTAAGGGTTACCGGTCAGCGTGTCCGCCACCAACGCCACCGAGGAGAAGACGGCGACGAACACGGCAAGGGTCACCCGGTTGATCTTCCGTTCCGGGTCCCGCACCCTTTCACCCCTCTCGTCGAGGCGTTCGTGGGCCGCTATGACCCGTATGTCGCCGGGATTATCCTTCAACCACTCGTCCGCTACCTCCTCCGCCACCTCTATCTCCCTTTCGTTCCTGGCTCCGAGCATACGGTCGATCAAGGCTCTCCGCTCCTCGTCCCTCGCGCCCACCCCTAGCCCTCCGAGCCCTGGCCGACCAACGCCCCGGTCCTCAGTTGAAGGTCGACCGTGCCGGGCGGCAGGAACGGCAGTCCTGACGGAGCCCCGCTCTCCACGAGCCGCAAGAGGGCCTCCCGATCGACGTTCTCCGCTACAAGGTCCCCGAGCCTCTCGAACTGGGCCTCCCGGCGGGCCGCGAACGGCTCGTCTCCCGCCGTCCAGTCGAGGCCGCGCTCCTCGGCGACCCACCGCAGGAACGCGCGCCTGAAGCCGTCGGACTCGAAGACGCCGTGCCAGGAGGTGCCGAGGGTCGCCCCGACCCGGCATCCCTCATCGCCGCCGTCCTTGACGAAGAGCGGCTCACCGCCGGAGCGGTGAACCCGGCCGTGACGGATCTCATACCCAGAGACCGGGACGCCCCCGAAGAGGGAGGCCCGACCCTCCGGGCGTGCGAGTATCTTCTCCTCCCCGAAGACCGTCTCCACTGGCAGGAGGCCGAGCCCCAATGCCTCCCCCTCGTCGCTCTCCACGCCGTCCTCGATGCGCCCGCCGAGCATCTGGTAGCCGCCGCAGATCCCGAGGGTAGGCAGGCCGCGCTTGTCGCGCTCGATCAGGGCGCGGTCGAGGCCGCGGGTTCGTACCGTCTTCAGGTCCTCGACGGTGGCCTTGGTGCCCGGAAGAACCGTTAGGTCAGCGGCGAGTATCTCCTCGTAGGATTCGGTAAAACGGACCGCCACGCCAGGCTCGTGGATCAGGGCGTCGAGGTCGGTGAAGTTGCTGATCCTGCCGAGACGTACGACCGCGACCCGCAAGCTATCCCTACCCAGCGGCGGCGACACGTCCCTCGGCGCGTCGAGGGCGAGCGAGTCCTCCCCGTCGATCCCAAGCCCCCGTACGTAGGGAAGCGTCCCAAAGAAGGGCCGGCCCGTGACACCACTCATCTGCTCCAGCCCCGGTGCCAGGACGGTCGCGTCCCCCCGAAACTTGTTAACCAGGAAGCCCCCGACAAGCGCCTGGTCCTCCGCCGACAAGAGCGCGAGCGTCCCGTAGAGGGAGGCGAAGAGGCCGCCCCGGTCTATGTCCCCGACCACGACCACAGGCAGGCTTGCTGCGCGGGCGAGGCCCATGTTCGCGATATCGTTCTCTCTCAGGTTGATCTCCGCCGGACTCCCCGCCCCCTCGCAGACGACGACCTCGAAGCGTCTCCGCAGGTCTTCGAGCGACTCCAGGACCACCGGCAGAAGCTCCCTCTTCATCCCCTGGTAGCTCGCGGCGCTCGCGGAGGAGTAAGGCTTGCCACGCAAGATCACCTGCGTCCTCCCCCCCGCCGATGGCTTTAGCAGGACCGGGTTCATCGCGGCCTCGGGCTCGATACAGGCGGCGGCGGCCTGAGCCGCTTGTGCCCGCCCGATCTCCGCGCCCTCGAGCGTAACGAACGAGTTGAGCGCCATGTTCTGCGCCTTGAACGGCGCGACCTTTACCCCCTCGCGCGCGAGCCAGCGACATATTCCGGCCACGACCACGCTCTTCCCGGCATCAGAGTGAGTACCGGCAACGAGCAACGCTCCCCTCATCGAGACCCGCCCTCCGCCGCCAGGTTCGAGACGCCGCGACCCTCCCGGGCCTCCGCCCTCTCGCCCAACACTCCGAAGACGCAGCCGATAACGACCCACAAAACGGCCTGGGTCCCCAAAGAAGAGAGCCTGAAGCTCCACACCAGCCCGGCCGGCGCGTCCCCCGCTGAACCGGCGTCGGGCAACACAGCTGATAACAGTGCCCACGCCACGAGCACGAACGCCCCGACGAGGAGATGCCGCGCGTACGCGGCGAAGCCCTCCAACTGCCGGGCGAGCCGCCAGGCGAAGAACAGGGCGAGCAGGGAGAGTGCCACCATCGCCAGGTAGGCGGCGGTGCGGGCCGCGAGTGTCTCCGGGTCCGTCCCGACGCCGGGCGGGTTTGGCGGGTACTTTAGAAACGGCGAGAGGACCGCGCCCGCGAAGATTGCGGCCGCAAGACCCATGCTGCGTACCCATTCGCTCCGCGCCGAGACCCTGCCGCGGAAGTACGCGGAGAGGAGCCCGAAGACGCAGCCGACGGCGGCCCCGTAGAGTCCCATCGCCAGGAAGAGCCCCGCCTTCTGCTGCCCGCGGCCGAACACCTCCTCGGTGTGCTCCCCGCCGGCGTGCGAGCCCTCCTCCAGCGCGACCGCCTCGTCCAGCACCGGCTCCCCGAACGCGAAGCCGAAGAGTCCGGCGAGGAGACCGGCCAGAAGTCCGGCGAGTATCCCCCGGCGCAGGTAGACGAGCGTCAAGCAGCCTCCCCGCAGAGCGGGGTGCCGGGTCTCGCACACGTTTTTATGGATGGGGCCATCGTCGGCGGCCCGGAGGTCATCGCGGTCAAAGGCGGTCTAGTGACAGGGGGCGGCGAGCAGGTGCCGGCCGTCGTGGAAGAGCTCGTGCAGGTAGTTCGCGGCGTAGGAGGCATCCCCGAAGAAGGGCGCGAGCAGCGCGCCGTTGTCGAAGAGCACGGCGAAGAGGGCCAGCAAGGCCAACGCTACCGCCAGGGGAAGGTAGAGGGGTGCTCTACCGAGGGTACTATTCAATGATTACCTCCTCCGGGGTCCTCGCCCCGATCCGGGTCTGCGGGCGAAGACCAGTCTCCTGACTCCCGGCTCTACGCTCACCCCCGGCCTTCCCGCCCACAGCGGTGGCTCTACTAGCTGGGGCTCGCTCCCCGGTTACAGTGGCGGGACCGTGCCGGTCTCTCACCGGCTTCCTGTGTCCCTTCGCCCATCACAACTCGTAGGCAGCATAGCCGCCTCCACCCGGCGCGTCAACGGGGGACCGTGTTTTCGGCGCCTCCCGTGATATAACGCATCCCTGTAATGGACGGCATCTTGGACCTCATCCGCTCCGTGCCGGACTCGCCCCAGGGTTTGCTAGAGTTCGTCACCGGCCTGCTCTTCACCCACGGTTATCTGGTGATCTTCCTTGGCGCGGCGCTGGATAACTTCGGCCTGCCCGCCTCGGGCGACGTAGTGATGTTCGCTGGTGGCTTCTTCGCCAACGACGGTCAGGCAACCCTGCCTCTCGTCATGCTCATGGGGTTCCTCGGGGCGACCTTCTCGGACAATACAGTCTACTGGATCGGGCGCTACGGTGGCCGGCCGCTCTTGAACCGGATCACCAAGATACGCCTCCTCTCCTTCCTCCTCGACGCCCAGAGCCTCGGCAAGGTCGAGCGGTACTTCGAGGAGCACGGCCGCAAGACGGTCTTCGTCGGCCGCTTCGGGCCGGGCCTGCGCAGCATGACCCCCCTCTTCGCCGGGGTCAGCCGAATGAAGTACTACCGTTTCCTCCCTTACAGCCTCGCCGCCACCATCACCTGGGCCTTAGTCTCCGGCACCCTCGGCTACATCTTCGGCGAGTACTGGAACGAGCTCCTCGCCGTCGCCCGCGACGTTGGCTACGGCTTCGTCGCCCTCGTCGTCCTCTTCGTTACGTTCTACATCCTCCGCCGCCGCCGCCACAAGAAGCGCCGCGCCGGGAGAGGCGACTAAGCATCTCCAAGCTAACACTGAGGTTCTGGGCTTCCCCCGGTAAGACAGACACTCTAAAGTTGGAGGCAATGAGTCCTCGGAAGGGGAGCCGAGTGCCAGGACCAACACCACACTATCCGCCTGAGTATCCTGATGATGTTGTCAAGCAGCCAGAGGCGCCTCCTGGTATGTTGCTCCATCCCTCAGCATCGCCCACAAGACGTTCACTCTACGCCGTGCGAGCGCTATTACCGCTTGGTGATGCGCTTTGCCCTCGGCCCGCTTTCGCCGGTAGTAATCTCTGCTCTTCTGGTGATGGCCGATCGCGCAGTACGCTGACTGGTAGAACACCCTTTTTAGCGCCCGGTTGCCCTTCTTCGCTCTTCGCTGGTAAGAGAGGCTGCCTGAGGCCCTGAGCACGGGCGCAATACCTGCCGCTGCGGCAAAGCGATCGGGTGATCCATAGCGGCCGATCTCGTCCACCTCTGCCAGGAACTCAGCCGTCAGAACCAAGCCCATGCCCGGCATGCTCCTTACGATTTCCCCTTTGGGATCGGTTTCCACCAACTCCTCAAGCCGCCTCTCAAGCTCAGCTATCCGTTCCTTGGTCCTTATGATCTCCCAGGCGATCTCGGAGACCAGAGCGGCCTTGACCCTAGCGGCGGGCAACTCGCGGTGTTGGGCTTTGGCGGCCACGAGAGCCCTCTCAGCCAATGCTTCGGACTTGCGAGATCCTCTGCTTTTCAGCCACCGGGTGAGGCGTGATTTGCCCAGCTTACGGGCATCGGAAGGTCGAGCAACCTTCGCGACCGTAAGCAGAGCACCCTTCTCAGCAAGGTCTGGCAGCGCAGCTTCGAGGCCGGGGAATACCTGAGAAAGCAGCTCTCTCAGACGGCATACGCGCCGGCGCTGATCCTGAACCAGATCCTTACGGTAGCTGACCAGTGTCTTGAGCTCGAGAGCGTTCTCTTCCCGGACGCGGACCTCTCGTAGCGACCTCCACCTCAACCTGAGCTGGTCGGCGATGACGAAGGCGTCTTTGGGATCGCTCTTGTGCTCGCCGCCGCTGTAGGCGTCACGAACCTTATTCACTGCTGTTCCAGGGATGTAGCGTACCCGTTCGCCGCGCTCGAGCAGGATCGTTTCTAGAAGGGTGTCCGTCCCGCCCACCAAGTCTATCCCGATCATACGGTCCTCAGCGTTTCCCAGAGCGGCGATCTCCGAGCATGCCGCTTCCAGCCGCTCCTCCGTTGCATCAACGCGCCTTGAGAGGAGCACCAGTCCCTCCTCGTCGAGCACACACAGCCAGTGAAACCTCTTGCCAACGTCAAACCCTATCCAGTGTTTCATCACCCCACCTCTCGTGGCCGCATACGCTTCGCTTCTCGGCCTTTCGCTGCCCTGCGGATACCCTCAAGCCTGCTGAACCTTACGTAGCGATTTTTCCGCTGATCCTGATCGGCGGTCTTAGAGGACATCCTTGGGAGGACCGGGGGGCAATACTCAGGTAGCCATCGAAACGGCATTCAAAGAAAAACCATCCCCGGTCCGCCAAGACGCCAACGAACTCTACTCCGCTAGCGCACCAGACACGGTAAGGTTCAAACGAGAGTTAGGTGAACCCATTCGACCGGACAACTCCGTAGGTCAGCGTCTCCAGAGAGATCGGATGTAGAGTTACACCCGGATCAAGGAGGAGAGATTGCGAAGTACTTCGAGAAGAAACCACACCAGAGAGTTCAAGCTCCAGTGCTGCCGGCAGGTCGCAACCGGCGAGAAGTATCCCGCCCAGATCTGTCGCGAGTACAACCTCTCAGAGAGCGTGCTGTTGAGGTGGAGAAAAGAGTACGAGGAGATCGTGGTTTCCGGCTAAGACATAGAGGCGCATACAGGCAGTATCGTATAGGTCTACAGACGCGTAGTGGCTCTCAGCAACTGGGCAGAACCCCTTCGCTGGCTAGAAACTCTTGCAAGATCATGCCTCTCTCGACTAGACGTTTGGCATTCTCCGTCCCCACGTAGCGGTAGTGCCAGGGCTCCCACTCGTAGCCAGTATCGGCCTCATGACCGCTTGGGTAGGCGAGGATAAAGCCGTACTCGTGAGCGTGGCTAGACAGCCATTGAGCAGCGGTTGTGTAACCGAAAGGCTCCCACACCTGGTAGTTTACCTTTGCGTTCGTGAAGTCCACGGCAGTGCCGAGCTGGTGCTGGCTGTGTCCGGGAAGCGCGCTCGTCCGGTCTGCCTCCAGACCGTAGACGCTCTTCAACTTGCCGAATAGTCCCTCCTGGTCCGCGTAGGATCGGTAGGCAGAGGCCACAACCAGCTCTTCACCGTCGGCCGCAGCAGCCGATACGAGGCCCTTGAGCTGACCGGTGGCCTCGCGCCGGAGACTCATCTCGCTGCTGCCGAGCACTAGAACTTTGTAGCTTTGCAGCGCGACCAGGTCTTCCGGCGCGTAGCCCGGAGGCAGGGGGTGAGATCTGTCGACGAGCACTCTCATATCGTTGCAGCTCTCGGCCGAAGTTTGCAGAGACGACGATGTTAACGTTTCGGGCTCTTCCTCTGCCGTCTCGCTACCGTCGGAGTCCTTGTTGCTGTCGGCAGGCACCTCTTCGAGCTCGGCCGCCTCAGCCTGGAATGGCGTCTCTGACCAGATGAGAGGGTGGATCGGAATATCGGCAGACGCCTCTTCGAGCTCGGCCGCCTCGGCCTGGGATGAAGTCTCTGGCCAGATGAGTGATTGGATCGCCGCCTGGACACTCTCGTATGGAGACACCAGCAAAGAGAGTCCCAGTACAAACAGGAAGGTTATGGCTGAAACTATAGAATGCGCTTCATTGTGGCGGCGCAAGTCTCCTTTTCTCCTCGGCCACACGACGGAAACAGTAGCCTACGATGAAAGACATGTCCAGCCTGGCTCGCGCGGGTCGCGGAGCGGACAGGAAGATGGAGGGCTGACTGCCCGAGAGAGGTTGTCACGGAAGGAGGTGGTAAAGACCCGGTGAGTCTGGCCACAAGATCACCTCTTGTATCTTCATCGGAGCTCCCTACGATCGCAGACGTAATCGCGGGAGGGATCATAGTCTCTGCCGTCCAGCTGCTCAGTCTGAGGGCCGTAGAGATGCACCGAGATCGCCGTACTCTCGCCGGGGTTTTCTATCCGGTGGATACCACCCTCGTAAGGTAGAAGGGTCGAAACTCCGTCCCCTCTTCCCCACACCCGCCGCCAGAGCTTACCCAAGCGGGCGAAGTCGGATCTGGCCCCGTCATCGATGCGCGCGTAACGCTCCTCCAACACGGACCCGACCATACAGCAGAAGGCCCCCCAGGAGGAGTGATCGTGGATCCTGGTCTTAGTCCCTGGAGGCCAGATGAAGATCTGCAGAGAGTACGAACCATTCACCGCGTCGTAGCGATGGACCACGTACCAGTCCTCGGCCCCTCTCGCTTCCTCGAAAAGGGGAAGAATACGCGCATCCATAAAGGTGAGATCCCTTGCTAGTCGGGCCAGCACGGCGACGGCTTCCTGCAAGGATGGCTCCGGCGGAAGGTCGAAGAGCCTCTCCGGTGCGCTTGTTTCCACTGTGGACGACATCATGGTCCCGTTCCTTTTGCAAACTGGTTATGATGGGGCTGAACTTCGGGAAGTTCAGCCCCGACCGTCCTTCTCTACTTAGCCCCACTACCGATGACGAGCTCGCACGGTCCCTCGAACCCGTCCGGACCCTCGAAGCTCTCCAGTTTTCGCTCGATCTCCGACCAGGCTGCGGCTCTCTGCGCGTCGTCCAACCCGGAGAGCATCTGGTGGAGCGCGCCGAACGACTCTCGCTCGAAACGGACGCACTCGGCGGCCGTGGGAACGCGCAGCGGCGCGGAGAGAGCCTGACTGTGCCCATCTCTCAGACCGGCGCTCCTGAACGCCTCCTCCAGGACTCCCGGATTGCCAAGGCTGAAGGGACCCGGCTGGCCGGGCAGCGGGGGTGGCAATTGCGCCCGCTGACGGATGATCGAGATAGGAATAGAGAAAAACTTGTTGTTCTCGGGCGTCGAGTAGACGACGGCTGCTATCTTCCCGCCGGGCTTGAGTGCGCGGCGCATCCCTGCCAGCGCCTTTTGTTGGTTGGGGAAGTAGATCAGACCGACCCGGGAGATCACTGCGTCGAAAGATCCCTCCTCGAGCTCTTCCAGACCCTCGCCGTCCATCACGCGCGTCTCGACGTTCGCCAGGCCGGCCTGGCGAGCAGACTCTGCAGCGAACTCGAGAATGTTGGAGGAGATGTCCGTGGCGAGCACGTAGCCATCCGGCCCTGCGCGCCGGGCCGCCGCGATAGTCTGTCCTCCCGCTCCCGCCGCCACGTCGAGCACGCGGCTGCCAGAGCCGACGCCGGCCATGTCCAGCATTATCTCCGTCGCCTGGCCCAACCACTCTTCGAGAGTGGGTCCCCAGCGGTGCCAGGCCTCGGCGGCCTCCTGCCACTGCTCACGGGTCGTCTCCTTGTACTTGACCGGGTCGAACCTCGGGGCTTCGATAGTCATTTGCCGACCTCTTTCGCTCGCGGTTTGGCTTCTGAGCAGGAGACTAGCGGCCGGTTGTTAAACTTTTGTTATGGGCTGGTATCGTGACCGGACATACCGGCATCCCTGTTTTGTTGCTAGACTTACATAGTCGAAGGTTTTGTACTCCGGGGCGGTGAAGATGGCCCGGCTGAAGATTAAGCTTTTCGGAGAGTTCCGGGTCTGGCGCGGAGAGGTTCCCATTGGACCCAAAGAGTGGAGCGGGCAGAAACCGCGTTCGCTCCTGAAGCTCCTGCTCACGCGGCCCGGACGCGCCTTCCCGCGAGACGAGATCCTCGATGCCCTGTGGCCCGGCGTGCCCGCGGAGAGCGCGGAACGGAGCCTGCGGGTAACGGTCAGCCTCCTGCGCCGGGCGCTGGAACCGGAACTCAGACGTGGCTCCGACTCTCGCTATATCCTCAGCAAGCGCCCCGGCTATCTGTTCGATCGGGGGTCGGGCTGCGACTTTGACGTCTGGCAGTTCGAGGAGCACCAGAAGAGAGCCGAAGCGGCCTGGAAAGCAGGTAAGCTCGACGAAGCCATAAGCGAGTGCCGGGTGGCCCTCAATCTCAGGCAGGGTGAGTTCCTGGCCGAAGACCCCTACGAAGACTGGGCGATGGAAGCCAGGCAGGAGTGGCACGGGCGGCACCTCTCCGTTCTTTCCGATCTGTCGGAGTGCCTCGCCCAGAAGGGACGCTACACGGAGGCCATAGAGGCCTGCGAAGACGCGTTGGCAATCGAGGAATATAGCGAGGAACTACAGCGCCGGCTGATGCTCTACCGCTACTGCTCCGGGGAGCAGGGGCTTGCTCTGAGCGCGTACCGGAAGTACGCCAGGGCGTTGGAAGAGCAGTTGAACGCCGTCCCCTCGCCGCAGCTAACCCGGCTCAAGGAGCAGATAGAGACCCGCAACGTGCCCGGGGTGGACGAGAGACGGCGCTACCCTAGACCACGCCGGCCTCTGCGCTTTCCTTACTCTTTAGGCCGCACGCACTTCGTGGGCCGCGACAGGGAGTACGCGCTGCTCGCCGAGCGACTTAGGGAGGCGATGGACGGTGAAGGGGTCGCCGTTGCGGTAGATGGCGAAGCGGGGGTGGGTAAGACGCGGCTCGTGGAGGAGTTTCTGGGGCATGCGCGTTCTCGCAACGTGCGGGCGTTCGCGGGGCGCTGCTACGAGCGGGAGTTGAGTCCGCCGTTGGAACCGGTGATGGAGGCTCTGAAGCCACTACCCGATTTTGGCCGGATGGTACTCGAGTTGTCCGGCTCCGAACTCGACCACCGGACAGGGGAAGGATCCCACGACGCCACCCGGATTTACCGGGCGCTCACCGATGAGCTTATCCGCGAATCGCAAAGCGAGGATCACGAGGGGGT
Organism: uncultured Rubrobacteraceae bacterium; assembly: GCA_902806075.1. Lineage (GTDB taxonomy): Bacteria > Actinomycetota > Rubrobacteria > Rubrobacterales > Rubrobacteraceae > Rubrobacter_F. The sequence goes on from CADCVG010000056.1 coordinate 12,355, forward strand.
CGTTCTCTTTCTGGACGACGTGCAGTGGGCGGACCCCGCTACGCTGGACTTCCTGACCTACCTGACAAGACGTACCTCCGGCAAGCGCATGCTGCTGCTCTTCAGCTACCGCAAGGAGGATGCACCAGCACTCTCGAGATGGCTTGACCAGCTAACCGAGCGACGCGCGGTCAGCGTTCTGAGGTTGAGCCGCCTCTCGTCGGAGGATTTAGTGGAGCTACTCGGCAGCATCTCGTCCCGCAGCTTCGGCGAGTTGTCCTCTCTGGCAGAGTACCTCCAACGGGAGTCTGAAGGCAACCCGTTCTACGCAGTCGAGTACCTGCGCTGGCTCCTCGAAGCTGGCATCGTCACGGTCGATTACAGGCGGCGCATCTCGCACCTGAACGGCGAGGCGCTGCGAGGGAGCGCGCTGCCATCCGGCGTGCGGTCCCTGATCCAGGCCCGCCTCCACAGCCTGGGTGACGAGGCCCGGCATCTCCTGGAGCTGGCGGCAGTCATAGGACGCGCCTTTGATCTGGGGCTGCTCTGCGATGCCGGCGCGCTTGAAGAGGCCGTAGCTTACGGCACTATCGAGCCTCTTGTGGACTCGGGACTCGTAGTGGAGAACGCGGAGGGAGACGCCTACTATTTCACCCACGACAAGCTACGCCAGACACTCTACGAAGGTATCGGCGGACACCGGCGACGGAGGCTGCACCTTCGGGTAGCAGAAGCACTGAAGACAACCGGCGGTGAACCGGCCGAGTTGGCCCACCACTACCTCCGGGCGCTTGAGTGGCGTCCGGCTCTGGAGAACCTTGTATCGGCGGCGCAGAGGGCCGAAAAAAACTACGCCTGGGAGACCGCCCTGGCAAACTACGATCGGGCGCTGGAGATTGCGGAGAAGCTGCCGCGATCCGACGAGGAGCACTTCCGGCTGCTGGAAGCACGGGAGAGGCTGCTGGAGCACCTGGAGCGATCGGCAGAGCGAGCCGTGACGGTCCAGGAGATGCTGGAGGTGGCGGGCCGCCTCGGAGACCGGGCCAGGATCGCCGGGGTTCACGTCCGGCGTATCGGTGTATTAGCAGCCCTCGCGGATTCGTCCGCCGCAACGGATGCCGGACGCGAAGCTGCCTCGATATTCCACGCCCTGGGAGATGAGGCGGGCGAGGCGCGCGCCTACCGGGAGACCGGTTACGTGCTGTGGGCGAGCGGAGATGACGCCGGCTCGCTGGAGGCCAACCTCCTGGCGCTACGCCTCCACCGCAAGCTCGGTGACCTGCGAGGCGAGGCCGGAGACGTGGGCAACATAGCTGAAGTCTACCGAGGCATGAGAGACGACGAGCAGGCCTTACACTGGGCGAACGAGGCCGTCCGGATCTACCGGGAGCTGGGAGACAGGCTCGGCGAGGCGATGCGACTGGCCACCGTCGCCGCCATCCATCGCGAACGGGGCGAGCCGGAAACGGCGCTCCGCCTGGTCCTCAAGACGCTACAGCTCTACTCCGAACTCGGAGTCAAGAACCTGCTGGTTGCCCAGCACAGCGCCTGCGGCACGCTATACCTGGGTCTCGGATCTCCGGAGAAGGCCCTGGAACACTTCAGAGTTGCCGCGCGTCTCGGATGCGAGATCGGCTACACCCGCGACGAAGGGTATGCGCTTATGAGCGTCGGGGCGGCCCTGGCGCAGCTAGGGGATCTCTCGGAGGCGGCGGAGGCCTACCGCCGGGCCTCCGAACTACTGGACAGGGCCTACAGAGAGTCCGGGATGCTGGGAGAACTCTCCGGCAAGGCGGACGCCCTGGCCCTTCTCGCCAAGCTTCTGCACCGCTCGCTCGGGCAGCCGGAGGAGGCCCTGATCACCTACAGGCTCGCCGCGGATATATACCGCGAGTTGGACGACCCCGACCGCCTGCGCAAGCTGTTGCTAGGGATGGCCGGTCTGTGCTGGCGCACGGAGAGGTTGGAGGAATCCGCCCGCGTATATGAGGAGGTTCTGGAACTGGCGCGGACGCGGGGCGAAACGTCGCACGAGGCGGCGGCGCTCGCGAGCCTGAGCGTGGTCTACCGCGACCTGGATCTCCTCAGGATGTCCCTCCGACGTGGGCGAGAGGCGAGCGTTCTACTGCGAAGTTTGGGTGACCTTCAGGCCGAGGCTTACCTCCTGAAGAGCCTCGCGGAGAGCTACGACAGGTCCGGGCATTATCCAAGCGCTCTCTCCTGTCTAAGACGCTCCCTGCGTCTGCGGCGGAGGATCGGGGATGATGCAGGCGAGGTCGTCGTTCTCTACGACCTTGCAAAGGTCTACAATAGTCTGGGAGATATAGAGGCGTCCAGCGCCTCTTTCGAGGAAGCCGCGCAAAAGAACGAGTGCTTGAGCCTCACGGACTGGGCGCGGAAAGGAGAGGCTGAATGCCCAAGTACGTCGTGTTCCGGACGGTCGGACAAATCTCCGAAGAAGAGATCGAGGCCGCATCCCTGAGGTCCATAGAGACCCTGGACCAGATGCCTGATGTACGCTGGATCCGGTCCTACTACTCCGCCGAGGAGGGGAAGATCTACTGCGAGTACGAAGCCCCCAGCGTGGAGGCAATCGTCGAGCACGCTCGAAGAGCGGGGATACCGTTCGACCATGCCGAAGTCGTGCGGGAGCTGGAGCCAGGGATGTTCGCATAGATAGATCTCCGGCAGCGATAGCGCCCCGACTCAGGTTGCGTCGTGTCCTTTCCGCGGTGCGCCTTATCCCGCCCCCGTAGAGGCTGCCCAGACGAGCACGTTGAAGGCAGCCCCCTCGGGCATCGCCGAGCGATCCTCGTTGAAGATAGCCCACCTCTCGGCGGTGGTGTCGTACCAGACGCCTACGGGGTGGTCGTTATAGACGCCGTCACCTTCCGGGTTCCAGTTCCGTGTAATGGAGAGGATGGCGTCCGGGTTGCCGTTGGTCGAACGGTCGTCCAGGTAGGTGCTGTTCGCGGAGATGCTCTCCGACGTGGCGCGATGGACGAACACGGAGTTGATCGGCTCGGCGGCGTTCTCCTTGGAGGCGTTCACGTTGGACGCCGACTCCTCGACTTCTTGCGCCTGGTTCGCTGCTACCTCGGGCGCCGCGGCGCCAAGACCAGTAGTGTCTTTGTAGGACCAGTAGACGTAGGATCCTGCCACCACCGAGACGATGAGACCTAGGATCAGCGCCATCCTTATAAGAACGCTCCGCAATGCCGGCTTCCTCGCGGGAGCAGCAGAGGGGAACCGGACCGCCGCGTCGGGTCCGCCGGCGGCGAGCGGCGGGAGCCCATCCCGTACCCGCCGGAGGTCCTCCGCGAGCTCGGCGGCATCCGCATAACGGTCCTCGGGCTTCTTGGCCAGGAGCCTCAAGACGAGGGCGTTCATCCCCTCGGACACCCCCGGGTTTACCCCCTTCGGGGGGCGCGGCGGCTCTTCGGAGTGCTTCACGGCGATAGCCACCAGGGTCTCAGCCTCGAACGGCGTCTCGCCGGTCAGCGCCTCGTAGAGGACCACTCCTAGAGAGTACAGGTCGCTCGCAGGCCCCACTGGCTTCCCCATCGCCTGCTCGGGGGACATGTACCTCGCGGTACCCAGGATGCGGCCCGTCTGGGATATCGTGGCCGCCGCCGTGGCCCGGGCGATCCCAAAGTCGGCCACCTTCGCGTCGCCAGAGGCGGTCAGGAGGATGTTCTGAGGCTTCACGTCCCGGTGGATCACCCCGCGCTCGTGGGCAACCCCCAGGGCCTCGGCCACCTGGGAGCCCAGCTCGGCGGCGGCGCCCGGATCTAGGGGGCCGTCGGCGTCCACGCGGTCCTTCAGAGTGCCGCCGGGGACATACTCCATGGCTATGAGGTACGTCCCGTCCCCCGAAAGGCCCAGGTCGTAGACGGAGACCACGTTGGGGTGGCTTAGGCCGGCGGCGCTCCTCGCCTCGCGCCTGAAGCGCTCGACGAACTCCTCGCTCTCGGCGTACCGATCCCGCAAGACCTTGAGCGCCACGTCCCGGTTCAGAACCTTGTCACGGGCCAGGTAGACCCTCCCCATCCCGCCGCTTCCCAAGTGATGGGCGAGGGTGTAACGGTTGCCGACGAGGGGTCGATGCATAAGGCTGGCGGGATCTCTTAAGCGACCCCGGGTAGCGTGAGCATTCTTGTCGCGTGCGCTATGAAAGTTCGAGTCCATTCTCCTTCTTATTCGCCACAGGGTATACGGTACCGGACGCCTTCTGGAGCACACGCCTCGTTAACCTCAGGTTAAGTTTGGGTTAAGGTTCTCGCTCATCCACGAGTGAGGGTACGCGGAGTGGTGCCGGCTGATCGCGGACCGGCTAGAGAAGCATACAAGCGGCGAAAACGCGGCCCAAACCGACCGTCCACGAGGCGATGATGAGCCGTGAGATCGGCTACGGGGATGCTCCTCTCGAAACGAGCCCTACAGCATCGGTTAGGGTACCGATGAGTCACCCTTCCGGTGGAGCGAACCATCGACCACGACGCCGTAGTAGCCATCGGCAGCGGCACGGCCGGTCGCACACCCGCAGCATCTTCGCCCGCGTCCGGCCTCTACGGTCAGAGAGACACTGGCCGAAAAGTTCGGCCAGCTAGTGCGCCATTCACTCAAGGAACAGGCTTCTCCCAGGAGGAGTTTGCCTTCCGGGCCGGATCACACCGAACCTACATGGGTGACATGGAGAGGGGCGGGAACAAGGTAACTCTAGTTATCGCCGACGAGGGCCTATATCTAGAAGCGCGCCTTCGCGGAAGAAGCGGAGCGCGTCCTCGCGGAGGTTGGTTGTCGGTACTACACCACCAGACACATGCGCCTGGCCTTCCAGCACCTCCTATCAGAACACAGCTTGGGGCTTCTGGCAGGAAGCAGGGCTACCGCTGGTCGCTCCCGGGAAAGCTAGCCAGGTCTCCTTACCTTACAGGTCTTTGAGATAGAGAGCCGGGTCGGCGGCGGCGGCATACAGCCACTCGCCGTCCTTACTTATATCCCCTGTCAGTTCGTCACCAGTTTCGGGTGGAACGGCCTGCTCTTGCCCACCCGTATAAGACGTCGGGTGCTGATGCGCCTGTCCTACCCCTAAAGTATCCTTCGGCATCATGCTCGTATCCTCCTCACGGGGCGAACAGCGTTGAACTGGTCGCGTTATTTTACCCGCCGCTCCCTCGACACCCCATCAGCGTAACGATGATCTTAACGGAGAGTAGCAGACTCGAGCCAACCTGGCCTCCTGAAGCCGACGTCCCCGAGGCTCACTCCGGCTCGAGCACCAGGAGGAGATCACCCGGCTCGACGTTCGTCCCCGAAGAGACCCCGAGACGTTCTACGGAGCCGTCGAGGGGGGCCCTGATGGCGGACTCCATCTTCATCGCCTCGATAGTCCCGACCTGCTGCCCCGCGCTAATGCTCTCGCCCTCCTCGACCGAGAGCGTCACGACGCCCGACATCGAGGCGGCAAGCTCGCCGTCGTTGTCGGGGTTGGCCTTCTCGTGAACCGGGACCTCAGGCTCCAGCGAACGGTCCAGCGCGTCTATAGGACGGGGTTGCCCGTTCAGCGTCATCAACAGCGTCCTGATGCCCCGGTCGTCGGCCTCCGTGACGGCCTCCAGTTTCACGTACAGCCGGACCCCTGGCTCCAGGTCTACCGCTAGCTCCTCGTCCGTGTTCAGTCCATACAAGAACGCCCTGGTCGGGACGACCGAGACGTCACCGTAGCGCTCTTTGGCCGACGCCTGTTCCTCGCTCGGGCCGGGCAACAGCAGCCGGTTCAAGGCTGTCCGGCGCCTAGAGCCATCATCGGCGAGTGCCTCGCGGTCCTCCTCGGAGAGCTGCTCGTCGGAGGGAGGATCGCCACGTTCGGCGAGGACCTGGGAGCGAAACGGCTCCGGCCAGCCGCCCGGCGGTTCTCCCAGATCGCCGCGCAGGAAACCGATGACGCTGTCCGGCAGGTCGTAGGCGTTGGGGTCGGCGGAGAGGTCATCCGGCTCTATCCCGGCGGAGAGGAGGTACAGGGCGAGGTCGCCTACCACCTTGCTCGTCGGCGTAACCTTTACCAGGTGTCCGAGCAGGTCGTCGCAACGCGCGTAGAGCCTCTCCACCTCCTCGAACCTGTTCCCGAGCCCCATGGAGAGCGCCTGCTGCCGCAGGTTGGAGAGCTGTCCGCCCGGGATCTCGTGCCGGTACACGTTGCCGGTGGGTGACCGCAACCCCGCCTCGAACGGCGCGTAAAGCGTTCGCACGGCCTCCCAGTAGGGTTCCAGGTCTCCCAGAGCGTCGATGGAGAGCCCCGTTGCCCTCTCGGTATGGTCGGTAGCGGCAACGATAGCGGTGAGGCTCGGCTGGCTCGTCATGCCCGAGAGCGGGGCGGCGGCGCCGTCCACGGCGTCGACACCCGCCTCTACCGCCGCTAGGTACGTCGCGAGCTGGCCGCCCGAGGTGTCGTGAGTGTGCAGATGCACCGGGAGGTCGAACTCGCGCCTCAGAGCCTCCACGAGCCTGCGCGCGGCGGGTGCGCGCACGAGGCCAGCCATGTCTTTTATACAAAGCACGTGAGAGCCGGCCTCCACGAGTTCCTCGGCCAGACGGAGGTAGTAGTCGAGAGTGTAGAGCTTCTCGCCCGGATCGGAGAGATCTCCCGTGTAGCAGAGGGCGCCTTCGGCGACCGCACCTACCTCCAGAGCGGCCTCGATGGCCGGACGCATCTGGCCCACGTCGTTGTTGGCGTCGAAGATCCGGAAGATGTCGATACCCGTCGCGCGGGCCTCGGCGACGAAGGCCCGCACCACTTCGGGCGGGTAGCGGGTGTAACCGACGGCGTTCTGGCCGCGCAGGAGCATCTGCAGGCAGACGTTCGGCAGGGCCTCCCGGAGCCTGTGCAGACGCTCCCACGGGTCCTCGTACAAAAAGCGCAACGCGACGTCGAAGGTCGCCCCGCCCCACACCTCGGCGCTGAGAAGCTGCGGCAGGGCGCGGGCGAAGTGTGGCGCGACCGCTAGCATATCGAAGGAGCGCATCCGGGTGGCTAGGAGCGACTGGTGCGCGTCCCGCATCGTGGTGTCGGTCACCTTGAGCGCGCTGGTCTCTCGCAGCCAGCGGGCGAAGCCTTCGGGGCCGATCTCGTCCAGCCGCTGGCGGGATCCAGCCGGCGGGTCTCCTTCGTCCCGCCCGATCTCCGGCAGCTTGCTCCGCGGATCGGGGGCCTGGGGCGGCGGCTCATGGGGGCTATTGACGGTTACGTCGGCGAGCAGGGCGAGGAGGCGGCTCGCCCTGTCCGCCCCGGTCGATACGGCGGTGAGGTGGGGCCGGTCGTCTATGAACGACGTGGTCACCTTACCGGCGAGGAAATCTGGGTCGGAGAGCACCGCCCCCAGGAAGGCCAGGTTCGTCGCCACGCCCCGCACCCGGAACTCGGCGAGCGCCCGCCGCGCCCGGAGGGCGGCCGCCGGCAGGTCCGCGCCGCGCGCGGTGAGCTTCACCAGGAGCGAGTCGAAGTACGGGCTGATCTCCGCTCCAGCGTACGCGCTACCGCCGTCGAGCCTGATGCCCGCGCCTCCCGGCGACCGGTAAGCCAGGATACGGCCCGTGCCGGGACGGAACCCATTCGCCGGGTCCTCGGTAGTCACCCGGCACTGTAGTGCCACACCGCGCTGTCTGATGCGGTCCTGGTCCAGGCCGAGGTCAGAGAGATTCTCGCCCCCGGCGATGCGTAGTTGCGCGTGGACGAGGTCCACGTCGGTCGTCTCCTCGGTGACGGTGTGCTCCACCTGGATACGCGGGTTCATCTCGATAAACGCGTACTCCCCGTCCTCGCCGACGAGGAACTCGACCGTGCCGGCGTTGCGGTAGCCGACGGCACGGCCGAAGCGGACGGCATCCTCGCAGAGGCGGTCGCGCAGTTCAGGGTCCAGGTTAGGCGCGGGGGCTAGCTCGATCACCTTCTGGTGGCGCCGCTGCACCGAGCAGTCCCGCTCGAACAGATGGACGACCTCCCCCGCACCATCAGCCAGTATCTGCACCTCGATGTGCCTGGGCCGGCCGAGCGCCTGCTCCAGGAACACCGTAGCGTTGCCGAACGACCCCTCCGCCTCGTGCATCGCCGTATCGACGGCGCCCTCCAGGTCTTCGGGACGCTCGACCCGGCGCAATCCCCGGCCCCCTCCCCCGCCGGCCGCCTTCACGAACACCGGGTATCCGATCTCCTCGGCCACCGCGAGCGCCTCCTCCGGGTCCCCGACGGGCTCCGACGCGCTGAGGACCGGGATGCCGGCCTCTTCGGCGGCCCGGCGGGCCCGCAGCTTGTCTCCGGTGAGCGCGAGGACCCCGGCCGGCGGACCGACGAACACCAGCCCGGCCTCGTCGCAGGCCCGGGCGAAGGCGTCGCTCTCGGAGAGGAAGCCGTACCCCGGGTAGATAGCATCAGCTCCGACGCGGAGCGCGGTAGCGACGAGCGTATCTACGTCGAGGTATGCGCGCACCGGGTGGCCCGCCTCGCCGATCTCGTACGCCTCGTCCGCCTTCTGCCGGTGGAGGGAGCCGCGATCATCGGGGGTATAGACCGCGACCGCGCGGATGCCGAGCTCGTGCGCCGCCCGGAACGCGCGGACAGCGATCTCCCCACGATTCGCAACCAGAACCTTACGCAGCGTCACGACCGCTCCCGGATCCACGAGCCGTCCACAGGGGAACGTACCGCTCGACACTCTTGGTCCACAACACCAATATCAAAGCTACTTTCAAGGTGACGCCTCTCGCCGATACAGATATAGTATACGCTCATCACGATCTTCCTTCTCCCACCCTATCAGGCGCCCGCGAGTCTCTGCTTGGCAATGCTACAGTGTTCGTGAGAAGAAGGGACTAATAGAGTACCCGATTTTACCGAACACCACGTATGCATCTCCCTCCCTCACGATACACTCAACCCCTGTTTGGCGGATCGTTGGGCTAAACTGCGACCAGCAAAACTACATAGCGGTAGGAGGAGCGCGCGGCCTCTCCTCCTACCAGCCGCTACCCGACGTGTGGGATTTACCCCATAGAGCGTGTTATAGACTCGGACCAAGCGAAGGCGACGAGGTGCAGCCTGGCCACGGTCCGCGGCACTCGCTCGTAATCCCTGACCAACCTCCGAACCTGGCTCGTCCACGCTGCGCTCCACGACCCATCCGTGCGCAAAAGCACAAATCCGCTCCCGGCCGCTTCATATTTGAGCACCTCCAGCCGGATGCCGCGCTGCTCAACCTCAGCCACCGGCCAGGGTGACGTGCAGGGCAAGCAGGTGCTCTGAAGTAATTTGCGCCTGGCAGCGTGGCCCGGCACATCCGGGACATTCTTCCCTACCAAATCGGGACTTTGTCTCACGACGATGGGACGCTGTGCCTCGTAGAGTTTTACCAGCAAGGCAAGCAGAGCAAGGAGGTAGTGGAAGATGAAGTCGAGCCTGATCCGGTACGGAGGACCGGCCGCGGGGCTGGGCGGCGCGTTGTGCATCGCCACCTTCGGGATGGTCTACCGGATCTACGGCCTATTCAGGGAGCAGGCAAAGACGACGTTCTTCGGGGGCGATGGCTTTGTCTACGTCTTCTACGCACCGATGTACGTCCTCTTGTTACTGGGGACGGCCGGAGTGTACCTGCGGCAGCGTAGCTACTTCGAGCTCGTGGGCAAGGCGGGATTCTATCTGACGGCCCTCGAATTCTCGCTGGGGGCCATCGGAAGCGCGACGATCATGGCAATTGCCGGCGACGAGGCTACGGTAAGCGTCCTCAACCTCGTCGCGCACGCGCTCTCTCACGTCTTCTACGCTCTGGGCTCGGTCCTGCTGAGCATCGCCACCTACAGGGCGGGCGTCCTGCCGAAGGGGGCGGTGGTCATGAGGATGTAACTCGGATACGCGCTGTTCAGCAAGGAAAACAAGCCTCTCGTCGAGCCCGAGCCAGTCGTCGGGAGAGCGTAAGGTCAGAGATTCGGGGCGCTCAAGCCGCGCCTTGCCCAGAGGAAGGGAGATTTCGTATGAGCAACCGAATGTTGGGGGCCATCGCCATGATCTGCGCTCCGGCGCTGCTGGTCGAGGGGCTACTGGTCCGAGGAGGGGAGAACGCCGTGATTACCGGCATCGCTAGCATGGTCTTCATGGCCGGCTGGGCCTGCTCCAACACGGGTATGCGGCGTATGCGAGCGGCTGGGACCGGTAAATGGGGTCGGGCCGTGCTGCTCATCCAGCTCGTCGGCCTCGTGCTGGCGTTCATGTTCGGCCTCTTCGAGGCGACGGGTCTGCTCGGCAGGGAGAGCATAATCTTCAACATCACGGACGCGGCCTGGCCCCTGAGCATGCTGTGGATGCTGGTGGTCGGCGTTACCGTGATCGTCGCGAAGCGGCTTCCCGGCTGGAAGCGGTTCGTCCCGGTTCTCTGCCCCCTCTGGCTCCCGGCCGCGATAGTGGGCTCGGCCGCCTTGGGCGAACTGGGAGGCATCGTCGGTCTCGGCCTCACGACAGTCCTCTGGGCCCTGCTCGGCTACGTCGTCCTCGACAGCCGGGAGCGAGTCGGCGCGGCGCTCGAACCAGCCGTCCGGTAGGCGTGGAAACAGGGTGTGCTTGATGAGGGGCGCGTGCGCCGCGCCCAAGACCGGGCCGGGCAGCGGAGCAACGTAGATTCGAGGAAAGGAGATTACGAATGTCGTCGAGAATGATCCGGTGGGGAGGACCCGCCATGATGCTGGGTGGAATGCTGTGGGTCCTAACCTATATGGTGGAGATCGTCATCGGTGTGACGCTCGGTGAGGCAGCCTACAATCGAGCCGAGCCGAGCACATCGGCTCTTGTGTGGCTCTGGCCTGCGTTTTTCATGGGCGCGCTCTTCTTCCTCGGCATCGGTTTGTTGGGAGTAAGTGCCCGGCTGGAGGGGCGTTCGAGGAAGCTGAGGATCTTGGGTGCGCTTCTTGCGTCTACCGCCATCATCGCGGCCTTCGTCAACCTGGTATTGTTGACGGGCATCTTCGGTAAGGTGATGGCTCTCGACGGCGTCGGATTCCTCGGGGTAATCGGTGTTGTATTCGGCTCGATCCTGCTGGGTATCGCCACGCTGCGCGCGAAGGTGCTGCCGCGCTGGGCGAGCGTAGTGCTGACGCTCGCCGCCTTCCTGTTCATCCCAGCGATCATCGTCACCATCCCGCTCGAATCCGTTGCGCCGGAGTACGTTATCGCCGATCTACCGTTCCCCGTCGTTGGTATCGCGCTGGCCACGGTCGGCTACGCGATGCTCGCGAACAGGACGAGCGAGGCTGGCCAGCCGGCGCGGACTCCTGCTTAACCCGCCGGACCCCGGCAGTCCAGCAATCGTCGCTCGAAGCGGGAGCCAGTAGCCCTGGCTCCCGGAGAGACCGTGACGCCGGAGCCGGTTGCGAAGAAGGAGGGTGAGTTCCACAAGGTTCGGTCCGAGGATTAGAATGAAGGTTGCCGGGCGGAAGGGTGGAGCCCGTCCGGCGATCGGGGAAGGAGTGGAAGTTGGAAACCGAGCAGGCGACAGCCTCGATCCCGATGAATAGCCGAGTAGCTTCCAGGGCCGCATGGCTGCTCTGCGGGCTAACCTTGGCATTGATCGCCTGCGGCGCCGTTCTCGCCGTTCTCAACGATACCCCCGTCGGAGACTCGGTCTTCCTGGTAGGCGTGCTGTCGAGCGCGGTGGTGGGCGGCATGGTCGCCTCCCGCCAGCCGGCCAATCCGATCGGCTGGTTCTTCCTCGTTAGCGCGCTCAGCTTCGCGGCCACCGTGCTCGCGAGCGAGTACGCGAAGTACGGGCTTCTAACTGATCCCGGCTCGCTGCCTCTGGCGCGGACGATGGTGTGGCCGCTGACTTGGCTGTGGGTTCCGGGAGCCGTGTCGATCCTCGTCTTCGTACCGCTCTACTTCCCCGACGGCCGGCTGGTCTCGCGCCGCTGGCGACCCGTCGCCCTGTTCGCCGTCTTCTTCTGCGTGCTCGCCGCTGGCATCTCATCTCTGGAACCGGGCGCTATACAGGGCGAGGATTTCGTCAACCCAATGGGGACCGGGCTGCTGCAACCCTTGGCCCCGGTGCTCGACGCCATCATACTACCGCTCTGGCTGGGGCTCCTCTTCATCTCGGCGGCAAGCCTGGTGGTCCGCTTTCGACGCTCGGGAAGGGAGGAGCGCCAGCAGATCAAATGGCTCGCCTTCGCCGCCTCGCTCATACCCGTCTGGTTCCTCATCAACTCTCCGGTAGAGCAGGCCTTCCCAAGCCTGTTCCTCGCCATCGACGCCCTCGCCCTCGCCGCAGTCCCGATCGCCGCCGGTATCGCGATCCTACGCCACCGCCTCTACGACATAGACCTCGTCATAAACCGCACGCTGGTCTACGCGGCGCTTACCGCCTGCATCATCGGGCTCTACGTCTTCGTGGTCGGCTACCTGGGGACGCTGTTACACACGGGCAACAACCTCGTGACCTCACTCGCGGCGACCGGCCTCGTAGCCGTCCTCTTCCAGCCGCTCAGGGAACGTCTGCAAAGAACCGTGAACCGCCTGATGTACGGAGAGCGAGACGACCCTTACGCGGCGCTCTCTCGTCTGGGCCAACGTCTGGAGGCCACGCTCGCCCCGAGCGCGGTGCCCCCCACTGCCGTCAAGGCCGTCGCCGAAACGCTGAAACTGCCGTATACGGCTATCGAGCTAGAACGCAACGGCGCGTTCGAGCCAGTAGCGGCCACGGGAGAACCAGTCAAAGACCCGCTCCGCCTGTCACTGGTCTACGGTGGAGATAAGGTGGGGCGGCTGGTCCTGGGACGGCGTCAGGGCGAAGAGGACTTCTCTAGCGCCGACCGGCGTCTGCTCGATGACCTGGCGCGCCAGATCGGGGTCGCGGTCCATACTACGCGCCTGACCGAGGAGGCCCTCAGGCTCTCGGCCGATCTGCAGAAGTCGAGGGAGCGACTGGTGACGGCGCGCGAAGAAGAGCGGCGTAGGCTTCGCCGCGACCTGCACGACGGCCTCGGGCCGCAACTCGCGAGCCTCACGATGAAGGCCGAGGCGGCCAGAGACCTGCTGGAATCTGCCCCGGATCGCTCCGGCGCCTTGCTGGAGGAGATCACCACCCAGGCTCAGGAAGCCGTCACCGACGTAAGGCGTCTGGTCTATGGCTTGAGGCCGCCCGCCCTCGACGACCTGGGCCTGCTCGGGGCGCTCCGGGCGCAGGCGGCGTACGGAGATCACAACGGCCTGCGCGTGACCATAGAAGCTCCCGAGGAGCTTCCGCCGCTGCCGGCGGCCGTCGAGGTCGCCGCCTACCGCATCGCCCAGGAGGCGATCGCCAATACCGCACGCCACGCCGGAGCGCACAACTGCACGGTACGTATCTCGCCGGACGAGGAGATGAGCGTCCTGCGTCTGGAGATCGCCGACGACGGGCGGGGTATCTCCGAGGAGCGCCGATCCGGTGTAGGGCTCCATTCGATGCGCGAGCGGGCCGGGGAGCTTGGTGGATCCTGCAGAGTAGAGGCCCTGCCTGCCGGTGGCACTGGCGTCCGGGCGGTTCTGCCTCTTGCACGGGGCGTGGAACACAGTGTCGGGGCGGTGTGAGGGTGGAGTCTCTCCGCGTGCTGATCGCCGATGATCACCCGCACTTCCGCGATGGGATGCGTGCCCTGCTCCTCTCAGCTCCCGACATCGAGGTGATCGGAGAGGCCAGAGACGGGGAAGAGGCCGTAAGGCTCGCCGGCAGGCTGCAGCCGGACGTGATCCTGATGGACCTCAACATGCCCGGTACGGGCGGTATAGAGGCTACCCGCCGCATCCTCCACACCAGCCCTCACATAAGCGTGCTCGTCATAAGCATGTACGAAGACGATGACTCGGTCTTCGCCGCGCTAAAAGCCGGAGCTCGCGGCTACCTGCTCAAAGGGGCTCTCAAGGCCGAGATCCTGCGCGCAATAAGGGCGGTCACGAGCGGCGAGGCCATCTTCGGCCCGGCCATCGCAAAGCGCCTGATGCAGTACTTCTCCGCTCCGCGCCAGGATGTGCCCAGAGAGGCCCTCCCCGAGCTCACCGATCGCGAGCGCGAGATCCTGAACCTCATCGCCCGCCACGAGACAAATCCCGAGATCGCCAGCCAACTCTACCTCAGCCCCAAAACCGTGCGCAACCATGTCTCCAACATCTTCACGAAGCTACAGGTCACCGACCGTGCCCAGGCTATCATCCGCGCCAGAGATGCAGGCCTGGGCCGCGGTAACGGGTGAGGCAACTTCCTGGAACGTAACTACAGCAGCCACACAGATAGTGCCACAATGAAGTAGAGTCAAGTAGCTTGGGGCAGAGAAGGCGAGAAGATGTCTTACCGGAAACTCTGCTGACACGCGGCGTGACACCTGGAGTAGCCGTTACCAATCGGTAACATCGGGCCGGGGCTCTACTCGGGGCCTTCGGTCCCGCTGTTTGGAACTTCCCATAATTGTAGTACACATGCTACATGCGTCCGATGACCCACGGAGTTGCTGATCCTTCGTAGTCCGCCGGGCTTCTATTTCGCCTATTTCTACTCCCGATACGGCAGAGACCTCGATAATGAACGCCCAGATCAGAGCGTATCTCATACTACAAACATCAGTTGTTAAAGATGTTTAGGGACAAATGATTATGGTATATAAATTTCGTCAGTCCATAATGAAAAAGGAAATGAACCATGGATCAGCAGCAGGCGCAGAACATCAATCAGGCCAGCGAGGAGCTAACCGATTCGGCCAGGCAGGCCTTCCAGATGCTCGCCGACAGGACGGTCTCTCTGCAGGAGAGCAACCTTAGGCTCACGCAGGAATTTTTCCAGAACTGGGTTCAGCAGCTCCAGAGCCAGACCGAGGGCAATCAGCAGGCGGCGCAGACCATCCAGGAGCAGAGCGAACGCCAGCAGCAGGCCCTCCAGACGCTCACCCAGGAGTCGACCAACGCCTACTCTGAGTTCCTAAACTCGGCCCTCTCGTTCTACCAGGAGACCTTGAGGTCGGCCACGCAGGTTGCGCAGAACAACATGCAGGCAGCGAGCCAGGCCACCCAGCAGGGCGTTCAGGCCGCCGGTCAGGCCGCGCAGCAGGGTGTTCAGGCGGCGAGTCAGGCGGCGAGCCAGAGCGCCCAGGCGGCTACTCAGGCCACTCAGCAGAGCGCCGAGACCGCCAACCAGACCGCCCAGCAGAATGCTGAGGTCGTCCAAGAGGGTGTGAGTAATGCCCAGAGGGCAATCGCCGAGGTACCGATCGAGGGCTACGACGAGTTGAACGTCGAGGAGATCGTCGCTCGGCTAGATAGCCTCTCTAACGAGGAGTTGGGGCGGGTTCGCGAGTACGAGCAGCGGAACAAGAACCGTTCGACCCTGATGGAGCAGATCAACGCCAGGGCGGGTACTGCTTCGTAAGGAGAGACTCCTCAGAACAAGCGCTAGGGGCCGGAGTTCCAATCGGGGCTCCGGCCTTTTGCCGTGGTAATGGTGCTTATACGATGCGCGAGGATCAGTGTTCTTTCCTTCCCTATCATCCCCGCCGGCCTCGCTCTTTCTTTGTCCCGTTGTTCTGCATGAACAACGCTCGCCATAACCCTCTCAAGGTTGCCTCCTGAAAGGCGAAGGACGTGTAGGAGAACCTTACCCTGTTTTTATACCCCAGGCTTCTCATATCGACATGTTGCGTAACCAAGTATCTGCAAGCTGACAATGAACTTTCACAGCTCTCAGTAGGCGCGGGGCGCGCAGGACTACTGCCTCTTTCAACTCAGCCACCGAGTCGTAGAAGCGCCGGGGCAACAAGAAACCCTTGAGCCTGCGCCACACTCCCTCTATGAGCTTAAGGTGCGCACAGTAGCTCGGCAAGTAGTAGAGCCCCAGACCTTTCGCTTCCCAAACAGGCCCCTTCTCCTTCGGTACCCCAGCCTTGTGAAACGACGCGCCTTGTCCATAACCTCCTCCTCCTTCTCTGGTGCCTTTTCGGCCTCCTCCCCAGAGAGCATGAAGGTAGCCCATCACCTCCTCCCCACCGCGACACAGCCCGCCGATCATCACGTTCTCTCTCTAGCCGCTGACGCTCTAACCTCCACGCACAGAGTCCCAATGAGGTTGACGCGCCCCCGAGATCCCCAGCGCGAGTTGGTACCCGGTGCTGATATAGGCTGTCCTTTCCTCGTCGAGCTCGATGTCGGCGCCAGGCACAGAGAGAAGCCGCTCTGATCAAGGTATTTCAACACCAACCCCGGCCCTCCGTGGCCCCTTTTTTCAGCCTCTCCAACTCCTCTGTGGTGGCCGGTGTATAAGGCGATGGCTTGCATGTTGGAGCCCCGATGAGAGAAGCGCAAAACCTGGAGGCGTAGGCACACCTTGGGTTTGAGCTAGGCATCCTCTGCTCGATCTCTGGTAGTTAGGAGTCGTCTGGCAGTCGAATGAGTCTTGATAGTGGCGGCCTCCAATTATATCTTTGAGATACTTAGCTGATCAAGCACGGTTTGCTCGGCTGAAGCTATACTTATCCTATGGCGAAGCGTGGCTATACCAGGGACACTATCCGGGGCGGCGCGAGCGACTGGGACGTGTCACGGCCCTTCTCAAGCTACCTGCGACTCCTATACAGGCTACTGGTACACCCCATACGCTTCTTCGAATTGCTACCGAAGGTGCCGGACCCCCGCGCCCCGGGCCTCTTCCTGGCCTTTTCGAGCGTTCTGGCAAGTCTCGCATGGCTCTTTGCCGGAGGGCTCTACCCGACGCTGGCGGCGCTTTTGCTACCGTTGCCGCTCTCGCTCCTCCTCGCCGGTCTTTACCACCTCGCCGCATGGGGCGGGCGGTATGGGTATGCCGTCACCTGGCGCACGCTCGCTTACCCGTTCGGCTATCTGTCGCCGCTCACGGCGGTGCCGGGGGTTCGGTGGGTCGCGTCAGTCTACGCCGGGGTCGTGTTGCTCGCGGTCGGGCTCGCGGTGGTCAAGGAGATCAGCTTCGGCCGGGCCTTCCTCTCCTGCCTCGCCGTTACCGGCCTCCTCCTCTTCGCCGTCTACCCGATCCTGCTAGACTGAGAAGGAACCGACGGCACCTACTCTTCCGGCACCTTCTCCATCTCGCCGAAGTACTCCAGAGCTACGTGGTTGGTCTCGATGAAGCCCAACGAGCGGTAGAAGTCGCGAGCACTTCGGTTCTCGTGGGTAGCGACGAGTTCTATAAGGGAGACGTTCTCGGCGGCGGCCACGCTGCGTATCTCCTGGACAAGGAGCTTACCTATGCCCCGACGGCGGGCGCTTTCCGAGACGACGAGCATGGGGACCTCGATCACGGTATCCCCGTGGCCGAGGTCCGGTTTGATCCACAGACTGGCCGCTCCTACGATGCCGTCCTCACCCTCCGCCACCAGCACCCGCACCCGCGTCTCCTCCAGAAGCTCGCGCAGCCGCTCCCGAACCGCCTCCAACCGGGGCCTCCGGTCCCCCAACGCCTCGGCGAGCTCACCCGCGAGGGCGTGGACAGCTTCGGCGTCCCCCACCTTCGCCTCACGCACGACCTCCGACGATGATAGAGAACTGTTCTCCGATCCGTTCATGTGCGGATATTACCCGCTATAGCCGTCCCCGACTCTGATACCACGGGGTCGCGCTCGCCTCGCCGGGGTGCGGAGGGGGAGTTTGGAGCGCTAGAATACCGGCTCCGGGACCGAAAGGAGCAGCATGGGTAGAAGGGCGGTGATCCTGGTTCTCGATGGCGTCGGGGCGGGCGGCGCCCCTGACGCGGCGCGCTTCGGCGACGAGGGCTCGAACACTTTGGGCAATACCGCCCTGCAGGTAGGCGGACTGAAGCTCCCGAACCTGCGCGCTCTAGGGCTTGGAAACGTCGTCGAGATAGAGGGCGTCCCGCCGGTCTCCGAGCCCAGGGCATGTTACGGGCTCATGCAGGAACGCTCCGCGGCCAAAGCCACCCTCGCCGGCCACTGGGAGATGATGGGGATCATACTCGAATCAGGACTGCCGACGTACCCAGACGGGTTCCCGGATTCCTTCGTCTCGCGCTTCGAGGAGGAGACTGGGCGGAAGGTCATCGGCAACAGGCCCGCCTCGGGAACACAGATCATCGAGGAGCTCGGGGCTGAGCAGGAGGAATTTGGAGCCTGGATCGTCTACACCTCGGCCGACTCGGTCTTCCAGGTCGCGGCCCATACCGGTGTGATCCCGCTAAAAGAGCTCTATGAAGCCTGCGAAAGAGCGCACGAGATGCTCATAGGAGAAGATGAGATCCTCGTCGAGCGCGTCATCGCCCGTCCCTACCACGGCGAGAGGGGCGCATATGAGCGCGAGCACGAGAACCGCCACGACTACGGCATCACCCCGCCCCGCGAGACTTACCTGGACCGCATACAAAAGTCCGGCCGCGAGGTCGTCGCGATCGGCAAGATACGAGACATCTTCGACGGCAGGGGCATCACCGAGCACCTCCCCGGTCAACCCGACGATGCCGCGAAGATAGATGCCGTCCTCAAAGCCCACGCACAGGTCGAGTCCGGTTTGATCTTTGCGAACCTCGTAGACTTCGACGCTAAGTACGGCCACCGCCGCGATCCCGAAGGCATGGCCGCGAACCTCGAACGCTTCGACACCAGGATACCGGAGCTTCTCGACGCCCTCGCCAGCGAGGATCTGCTCATCATCACCGCCGACCACGGCAACGACCCGACCTACCCCGGCACGGACCACACCCGCGAGCGGGTCCCGCTCCTGGTAGTAGGAAACGGAGAGCCCCACGACCTCGGCGTCCGCGACTCCTTCTCGGACGTAGGCGCGACGGTTGTAGCGTGGCTCGGGGTGGACGGAAACGATCTTCCGGGGGAGGATGTTCTGCGATAAGCGTCGTACTCACCGCAGAACGTAGTAATTACAGGATCAGGGCTTCCTTCCCGAAGATCTAGCCGTGACGTTACTCTTCCCCACCCTCGGACTCCTCCCCACCATTCGCGGAATCCAAAGCATCGTGTACGCACCTGGTTATCGTGTCGCGGAACTCTTCCCGGTCGAGGTTGGGGTGGATCTCCTGCATACTATCCACGAACGACTCGATTGACAGCTCCGTATCGCTCTTCCCTGGAATGGAATCCGACAATGTCCCTCCTCTGACTAGTGCTGCTTCGGGACCAGTACTTACCCCTGCCGGGCAATCTCCAAAAGGACACGCTACCCCTTCTTCTCCTTCAGCGCTATACGGCAGGTCCTCCTTCACTGCTAGATGGGCCCCTGCGGTGCGAGGCTGGGTCCCGAATGTGTTACTGCTACGGTTCACGTCATCCTCTACGATGAGGCTGGAGAGCCGGGCTGTAAGAACTCCGGCTCTCCACCCTACGCTTGGTGCCTCTGCCGCTACCGGAAGATCCCGCGGGAGGCCGCAATTTCGTGCAGGGAGAGTTGATTTTCGGACCGACCTTAGCCTTAACGCCGCAGGCACACTCAAGGAACCTGCACGCCTTCGGGTAAAAAAGGGACCGCATGATCAAGAGATCGGCTGAACGCTTCCCTTTACGCGACAAGCTCTCCCCGGACGATGAGGCGATTAGAGTAGTCCGGCAGGGTGCAGGTCTGCAACGAGACGATGCTCTTGCCCGCCACCGGCTCTAACACCTGCGTGTCCTGTGGCCCCACTACCAGCGTCTCCGTCACCCGGTAGACATATCTGCCACCAGTGGTGTTCTCGAGTACCACCTCGTCGCCCGGGGCCAACTCATTCAACCTGAAGAAGACGAGGAAGGAGTCGGTCCCGAAGAGACCCATGCGGTGTCCGGCGATGTAGGTGTTCGTCCCCTCCTGCCAAGGGAAGCCGGTCTCGGGCAAGTGTACCGCCGACTCGTCAAGCCTCTCTTCTGAAGAAGAGTCGTAGACCTTCAGGCCCTCTATTCCGATCTCGGGGACCGTCAGGTAGAGAGTAGTAGCGTCATCCCCAGTGCTCGTTGTAATGGGGGTGGCCTCGGCGGGGAGGTTGCCCGCCGTGCCACCCGGGGGACCTACGAAGAACAGGGCGACGAGCCCCAATCCCACCAGCATCATTGTCGTGCCAAGTGCCCTCATGAACCTGCCAAGCATCGTGCCTTCTCCCGTTCGGATTCGACGGTCCGCGTTCCGCCCCCGTGCCCCGGTCTCCCCGACGCCGGTGATGCCCGAGGGATACCTCCGCCGAGAGGTTCGGCGGAGGTATCCGTAACAACACTTCCCGCTCCTTTCTCCGACGCTAGCGGAAGATCCCGCGGATGATCAGTCCACCGCCGATCAGCAGGGCGCCCACGCCGAGCAACGTGAGTGCCATACCGCCGCCCGTGCTGGGGAGAAAGTTTCTTAGGCCACTGGTAACAACACCACCGGAAGATCCGCCACTGCTACCGGAACCACCGTTGTCCGAGCCGTCGTCGCAGAAGGAGACGCTGGCGGAGAAGACCTCGTCCTCGTCGAACTCGACCGGCCCGAAGTCCTTTATCGTACTCGCTGTAAGCGGCGCCTGAGGCTCCCCGCTGATCGGGTCGAGCCGCTCTATCAAGACCTCTTGCTCGGTACCCCGCTCGACCGGCAGGCTCGTGGTGTACACTCCGTCACCGTCCTGGTCCAAGAGTGCCCCGGTTGCAACCGGCCCCTGACCTATGCTGGCCGAGAACTCCGTCCCCGATGGGGGCTGACACTCGACCGTAAGCTCAAACGTAGCCGTGACCGTCTCCTCGCCGGGATCACACCCCTCGGGAAGCATGCAAGTAGTCTCCTCCAGGATCAGGATGCTGGCCGCATTGCCTTGCGTGGGGTAGGACTCTGCAACGGCCCCCTCGTACGTAGCCTCGACCTGCTGCCCAACCTCAAGCTCCTCGAAGGTGGCCGGCACGCTCTCGCCATCCCCCTCCTGCTTTGTGATCTCGGTCTCGTCGGTCACGGTGAAGTAGCCTTTGTCCCCCGACTCCTCTTCCGAGGGCTCCTCCTCGACGAGTACCACAGAGCCCGAGATGCTCGTGATGGTTCCCTGCACACCATATGTCTCTCCGTCCGGCGGCGGGGTTGTCTCAACTCTGGAGACCTCCACGAGTGGCGGCCCTCCGTCCAGGAGGCCTTCCTCGTAGCCTGCAACCAGCGTGCCGTAGATCGTGACCCGCTCTCCAGAGACGGCGTAGTCTTGCAGGTCCACGCTCTCGCTGGTCAGAAAGTACT
>CADCVG010000057.1 GCA_902806075.1 uncultured Rubrobacteraceae bacterium
GGCGGTCTCACTCTGAGACAGGCGGCCGCTCGCGGTCGCTCACGGCTCGCCCAGCACGGCGGTGCGCAGCGTGGCGAGGTGCTCGCGGATGTCACGGGTCACCTGGCGGTTGCCCTCGGCGGCCGGCTCGACGCCCAGCGCCCGCAGCAGCTCCGCCGCCGGCACGCCGGGGTCCCCGGCGCTGCCCAGCACGGGGTGCAGCCCCTGCGCGGCCAGGTGGGAGAACACGAGGTTCACGACCGACCACGGGTTGTAGGTCTCGACGTCCTCCCGAAGTTGGTCGACAAGGCGACGCCTCTCGTTCATCTCGGTCTCGATCTGCTGCATTGTTCGAGCTGCTTCGTTTAGCGTTGTAGTGAGACGATCGATGCGTTGCTCTACCGTAGTCTCCGCCGTGGTCCCTTGCTGCCGCCTGATGAGTAACCCGACTACAGTTGAGGTCAGAACGCCAACCATTGCGGTTATTAACGATACGACTGACAGTGAGTCCATGAGGAACCTTCTAACCCCTCCTGCCTAGCAGCCTACGCCACCAAGAATGGTGAGCCTCCTCAAGTTGCTCCAGAAGTCTGCAGCGTTCGACTCGCTCCTCCTCAAGCTCATTTAGCAACCGATCCCGGTCTTCGCGGATCGTGCTCTCGGCCCTCTCGGTGAGCTGGAGCCGTGCCCTGAACTCCCCGGCCTCGCACGTCCGGGACTCCAGACGCAGCAGCAGTTCACGCCGGAACTCCAAGTTCTACCGTCCGCCTTCTGCCGCTCGCGGTCAAGACTCTCTACCTTGAAGGCTACTAACCCTACGATGACACCTCCTGCAGTTGCCTCTCTAAGTCCTTGATCTCGTCCCTCAGCTTCGCCGCATACTCGAACTTGAGGTCCTCGGCGGCGGCGAGCATCTCGGCTCATTCTAGCTTTCGTCCGCGCGGCTATCCTGCTTCAGCTCCTTGAGAAGCCGGGCGCGGAGGCCGATCAGGGTTATGCCCACCACCTCTTTGTTAGTTTCGTCGTATCGCGCGATCACGCCTTCGCCTATATCCACACCTACGGCGGGTCTGGGCTCGCCCACGGAGAGATAGAGAACGTCCGCCTCTTCATCGTAGTCCCAGTCGATCTCTGCCGGCTTCTCCAGAATCTTTATTACCGCTTCCATATCGTTTCCCTTCCTGCCGAGGGTCTACGGGTCAGGTACGCTGTGAGGATAAAACCGTCCTCAGCACTCATCTCCCGGTAGGCTACGATTAAGAACTTCTCGCCCAGGGATGTCTCGGGATACAGCCTGACCGCCAGTAGCTCCCCAAAGTCTCCCTCCTGGATCATATCCGGTTCGGCTAACGTCTCCAATACTGCCTCGCGCAGATCATCCATCTCCGGATGCCGAACAACAACGTGTCGCCAACGCTCTTCGGTAAGACGGATCGGAACACCGTTGCGGGAGCGCACGATCAGCACCGGCGATCTCCTTATTCTACGTAGCTACCTCTTGCAACTGTCTCTCAAGGTCCTTGATCTCATCCCTCAGCTTCGCCGCGTACTCGAACTTGAGGTCCTCGGCAGCGGCGAGCATCTCGGCTTCGAGGTCAGCGATGAGGTTCCGCAGCTCCTCCGGGTCGCGCGGGGCCTCGCGAGCGGCGCCCTTCTTGTTTGTCTTGTAGAGGCCCTTCGCCTCGGCGGCAATGAGGATGTCAGAGACACCCTTCTTGATGGTTTGAGGCTCTATGTTGTTGCGCTCGTTGTGGGCTGTCTGGATCTCGCGGCGCCGTTCGGTCTCTCCTATGGCGGCCTTCATCGCGTCGGTCATCCTGTCGGCGTACATAATGACCCGCCCCTTGACGTTGCGTGCCGCCCGGCCGATGGTCTGGATGAGCGCCCGCTCCCCGCGCAGGAAGCCCTCCTTGTCAGCGTCGAGGATCGAGACTAGCGTGACCTCGGGGAGGTCGAGGCCCTCGCGCAGCAGGTTGATGCCGACGAGCACGTCGAACTCGCCGGTCCTCAAGCCCCGGATGATCTGGATCCGGTCGAGCGTCTCTATGTTGGCGTGCATGTAGCGCGCCTTGACGTTGTTCTCGAGCAGGTAATCGGTGAGGTCCTCGGCCATCTTTATGGTAAGGGTGGTGACGAGGACGCGCTCGTCGTGCTCGACGCGCTTTGCGACCTCGTTTAGGAGGTCGTCGATCTGGTTCTTCGTTGCACGGACCTCGACCTCCGGGTCGACGAGGCCGGTGGGGCGGATGATCTGCTCAACGATCTGCCCGGAGTTCTGTAGCTCGTACGGCCCCGGCGTCGCCGACACGAAGACCATCTGGTTGCTCTTGAGCAGGAACTCCTCGAACGTCAACGGCCGGTTGTCTATGGCACTCGGTAGCCGGAAGCCGAAGTCCACGAGCGTCGTCTTGCGACTACGGTCACCCTTGTACATTCCCCCGATCTGGGAGAGCGTAATGTGCGACTCGTCCACGAACGTAACGTAGTCGTCGGGGAAGTAGTCGAGCAAGGTGTAAGGCGTCGAGCCCGGCGGACGTCCGTCGAGGTGGCGTGAGTAGTTCTCGATGCCGGAGGTGAAACCGAGCTCCCGCATCATCTCCAGGTCATACATCGTCCGCTGCCTGAGCCGGTACGCCTCCAGCACCTTGCCCTGCTGTTCTAGCTCGGCGTAGCGCTCCTCCAGCTCCGCCTCGATGTTCTTTACGGCGACCGCGAGACGGTCTTCGTCGGTTACGAAGTGGGTCGCCGGGTACACGGTGAGCACCTTCAGCTCCCGCAGGACCTCGCCGGTCAGCGGGTCGACCTCCGCCATGTTCTCGACCTCGTCTCCGAAGAACGAGACGCGGTAGACGGTGTCCTGGTACGCTGGATGCACCTCCAGAACGTCTCCCCGCACCCGGAAGGTGCCCCGGTTTAGCTGGTAATCGTTGCGCGTGTACTGGATGCGCACCAGGTCGCGCAACACGTCGTCGAGGTCGTAGAAGCCGCCCTCTTCGAGGAGGACCATCTTCGAGCGGTACTCCTCCGGGCTGCCGAGGCCGTAGATCGCCGAGACGCTCGCGACCACGATGACGTCGCGCCGGGTGAACAGGCTGCTCGTCGTGGAGTGGCGGAGGCGGTCTATGTCTTCGTTGATCTGGGCGTCCTTCTCGATGAACGTGTCGGTACGGGGCACGTACGCCTCGGGCTGGTAGTAGTCGTAGTAGGAGACGAAGTACTCGACGGCGTTGTTTGGGAAGAACTCGGCGAACTCGTTGGCGAGCTGGGCGGCGAGCGTCTTGTTGTGCGCGATGACGAGCGCCGGCCTCCCGATCTGCTCTATCGTCTTCGCCATCGTGTAGGTCTTACCGCTGCCGGTGACCCCGAGCAGGGTCTGGGCGTCCATCCCCGCATCGAGACCCGACGCGAGGCTCTCTATCGCCCGCGGCTGGTCGCCCGTCGGCAGGTACTCGCTGTTTACCCGGAACTTACTCTTCGTTGACTTTTCCACTCACAAACTCCAAAACTGGCCTCTGGCATCCGTCCTATAGTCGCAACGACCCGTAGTTGGAGTATACGGTAGAATCCGTGTTTCTCTCCGGGCATTCAGCGCATCCGGCGTGGCGTCTGCCAGAGGATCCAGCAACGTATCGCGGTCCCGCTCGAACCCCACTATCCGCACTCGCTTTCCCTTCAGGGCCTCTAGCTCGCGCTCGGCCGCATTGCGGGTCTAGGTCCTGCCAGGGCCCGCGAGGAAGGCAAGGATGCGTTCGTTCACACGTCCGAGCACCGCCTTCGAGGGGATGTGACGGCAGCCTTTGAGGAGCTCGGCCAGGACGAGGTTGGGGAAGACCTCTCTGGCCCTCGGGAGGACCACCCGGGCGGGGAAGAACGTGTCCTCCTCGGAGGCGAACACCGCCACCGGCCCCTCGAAGCCGCTGAGCTCTTCCTCGGTGGCCATCCGGGGGAGCCCGGCATCCAGCCGGAGGTTCCGGTAGACGGCCCCGAGCTGCCGGACGACGGGGACGAAGGCGGGGTCCTCGGGCTCCGTCAGCAGGGGCCTGGCCGCGCGCAACAGACGCTCCTTCGTGGGCCGAAGGCGGTATAGGAGCATGGGGACGGCGACCTCGATGAGCATCCGCGAAACGGCCCCCGCAGCTATGCCAGCAGGGGAGACGAGCGCAGCCCGCGAGACACGCTCAGGGGCGAGGCCCATCGTCCTCATAGCCAGGCCCGCCCCGTAGGAGAGACCCACGAGCGGCGCTCGCTCCAGGCCGAGGCCGTCCAGGAGATCCTCCACCCAGAAAGCGTGGCCGTCCCCCTTCGGCGAGGGCCGGACCTGCTCGCTCCTGCCCGGCTGGCCGACGATGTCGGGCGCATAGAGGCGGTGGCGCTGCGCCAGCGGCAGGAACCACTTCAGGCAGGTGGGGTTCAGGAAGTTGCCGCCCGGGAGAAACACCGCGGGCGGGGCGTCCTCGGGCCCAAGCGCGAGGACGTGCGTGTCGCCGAGGCGCGTGCCGACGGTCAGGCTATCGTAGCCGAGGCCCAGTCCAGCGAGCGCCTCGTCGTAGAGAGCCCGGATCTCGGCCTCCCCAGCGGGCGTCTTGTAGATGGATGCAGACGTAGAGCGACTCCTACGGAAGAAGCTACCGTATCGATAGTTTCGCACGCCCCTTAAACCATGTCTATCCTTGGCGGAGTAGTTCTCCGGCGGCAGCCGTCGCCACTGAAGATCGTATCTCCCGTCAAGGTGGCTTGTCTGATACATCCCGGACTTGTGGCGAGGTCTCCGGTGTCCACCCCCCGCCTGCTCTTCGGTGGACGCCTCGCCGTCGATGGTCAACTCGAACGTCACCGTGGCTGTCTCGGGTGGGCCTGCTTACTCTAAGTAGGTCACGTCAAGGACCGGGAAACCAGCCTCCGGTGGGTTGTCGGGTGTCAGGGTGCCGTCCGCCGTGACCCGGTCGCCTAAGTAAGCTGAGAGGTCGTATACGGCTCTCTTGAGTACTATTGAAATACCAGAAGATTCGTCACTCAGGCCATAGGTGGGGTCTTCATAACCGGGGTTCTCTCCAAGCCCGGTATCTTTGAGTACGCTCGTCACCGGAGGCTCCACCTGCGGTGCTGCTGGATGCGACTGTTGCTAAGCGAGCGCCGGAGCGGCAGCCGCGAGTAACGCCGCCAGCATCAGCGCCAGTGCCAGGAACCCCTCTTCGCTGTCGTTCACCGGGTAGTGGTGGCACGCTCCATCTTCTCCCCTTCTCTCTTGATCCGGCCATCCGAGCGTTTGTCTACAGCATACGGGAGAAACCTTGCTCCAATCACTCCCTATCCTGCTAGACGAGCCAGGAGACCTTTTCGTTTCCTCCCTAAGCCCAACTCTTTCCCGCTCGTGCATTGAGGCCAAACGGCTTTTGGGTCGTTTTACGGAACCTTAACCGGAGCTTTACACATCCTTTATACGAGGTGGTGGCTTCCGGGGGTGGCATCATGCCCGCACAAGACTCTTTAGGAAGCCCTGAAGATACTCGGCTACTGGCATCGTTGCCTTCGGGCCGGGTCCCTCGGGTAGGGGCTTCGGTGTCTTTGCGTATGGTAGCGGCTGACCCCGATAGGGTATATAGGTGCGGTGAGTCATAGCTATCGTAGGAGGAGGAAGGCATGAGTTTGGCGCAACGCTTCGCCCAGGTGTTCGGGGAGGTTCTACCTGCTGGTGGGGATCCTGGGTTTCCTGCCGTTCCCGCCGTTTCTTGTGGAGAACCCCATACTCGACATCGTGGCGATAGGACCCTTCTCGGGGTTGTTGATCGGCCTTTTCGCCGTCAACTGGTTTCACAGTCTGGCGCACCTTCTAATCGGCGTGGCCGGGCTCGCCGTCTACCGCAACCATGCGGCCGCTAGGTCCTACGCCCTGGCGCTCGGGGTGGCCTACGCGGCCTTGTTCGTGCTGGGTTTGATCTTCGGCCTAAACTTCCTCAGCGGGCTGCTGCCGCTCAACGGGTGGGACCACGTCCTGCACATACTGACGGCACTGGTAGCCTTTGGGGCCTACTTCGCCTCCCCCAGCACGGCGGGCGCCGGTAGAACCTCCTCGGTCCGGTAGATCCGGGGGCAAACGTCAGAGCAGGGCCGGGGTCCTTCGAGGCTCCGGCTTTTGTTCGTGGTCCAAACGAGGAAAGGGCGGACATATAAAGGCCCGCCTTTTCCTCGAAACGTTCGCGCCGCTACTGCCGGGCGCACCTGCGCGCCAGGAGACCGCCGACGAGGAGCAGAGCGCCTACTAGGCCTACGGTCGGAAGCGTGGTACCGCCCGTCGCGGGAAGGACCTTCATCCCGCTACCGCCGCCGGAGCTGTTGTCGGAGCCACCGCCATCGGAGCCGCCGGAGTCACCACCATCGCAGAAGGAGACGCTGGCCGCGAGGGTCTTGTCCTCGTCGAGCTCAACCGACCCAAAGTCCTTTATCACGCGGAACTCGGGGCCGAGCGCGCTGGAGCCGGTCGGCGGACCCTGCACTATCCGGACCGGCGAGAGCGATATCGGCTCTATGTCGGACGGCACCGGCCTTGGTCCCGGCGGGAACTTGTTCACGGTCATGCTGCCGGTATAGAGGCCGTCGCCGTCGGGGTCGGTAAGCGGCGTCGTCATAACGCTTTCGAGCGTCGTGAAGCCCAAGAACGTCGCGCCCGCGGGGGGCTCGCACTCGACGGTGAGCTCGAAGGAGAGCCTGGCGAACTCCTCGCCCGGCGGCGGACCGGGCGGGCCATCCGCCGGCTCCACCTGGTCAACCCTCAGCAGGTCGGGGCCGCCCTCGACCTGGCCGTCCTGGTAGCCGGGGACCGGCGCGCCGGAGACGGTAACCCGTTCGCCCGCGTAAGCGTCCAGGTCCACGCTCTGGCTTTGCAGGGCGTACCTGTTACCCGAAGCCTCGTCGGTTATGGCGTGGGTGCCGTACTGGTACGTCGTAACCTCGGGCTTCTCGAGCACCCCCGTCGCCTCGAAGACCGGTTCGGACTCCGCCAGGGCCGGGGACGCAGCAGCCAGCATCGCCGCCAGCACCGTCGCCAGCAACAACAACGAAGCCCTCCCTGTCACCAGCCGTCGTGCTTGCTCCATCTCATCCTCCTTACGTAAGGCCCGGTTCACACGGGCAACGATTCCGCTATGGTTGGACTTTCTCACGTGGTCCCCGAGCCCGCGTCGTCCGAAAGGAGGATCCCGGCCGCCCGAAAGTACGATCTCTACAAGTCCGAGACAGCCTCGCACGCCTCCGGGTGGAATTACTCCGAGCTGACGGACAAAACACGAACACCCCGCTCAGTGCTTCTCTGAGTAAAAGTACCCTCGCCGAGAAGCTGCATTCGAGAGGGCGGAGAGGATCGGGCCGCCGAAGCTCAGGAGGAAAAGCCAGCCCACCGCCACCCGCTCGAAGCGCACCTCCGGCACACCACCGATCTTTTGCTGTCCGGAACCTTACTCTTGACGTCTACTCAGATCACTCCCGTACAACTCTTCGTAGTTCTTCTCCGCCTCGATCACGTCCTCGACGTAATCCCTGGTCTCCTCGAAGGGAATGTCACTAGCCACGTCGAAGCCCTCTTCAGAGAGCCAGACATCAACCGTCCCCTCCCCCGAGTTATACGCCGCGAGGACCAGCCTTTCATCGCCTTCGTACCGGTTTTGCAGGTAGTTCAGGTACCAGGTGCCCATCCGGATGTTGGTCTTCGGCCCCCGATAGTCGCTCGCTATGCCGCTGCGTTCCGAGATAAAGCGCGCGGTCTCCGGTTGGATCTGCATGAGCCCGTACGCTCCTTGCGAGGACTCGACCTCCGGGTCGAACCGGCTCTCCTCCCGGATCACCGCCGCCACCAACACCGGCTCGACACCGTACTCCTCGGACGCCGCCAGGATGGTCTCCTCGTACTCCAAAGGGTAAATGAACCGCCGGACGGTCTCCGGCGCCATGAGGAGCAAAGGCAACGCCGCAAGGGCCACCAGAATGACAGCAAGCAGCAAAATTCCGCGCCGGCGGCGTCTCCGCCACCGCCCGTAGCTATCGCTCTCTCGCCCCTTCTTCGCCGCCAAAACCTCTCTCCCCGAGCACCTGCTCCACGAGGGCTCTCGCCTTCTCCCTGAGTCTATCCTGGTCTCCGTCGTTTTCCACCACCACGTCGGCGCGCCGGGCTTTCTCCTCGCCGGTCAGCTGGCGGGCCTCTATCGCGCGGCGCTGATCCTCACCCATCCCCCGCTCCCCGGTCCACCCCCGGCGCCTCTCGTCCGGCGTCGTGACCGCAACGGTCACGTCGAACCGCTCCTCGCCCCCGCCCTCGAAGAGAAGCGGTATCTCCGCGACAAAGAGGTTCGCGGCGGAGGCCGCGGCTCGCCGGTCCGTCTCCTCGCGCACCCTCGGGTGCAATATCCCTTCGAGATCCCTGAGTGCCTCCGCGTCCCCGAAGACCTCCCTGGCGAGCGCCTTGCGGTCTATGCCTCGCTCTCCGCGCACGCCCTCACCAAAGCGCCGCGCGACGGTGGATATAGTCTCCTCGTCCTCGGCGAGCAGGTGGTGGACCATCTCGTCGGAGGAGACCGTCTCGGCGCCAAGCTCTCCTAGAGCCTTTACGAAGGTGCTCTTCCCAGACGCCAGGGGGCCGGTGACGGCTATCGTCACCGGCCCCCTCTTGGGCTCCCTGATCATGGAGTTCTGGTCTACTCGTTGTCCCCCAGGTCCAGGTCGGAGAGCTTGTCGAACGCGCCGGTCCGGAGGCCGTCGCCGACTCGGTCCCCACGATCCCGGCCACCGCGATCCCTGTCGCCGCCCCGATCCCCACGGTCGCGCGATCCACGCGGCTGCTCGTAGTCGCGGCGGAAGCGGTCCTCGCGGCGCGGACGCTCGCCACCGCGATCGGCGCCACCGCGATCGGCGCCACTGCGGTCGTCCCGCTGCTCGACGGTGCGCTCGGGCCGGTCGGTCCGCTCCTCGCGCTCCTCCTTCTTCGGACGGAGGGAGAGGGAGAGGCGGCGGCGTTTCGCGTCGACGTCGATGATGCGAGCATCCACCTCGTCACCGGAGCGAACGATCTCATCAGGCGTCTCGACGTGGTGTTCGGCGAGCTCGGAGATGTGGATGAGCCCTTCGACCCCCTCCGCAACCTCGACAAAGGCGCCGAAGGAGACCAGCTTCGTGACGCGGCCCTTGATCTGCCCGCCGACCTCGACCTGCTCGACGATCTCCTGCCACGGGTCCTTACGCGTCTGCTTGAGGCCGAGCGAGATCCTCTCGCGGTCCCGGTCCACCTCCAATACCTTGACCTCGACGTCCTCCCCGACCTCGACGACCTCACTCGGATGATCGACGTGGTTCCAGCTGAGCTCGGAGATGTGGATCAGACCGTCAATACCTTCGAGGTCCACGAACGCCCCGAAGTCAACCAGGTTCGAGACCGTACCCTGGACAATGTCGCCCTCCTGGAGCGTCGTGAGGATGCGGTTGCGCTCCTCCTTGCGCTCCTCTTCAAGCACGGCACGGCGGCTTAGCACCACGTTGTTGCGGCTACGGTTTAGCTCGATGACCTTGCACTCCAGGCGCTGGCCCATGAACGAGTCGAGGTTCCTGACGCGCCGGATGTCGACGAGGCTCGCCGGCAGGAAGCCGCGCAGTCCGATGTCGATGATCAGACCGCCCTTCACCACCTCGATAACCGGACCCTCGACCGTGCGCTGGTCCTGGTGGGCCTCCTCGATCCGCTGCCACGCCTTCTCGAAGGCGGCCCGCTTGGCCGAGAGGATCAGACGCCCATCAGCGTCTTCCTTCTGCAAGACCAGCGCCTCTATGTGCTGGCCGAGATCCACGATCTCTTGCGGGTCCACGCCCTTGCGGATTGAGAGTTCGTTCGAGGGGATGAGCCCCTCGGACTTGTAGCCTATGTCTACGAGAACCTCGTCCTTGTCTATGCGGACGACATCCCCCTCGACGATGTCCCCGTCCTTGAAGTCGATAAGGACGGAATCGTCTATGGGGACGATCTCCCCGTTCTCCTCCTTGAAGAAGTCTTTCATGGTGAGCGTCCGGGACGCGTTCTCAGTGGTGTTTGCCATGTAGAAGTTGCTTTCCTTATCTTTTGATTGCCAATTTGTGATTATACAAGATACACGGGTACGTATTCTTTCTATTAGGAGACAGGCCTCACCCGCCCCCATCTCTCCCCGGCTTTGACCTCGACCTCTAGAGGCGGATGCAGATCGTAGGCCGCAACCATCCTCCCCGCCGCGAGCGCCGCGACCTCCTCGACGCGCGCCTCGTCGGCGTCGAAGACGAGCTCGTCGTGGACCTGCATCAGCATGTCCGTGTCCAGAGCGCGGAGCCTGGGAGCGAGGTCGACCATCGCCACCTTTATGATGTCGGCCGCCGTCCCCTGCACCCGGGCGTTGAACGCTATCCGCTCCCCGAGCTTTCGGACGTTTTTGTTCGGATCTCTAAGCTCTTTTACGTACCTCCTACGCCCGAAGAGGGTAGTTACGTAGGGTTCGCCGCCCTCCCTTTCGGCCCTCTCTTCGGCCTCCGCGTAGGTACTCTGCATAAACTCCGTTACCCTCGGGTAACGCTCCAGGTACCGTTTGATGTACCGTTCGGCCTCCGCCGGATGCACGTTCCCGAGCCGCGTCGCCAACCCGAAGCCCGAGATGCCGTACATGATCCCGAAGTTCACCATCTTTGCCCGCCTGCGAAGTTCCGGCGTCACGCTTTCGGGCCTGACGTCGAAGACCTCGGCGGCGGTGCGGGTGTGGACGTCCTCGCCACCGGTGAATGCCTCGACCAGCGCCGGCTCCCCGGTCATGTGCGCGAGTATCCTGAGCTCTATCTGCGAGTAGTCCGCGATGACGAGCCTGCGGCCCGGCGAGGCAGTAAAAGCATCCCGGATGCGGGTGCCCATCTCGGTGCGTATCGGGATGTTCTGGAGGTTTGGCGAGTCGCTTGAGAGTCGCCCCGTAGCGGTCGTCGTCTGGTTGAGCGTACCGTGGATGCGACCGTCCTCCCCGATCAGCTTCACCAGGCCGTCTATATACGTGCCCTTCAGTTTCGCGAGCTCGCGGTAGGCGATGATCCTGTCCGCTATAGGGTGTTCGATGGCGAGCTGCTGCAACACCTTGGCGTCGGTCGAGTAGCCGGTCTTGGTCTTACGTACCGGCGGTATGCTCATCTCCTCGAAGAGGACCTCGCCAAGCTGCTTCGGGGAGCCGATGTTGAACGGGTGTCCGACCTCCTCGTAGATACGCCCTTCGAGCTCGGAGATTCGGTCCACTATCTCCGCTCCGACCTCCTCCAACGTCGAGACGTCGACCGGCATCCCGATCCTCTCCATCTCCCCGAGCACGTCCGCGAGCGGCAGCTCAACGTCGTAGAAGAGCCGCGCGAGCGCCATCTCCTCGAGCTCCCCGCTGAGCCTCGGCGAGAGAGCGCGTATCAGCGCCGCCCGCCGCGCCGCCTCCCGCACCGACATATCCTCGTGGGTCACCTCGATCTCCGCCAGTCCCCGCTCGTTCGCCAGGGCCTCCAGCTCGTAGCTCCCAAGCCCCGGCTTCACGAGATACCCTGCGAGGAACGTGTCGAAATCTGTGCCCCGCACACCAAGGCTCTTGGCGTCGTGCACCCGCAGAGTACCCTCGGGGGTACTGTCCGTAAGCCGTGCCTCGTCCTCCGAGACGGCCACACACCAGCGTCCATCCCCAACCGGCGCCGCGGCAACCGGCTCGAAGGAGAGTTCGATTGGCTCCTCCGAGACGCGCACCAGGGTCCTCTCCACTGGCGGAAGGTCCTCGCCGCCCACGACCGGCAGCGCGGCGAAGCGCGGCTCCAGACTCCTGAACTCGTAGCGACGTACCACCTCGCGGCTCTGCGACGAGACGCCCTGAAACCTCAAAGCCTCCGCGTCGAACTCGACCGGCGCGTCGAAGCGCATCCGGGCGAGCTCCAGCGAGACCAGGGCGCTCTCGCGGCCCTCTTCGAGCTTCTTGCGCGTCCCCTTAGCCTTGACCCTATCGAGGTTCTCGTAGAGGTTCTCGACCGTACCGAACTGTTGGAGCAGGCTCGACGCGCCCTTGGGGCCGATACCCCTGACACCCGGGATGTTGTCCGAGGGGTCGCCGGTGAGGGCTTTGTAGTCGGGGATCTGCTCCGGGGTAACACCGTACTCCTCGATGACCTCCTCTCGCCCGTACTCCTTCGTCTCCGAGACGCCGCGCGTCGTCCTCAAGACCTTCACCCTGCCGTCCACGAGCTGCATCGCGTCTTGATCGCCGGTGACGATCTTGAGCTCCACGTCCTCGGGGATGCGCCTGCTGAGCGTCGCCAGTACGTCGTCGGCCTCGAAGCCCTTGGACCGGACGGCAGGAATGTTCATGGCTTCGAGGATCTCATCGAGGTGGTCGAGCTGCATCCTCAGCTCCTCGGGCATAGAGGAACGCTGGGCCTTGTACTCCGGGTAGACCTCCAGCCGGAACTGCGGCTTCCCGCTATCCCAGACCACCCCGAGCCCGACCTCTTCATCGGAGTCGAGCAGCTTCAAGATCATGCTCGTAAAGCCGTAGAGGGCGTTCGTCGGCAGCCCGCTCGTCGTCGCTATGCTCTGCGGCAGCGCGTAGAACGCCCGGTAGAGCAGAGAGTAACCATCGATGAGATAAACACGCATTCCTGCTGATTATACCGCCAACCGGCGCGCAATCCCTCGAAGGAGGCTGATCCCACAGATACTTTGCTACCAACGCGTATCACACTCGTCATGCCGTCCTAGAAAACCAAGATTTCTCAAGGGTGAACTACGTCGCCTTTCCTTCCGTATACTCTCAGCCTGTAGCGTGCACATATGTGCGTTAGGTTAGTATCCTATGTAGAGCTACGTAGAGGCGAGCTTCAGGCGGTAGGCCACCTACCGCCTGAAGTAACACGCCAAAGGAGACGAAGCCGTTGGTCCTCATAAAGACGCACTTCGTTCTGCGCTCGCGGTCTCCGCGACGAGCTATCGTTGTTTCGATCTTCGCCCTGGCAGTATTGACGTTATTTTTGGTCATGGCCCGCCCCGCGACAGCGCAGGGCGCGTACGGAAGCAACCAGACGGTGATCGGGGGCGAGGAGCCGCTCCTGGTGAGCTACGAGGGCGGGGAGAGTCTCGAGGTCCTCACTAATGTAGACACGGGTGCCGGCTATGCCGCCATAGACGAGACCGTGGCGCGCGACGATCTGGGTATAGACGTCGACAACCCGCCGACCACGGTAACGATCCAGTCGGCCATCGGCGACGAGGAACGCCCGCTGGTCCCGGTCCAGATCCAGATAGCCGGGCAGACCCTCAACGTCCAGGCTACCGTCTCCGACCGGGCCAACCTTACGACCAAGATGAACCTGGGCAGCAGGGACCTGGACGGATTCCTGGTCGATGTTAGCGAGAGGCAGCTCACGGAGCCGGATTCCCCGATAGTGGAATCTTACGTAGCATCCCTGTTGGAGTTCCCGCCGCCGCCGCCGAATCCCGCGCTGCTGCTCGCCGCGCTGCCGCTCGCTGCGGTGATCGTCGTGGCCTTGCGCTCCCTGGTAGGCTTGCGGACCTTCGGGACGTTCGCCCCGGTCTTGCTCGCGGTCGCGTTCGTCCAGTCCGGCCTGCTGGCCGGGCTGCTGGTCTTCTCGGTGATGATGTTGGCGGGCCTCGTTCTCGAGCCGCTCCTGCGCCCGTTGCACCTGCCGCGCGTAGCGCGTCTGGGGGTGCTGCTGGCGGTCGTCGCCGCCGTGCTCATAGGCGCGAGCTCTGTGGTCAGCGACCCGGGCGTGGCTACCACGTGGACGTCGGCTTTTCCGGTCGTGATAACCGCCATCTTTATAGAGCGGTTCTGGGAGCTCTGGGAGCAAGAAGGCTTCAAGGAGGCCTCTAAGGTCGCGGCTCTCTCCCTGCTCGTCGCTGTGATCGCGTCCCCGCTATTGGTGTCTTACCCCGTGCGCTGGGTATCGCAGCAAGCGCCGGTCGCGCTCCCCGCCGCGGGCGCGATCCTCTCCCTCCTTATCGGACGCTACAGGGGCCTGAGGCTCACCGAGCTGGTCCGTTTCCGGCGCGCGGCCGAGGGGAAATCTTGAGCGGGGCGCTCGCCAAGGCCCTGGGTCTGCGAGGCGACTGGAAGAACGTTCTAGGGATGAACGCCCGGAACGCCCGGGTGGCGGCCGAGAACCCGCCCGGCGCCATTCGTCTCGTCGACAGCAAGCTCGATACCAAGAAGGTGCTCGAAGAGGCGGGCGTTCCTGTTCCTCCGACGCTCTCGGTGCTTCAGGACCGGAGGGACTTAAGAGACTTCGACCTCGAATCGCTGCCGGATAGTTGGGTCCTAAAGCCCGACCGGGGCCGCCAGGGATCGGGTATTCTCGTCGCCAACGGGCAGGAAGACGGAGAGTGGAAGAGCCCATCCGGTCACGCAATCGGCAGGGGCGATGTGGAGGAGCGCCTGCGTCTCATCCTCGAAGGAGAGTTTTCGAGCGAAGAAATAGAGCACGACCGGGCTTTCTTCGAGACCCTGATCGTCACACACCCGACTCTGGCGAGGCTGGTTCCCTCTGGGCTCCCGGACCTGCGTCTGATCTGCTACCGACAAGAGATCCTCCTGGGCATGATTCGCCTGCCCACCAAGCAATCTGACGGGAAGGCCAACCTGCATCAGGGTGCCATAGGGGCGCTCGTGGACCTGGATTCGGGCCGGGTCGAGAAGGCGATGTTCGGGCACGAACGGGTAGAGGAGCATCCCGATACTCAAGTGAGACTCGTGGGCGTGGAGGTCCCCGCTTGGGAGGAGGTCATCGACGCCACTAGAAGCTGCTTCAAAGCTACCAACCTGGGGTTTCTCGGCGTAGACGCGGTGATCGACGAAGAGCGCGGTCCCCTCGTTCTGGAGATCAACGCCCGCCCCGGGTTGGAGATCCAGAACGTAGCCGGTATCGGGCTCCTCAACCTGCTCTCCGGCAACAAACGTTAAAGTCGCTGCGCGAGAACTCTAGTGAAAAAGCTTCGACAGCGACTTACCGGCGCCAAGGGCCTCCGGAAGCCGTGGCTCACCACGTGCGTTTTCTTCCTGCTCTTCCTCGCGACGACTCTGGGCTGGACGAGGTCTGCGGCGATGCGGCCCGCGCAGAACGAGGATCTTGTGGTACTCGGTAAAGAGGAGTTGGTAGAGTTGAGCGCCGGCGAAACCGGGGAGAGCATCGAGACGCTCGCAAAGATCGATACAGGCGCGGGTTACTCCTCCATAGACGAGGATCTGGCCGAAGATCTCGGTATAGACCTGGACGACCCCGAAGACCGGGTGGAGATAGAGTCAGCCAACGGCGACGAGAGGCGCCCGCTCGTACCAGTCCGCATCAAAATAGCCGGACGAAGCCTCGACACCCGCGTTACGGTCGCTGACCGCAGCAAGCTTACAAAGGACGTACTGATCGGAAGCAGAGACCTCGACGGCTTCCTGGTCAACGCGAACGAGGAGCGGCTCACAACACCGGACGGCACAAAACAGTAGGTACGGCTAAATCTCTCCCAGGTACGCCTCGCGCACCTTCGGATCCTCGCGCAGCTTCTCAGCGGGGGCGGCGTTGACGACGGCGCCGGTCTCCAGGACGTAGCCGCGGGTGGCGATCTCCAGAGCAACGTTGGCGTTCTGCTCGACGAGGAGTATCGTCGTGCCCTGCTTGTTTATCTCTTCGATGATCTGAAAGATCCGCTCCACGAGCACGGGCGCTAGGCCCATCGAGGGCTCGTCTAAGAGAAGGAGCTTCGGGCGGCTCATGAGGGCGCGGCCGATGGCGAGCATCTGCTGCTCGCCGCCGGACATCGTGCCGGCCTCCTGCTTCACCCGCTCTTGGAGGCGCGGGAAGAGGTCGAAGACCCGGTCCATGTCCTGTCGTATCTCCGCGCGGTCGTTGCGGTGGTAGGCGCCCATCTCCAGGTTTTCGAGCACCGTCATGCGATGGAAGACCTTGCGCCCCTCCGGACTCTGGGCTATGCCCTTGCCGACCATGCCGTGCGCCGGCACGCCCTGTATCTCCTCGCCTCGGAAGACGATCCTCCCCTCCCTTGGCGGCAGTATCCCGTTTATGGAGCGTAGCGTCGTCGTCTTCCCGGCGCCGTTTGAGCCGATGAGCGTGACGACCTCGCCCTCTTCAACAGTGAGTGAGACGCCCCTCAAGGCGTGGATGTTGCCGTAGTAGCTGTGTATGTCCTCTACTTCGAGGAGCGCCATTCTCTATCCCGTCCTCGCCGTGCCGAGGTATGCCTCGATGACCCTTGGGTCCTCACGCACCTCCACCGGAGAACCCTCGGAGATCTTCTCTCCGTGGTCGAGCACCGTCACCCTATCGGAGATGCTCATGACGACCCTCATCTCATGCTCGATGAGGAGGATGGAGATGCCGCGCTCGTCCCGCAGGCGCCCTATGAGCTGTGTCAGGCGCGCCGTCTCCTGAGGGTTCATCCCCGCCGTCGGCTCGTCGAGCAAGAGAAGCTTCGGCTCCGAGGCCAGAGCGCGTGCAATCTCCAACCGCCGCTGGTCTCCATAGGGGAGGTTCTTGGCGAACGTCTCGCGGCTCCGCAGGCCGACGAACCTCAAGAGCTCCAGCGCCCTCTCGCGCGCCTCCTCCTCCTCGCGCCGCACCCCGGGTGTCCGCAGGATCGAGCCGAGGACGCCGCTCTTGAGCCGGGTATGCATCCCGGCGAGCACGTTGTCCAGGGCGCTCATCGTCCCGAAGAGGCGGATGTTCTGGAAGGTCCGTCCGATCCCCAACCGCGCCCGCTGGTGTGCCCCGAGCCGTGTCACGTCCGTGCCGCCGAAGACGAAGCTCCCCGAGGTCGGCTTGTAGAGGCCGCTCACCATGTTGAAGAATGTCGTCTTCCCCGCGCCGTTCGGGCCGATGAGGCTGATGATCGCCCTCTCAGGGATAGCGAAGTTCACCGAGTTGACGGCCACGAGGCCGCCGAAGACCTTGGTTATGCCTCTGGCTTCGAGGATCTTCGGCGTCCCGTCGACCGCTTCAGGTGGCACCGGTGATCTCCGTGGCGCTGTCGTCTTCATCGCCCTCGCGCAGCTCCTCCTGGCGCTGGCGGTTCGGGATTATGCCCTCGGGTCTCAGCAGCATCATCGCAACCAGGATAGCGCCGAAGAGGAAGTAGTTGTATTTGGGGATGTCCACGTTCGCCAGGAAGGGGCTTGAGAGGGCGGTGCCGATGTCGTGTACCCATATGTTTATCTGCGGCAGGAGATAGAAGTTCGTGCCCTGCAAGATGATGGCGCCCAGGATCACCCCGTAGATGTTCCCCATCCCGCCCAGGACGACCATGCAGAGGATGAGCACGGAGACGTTGAACGAGAAGCTCGTCGGGAAGATGCTCTTTATGAACGCCCCGTAGAACGCCCCCGCGAACCCCCCGAAAGTCGCTCCCAGAGCGTACGCCCAGAGCTTCGTCGTCACCAGGTTCACGCCCATCGCCGCCGCAGCAGTCTCGTCCTCGCGCACCGCGATCCAGGCCCGCCCGAGCCGTGAGTCCCTGAGCCGTATGTTCACGAAGACCGTGACCAGGACCAGAACCAGGATGGTGTAGTACCAGGGGTTGAGGTCGAGCGTCCCGAATTGCTGCCAGCCCCTCGAAGGCACGAACGGGATGCCGGGCGAATCTATACCCTTGATGCCGACCGTACCATTGGTGAGGTTATAGCCAAAGATGTCGTCCCCGTTCACGAAGAAGCGCGGGATGATCTCCCCGAACCCCAGTGTAACGATAGCCAGATAATCCCCCCGCAGCCTCAAAGTAGGCGCCCCAATAATGACGCCCCAGAACGCCGCAAACGCTCCCGCCGCGAGGAGCAGGACCCAGAACGATACATGTATCCCTGGCAGGGAACCGCTGGTAGGTAGCGCCGAGAGGAAAGAGAAGTTCACGCCGCTGAAGTGGGTCGAGGCGAACCAGCCGACCACATATGCACCCAGAGCGTAGAACGCCACGAACCCGAGGTCCAGAAGCCCCGCGAAGCCGACGACGATGTTGAGCCCCAGGGCGAGCATCACGTAGACGGCCACCACGATCACCGGGAACATCAGGTTCGCGCCGAGGACCTCGTTGATAAAAGGGAAGAGAAGCGCCAGCAATATGAGGCCGGCCGGCAGCCCGAAGCGCTTCAGAGACGCCCCCGGCGACGCCACCCTACTCTCCCCCGCCGCCCTGGACCGCGGAGCGGTCACCCAACAGTCCGCGCGGCCGGAAGACCAGAACCAGTATGAGAACGGTAAAGATCACGATATCCGTCCACCTGACACCGATGTACTGGTCGGTCATCGAGCCGATGATGCCGATGAGGATGCCGCCCACCACGGCCCCGGTGAGGTTCCCGATACCGCCCAGAACAGCGGCCGTGAACGCAAAGAGCCCCTGCCTGAGACCCACGTCGAAGACCGTCGTGCCGTTGAAGAGACCGAACATCACGCCCGAGGCCCCGGCGAGGATGCCGCCGAGCAAAAAGGCTACGGAGATGGTGCGGTTGACGTTTATCCCCATCATCGCCGCCGCCTCCTTGTCCTGGGCGACGGCCCGCATCGCCTTGCCCTGCTTCGTGCTCCTGATGAAGTAGGAGAGGGCGACGAGCAGCGGCACCGTCACCGCAAGCACGAAGAGGTCCTTCCACCGGAAGGTGACCTCGTCGGTCACCCCGGCGAGGATGTTGGCGTTGGAGACTAGAGATGGAAAAGGTATCTGGGAGGCATCCTTCCAGGCGAGGCCGACGTTCTGCAGGATGAACGACATGCCGATAGCCGTAATGAGCACCGCCAATCGCGGTGAATTGCGCAAGGGTTTGTATGCTACGCGCTCTATGCCCACGTTGACGAGGCCGCAGACGACCATCGCGACGACGAGCGCGAAGAGCACCCCAAATACCTTCAACGCGGCCCCGCTGCTTGCGTCTATCGGGGCGAAGAAGCCTAGGCCCAAGAACGTGCCGCTCAAGACCGTAACACCGACGAAGGAGCCGATCATAAAGTTGTCGCCGTGGGCGAAGTTGATAAGCTCGATGATGCCGTAGACAAGCGTGTAGCCCAGAGCGATGAGCGCGATGATGGCCCCATTGGTCAGCCCTATAAGGAGCTGCGAGGTGAACTGTCCGGGCTCTCTCACCGCCTGCACGAGCAGCAGGACCGTTAGCGCCGCGATGATCGCCACGGCGATGCGCGACGACCAGCTCGAAGCCCTGAGGCCTTCGAGCGTAGAACCTCCGGTCTTCGCCTCTTGCGTGGTAGCCATACTATTACCTTCCTTAGAGCGGGGGACCAGAGCGGATCCCCCGCCGTTTAATCCCGATCTAAGGTTGGTTAAGCCCCGCCGACGTCGATGACCCTGTCGAACTGGAACTCGCCGTTCTCTACCCGGTTGCCGGAGAGCTCGGTGAGGGTGGTGTCACCGTCCGCGTCGAAGCTCCAGGTGCCTAAAGTGCCGCTGTAGTCCTGGGTCGCGAACAGCTCCCGGACCACGCCCTCTCTCGTGACCTCGCCGTCGGCATTGTAGGCCCTCTCGATGGCGTCGAGCATCACGTTCGCCGCCTCGTAACCGTAGGTGGTGTACGCCTCGATGCTCGAATCGGGGAACCTCTCCTCGTAACTCGAGACGAACTCCTGGCCCGCGCCGGGGAGCTCGCTCGCGGGCAGTCCGCCGAAGGTTATGTAGATGCCTTCAGCCGCGTCGCCCGCCGCGTTCAGGAACTCCTCCTCAAGGATGCCGTCGGGCCCCACGAACAGTACATCCGAGTTCGACATCCCGACTCCCACCTTATCGGAGACGAGTTGGCCGGCGTTGTTCTGGGTGATGCCGCCGAAGTAGATAGCGTCCGGCTGCGTCTGCGCGATCTGGGTCATCAGCGAGCGGTAGTTGGCCGCGTCGCCGTCTATGCTCTCGCGTCCCAACACTTCTATCCCGAGGTCTTCCGCGGCCTGCTGGAACTGATCCGCGAGGCCCTTGCCGTAGGTCTCCTGGTCGTCGAGGATATAGACGCTCTGGACGCCCAGGTCTTGCATGTAGACGGCGCCCGCGCGGCCTTGCTTATCGTCGGCCACGATCACGCGCGTGTAGTTGCGCTCGCCGGTCGGATAGTACTGCTCGGGCTCGGCGGGCTCGCCACCCTCCTTGGTGAGACCCAGGGCCGTGTTCGCTGGGCTGACCATCGCAAGTCCAGCCTGGTTGAGGATCGGGATCTCCACCGCAGCGCAACCCGAGTTGAACGGCCCGATCCAACCAACTATAGACTCGTCCTGGGCCGCACTCTGCGCGTTCTCGCTGCACCGGGCCTCGTCCCACTGCCCGGCCTGGGCCGTGGCGTTGTCCTGGGAGGTGTACTCGATCTGCACGTCACCGGCCATGTAGTCCCGCTCCTCCAGAGCCAGCGTTATGGCATTGACGATGGTCTCGTTCTGCGGCCGCGAAGAACCTTGCAAAGGCAGATCGCTCACGACGGTAGCGGTAGGCGTCTCGCCACCACCTCCACCGCTACCCTGCTCTCCACCGCCGCATCCCACAACGACGAACGCCGCGGCCACCCCCAGCACCGCGAGCATCCCTACCCGACGTCTCTCCTTCACCCTGCCTCCTTCTAGACCCCACCATCGGTCGGCACATAATCCCCAAGACGCTCCTGTTAAAGCGCCGTTAAAACAAGATTATCTCCCTGTCCGCTTCTCCCTGTCAACAAAGCGTCCCAGGTTCGGCCCGTGGTACAATCGGCGGCGAAATTCCCTCACGCCGGAGTGGCGGAATCGGTAGACGCGCCGGACTCAAAATCCGGTGAGGGCAACCTCGTGTGGGTTCGAGTCCCACCTCCGGCACATTAAGAATCCCCACACAAGCGAGGGTTTTGCGCTGATCAGACGGACAGCGAACTCCAATGAGACCGGATGATGGCACCGTTTCTCTTTGTAGGCGAATAGGTTGATGTTCAGCAGCAAGCCTCTCAACGAAATTTCTTACGACGACCTCTTGGAGTTTCTGCGTGAGGGCAGTGAGTAGGGGGTAAGCCTCGACTATAAGCAGGAGTGGGGGAACGACATTGCCAGGGACGCCTGCGGCATGGCTAACGTCCAGGGCGGCACCATCCTCGTGGGTGTCAAGGAGCGGCGCAGAGAGGGCCGGCGCGGATGTGGCAGTAGGCTACGGCGGCGGCAAAGAGACAGCCGCGGAGGTCGTCGCCCGCGTCGAGGAGGCTGGGCGGAGGGCGGTCGCGGTCGGTGGTGACCTAGTAGTGTGCTACAAGGGGATCGAGTAGGGCTACCTGACCCAAAGAAGAGACCTTCGCTTGTCGATTACAGGGTTGATTCTACTCACGGTATCTAGCCCTGACTACGCTAGATCTATGTTGCAGCGAAGCTCTGCGCCTACGCTTTCCTAATCAGCCATCACCTGACGAGATCGCAGATGGGATCAAGGACTTATAGGCATGAATCTGCCAACACTCATCTAGCAGTTGGACCACATCCGCCGTTCCTAGCGTCACTCCCTCAAAGCTATCTTCTGTTCCATCTCAAGACGAGGAAGGTAAAACATCGACCGCATCGACCGCAACGGTTGCACAAAATGATAAAGACCCGCAAAACAGGGAATTTCTATGCGGTCGATGTTGCGGGCGGTACTTGAGGATGCGGTCGATCTATGGCTCTTGCGGGCGATACTGGCAGAAGGAATCAACCGCGTAAAGTACCTGTAAATCCGCACTTTTGCTGTCTTACGGTCGATGCGGGCGGTATTTTGCAGGGTTTCCTTTGTACGTAGATTGAGCAGCGCACACCCTGTCGGAACCGGAAAGCCATTAGCGGCCAGAGCATATCGCTCCTTCTAAGCCTCCTAAAAGGCCTTTGAAGCCGCAGATCCATCGATAGCGTCCCCTCGGCCCTCGAAGTTCTACAAGCGCTCAGAACAGCCTTGAGCATCGCCCTTATAAACCCGAGCGCACATATGCATACCAGGCATAATGAGCGAAGCCTCTTCGAGCTGTCTTCACGCCTCGTTACTGTAGAGAACTCTAAGATAAGGAGGTACCGCCGTGAGAAACGTGAGCGACGAGAGACAGGTGCCAACTGAAACGCCCAGCAACAACAGGGGGATATACCTGCCCGGCCTCAGGCCCGCTCGTCAACGCCTCGGCCTAACCCAACGCCAGCTTGCCTCCCGCGCCGGTACCGGCCAGCAGACCATCTGCAAGCTGGAGACCCTGAGCAGGGGAGCTTATCCACAAACCCTGCAAAAGCTGGCGGCAGCGCTGGGAGTATCTCCCGCAGACTTAGTCAGCAATCGCGTTGACCAATAGGAGCAGACCACGCAGGCCCTCAAGCAAGCACACCCCCGCCCTGGTTTATCTACCACGCATATCGGGCCGCGAGGAGAGATCCATACAAGGACAAGGCCTTCTACCCCACACATCGAGCCGCAGAACAAGAAGAGCACCTTCATGAATAGTTCAGCTCAAGGACATGCTCATGTAACCTCGGCTGTAGGAGGCTCCTTATCCCTGGTCTCTTTCGGAGAGAACAGAGTCAGTAACCATCTCAGTGCTCGTAGAAGACATAGCGGAGGTATCAGGGGAAGGGTAAAGGGATTCTCCAGGGCAAGCCGCAGAAATCTTCTACGGCGTTTCGCGAGCATCAACCGGAGGGCCTTCAGAGATTACAAGGGTAGAGTCATCGCTGTAACCCTTACCTACCCTCACGAATGGCCGGAGAACCCCGAGACCTGCAAGCACCACCTCAAAGCCCTGCGTAAGCGTATACAGAGGAGGTTTGGGAAGTTCGGTGGTTTCTGGAGGATGGGGATACAGCAGAGAGGGGCCTGGCACTTCCACCTGCTTCTGTTCGTGCCCCCGTCCTTCGGTTCTCTGAAGGAGCTTCGTCACTTCGTGGCCTCATCCTGGTATGAGATTTGTGGGAAGGTCAGCGAGGGGCACTTGCTTGCAGGGACACACAGAGGAGGTAAAGAGCTGGAAAAGGGCGACTAGCTATGCAGAGCGGTACGTGGCCAAGCAGGAGGAGTTCCCGGAAGGATTGAAAACGGGCAGGATATGGGGCAAGTGGAATGAAGAACTCCTCCCCGTTCAATGGAAGACGGTAAAAGCCACTCTTGGGGACGCCTTCAGGATCAGGAGGGTCTTCAGGAAGCTGGCGAAGACGAGGGGAAGGGGCTCTCTATACCGTTTTACTGTTTTCATCCAGTATGAGAACGTGGTCAGGCTGCTAGAGTTCTTAGGGTACTCACAGGAGTAGTAGCTGAGGCCTTGGCAGGCAGCCTCCAAAGGAAGCTTTGCGCCTTCTCCGCGAAAGGCGGTTCCTAGCACAGCACTATGTCTAGTGACATGGTTCAGTGAGTTGCCCAGAAAGTGTCTTCTTAGAAACCCAGAGCTTCCGATTTATAGTTCCTCGGAGACTCCAGTAGTGTGGCGCATAGCTCTACTTTAGAATGATCTTTGTGGATGGGAAACGCGAAACCAAACGTGTCGCGATCGGGTGTCAGGGGGGCGGCACGCACACCGCCTTCACGGCCGGGGTTCTTAAGAGGCTCCTAGCCGAAAAGCGAGGCGACTACGAAGTCGTTGCTTTGAGCGGTACCTCGGGCGGTGCTATATGCGCCCTGCTGGCCTGGTATGCCTTGTTGCTGAAGGAAGATGATGCGGAGAAGACCGCCGAGCTGCTTGACTCCTTCTGGAGAAAGGACATCCCTGCACATTCGTTTGGCGCGA
Organism: uncultured Rubrobacteraceae bacterium; assembly: GCA_902806075.1. Lineage (GTDB taxonomy): Bacteria > Actinomycetota > Rubrobacteria > Rubrobacterales > Rubrobacteraceae > Rubrobacter_F. The sequence goes on from CADCVG010000057.1 coordinate 23,736, forward strand.
GGATGTTGAACGACTCCATCCTTTGGTTGAACAGGGCGTCAGAGGCCACCATCGGCGTACCCGTTAGCAATCCTTACCATTTTCCTCATTACCCTTTCTCTCCCGATTACTGGCAGAACGAGTTGAGGAAGATGATAGAGAAGCACGTCCACTTCGACGAGATAAACGGGGAGCTCGTGAAGCCTTCAAGCCCCCGGTTATTCGTCGGCGCCGTCGACGTCCTTGCTGGTGAGTTCCGGGTTTTCAAGAGCCACAAGCCCGACGAGTATCGTGAAGCCGAAGATAATGAGGCGAGCGCCGAAGCCTTTGTCTTCAACGACGGACGGGATGACGGGATAAGCGTCGAGGCGATCCTGGCTTCGGCGGCCATCCCGTTTTTATTTGAGGCCGTGCGAATAGGTGAGAGTGCGTATTGGGACGGCTTGTATTCGCAGAATCCTCCCATCAGCCACCTCACGGATCTTGATCCCGACGAGATATGGATCATACAGATCAACCCGGAAGAGATAAGCGAGGAGCCCAAGACGACTGCAGATATATGGGATAGGCGCGGCCAGCTCGCTGGCAACCTCTCGCTGAACCAGGAGCTAGCCTTCGTGCGAAGAACGAACGAGCTGGTCAGAAAGCACGGTATCGAGAAGCCCGTGACAAAGGTGCACCGCATCGAAATGTCTGTTCCCCTGGATGCTGCATCGAAGCTGGACCGCAGCCCGGAACTGATAGAAAAGTTAATGAACCACGGCGAAGAACAAGCCACGCTTTTTCTGGAGACTGTCTATAAGCTCTCCAAGCTCGATAGGGCGTGGGAAGACAGAGACGTAGAAGCCATAATGGAGTTGTTCACCGAGGAAGCAACGATCGAGTTCTTGCTATCCTCCGATTCATCAGCCAAAGAGGTGCTCTACAGGGGTAAGCAGGAGATACGAGACTTGGTGAAACGGGGCCTGAGGAACAACCTGAGAATTGAACAGTCCAGGGACCACCGACTGGTCGCGGAGGAGACGAACTGCTGGTTGCTGATTACTGCAGATCACCTTCGAACGCCGGCCAAGGGTCGGGCTGAGGCCGTCATACGGGAGGGCAGGATAGAAGCTCTAATCTTCCGTCCCTTAAACGATGAGGCTACAGAGGGGCTGCAAGCATTAGCAGGTTCATGATGCTCTCAACAGCCTCGTGGCTTATCGGAAATTTAGAGTTCTGGAGGGCATGGAGAAGGGTCGGAGTCCTCAGAGTTAAGCACCCCGGTCCTCGGCTTATAGAGGGGCCTGCGGTAGCACTTCGTTCCACGTTCGCTGGTGATACGGCTATCTTGGGCTGCTGTAATATTCTGTTATGGTAGACAGGAGGCGACAGTATCTGCTTCTGACGGACGAGGATTTGATAGCCCTCGTTGGCGACGAGGACGCCGAAGCTTTCGCAGGGCTCTACGACCGCCACAGCCGAGTAGCGTACTCATTAGCCTACCGAATGATGGGAGAGCGTCAGGCAGCCGAGGATCTCGTGCAGGAAGCATTCCTAAAGGTATGGCGGGCGGCGTCAAGCTACCGGATGGAGAGAGGTAGCGTGCGCACGTGGGTGCTCTCGATAGTCCATAACCGTGGCATAGACCAGCTGCGTTCGTCCGCGAGCCGCCGCAGGAGCCAAGAGAAGGTCGAAGCGGTGGCCCCGGCCTCCCAGCCGAGCGAGACCTTTGCTGAGACCTCGCGCAACTCTCAAAGTGATCAGGTCAGGGAAGTCCTGCGAGGTCTGCCACCAGAGCAACTGAAGGTGCTCGAGCTTGCATACTTCTCGGGGCACACCCACACAGAGATTGCCGAACTGCTTGACGTGCCGCTCGGGACTATCAAGGGGCGCATGAGGCTAGGGCTGAAGAAGATGCGGGAGTACTTCGACTCCCGAGGGATGACGATGCCCGGATGAGCGGCGAGCGACACGAGCCCTGGCGCGAGCGCTTCGACGATCTCAAGGACGCCTACGTCTTGGACGCACTCACCGAGGATGAGCGCCAGGAGGTCGAGGACTACCTCACAACGCACCCAGAGTTGCAGGCGGAGGTAAACGAGCTAAAGTCCGTCGCAAACCTCCTAGCGCTCTCCCCCCAAGAGTATGAACCATCCCCCGAGCTTCGCCGCGAGCTCATGAACAGGATCTCAAGCTCCCCAAACGCAACCCCCGCTGCTGCTGACCCTTTCCCGCAGCAAGCTAGGCTTTGGAGGATCTTTGGCCCCGGAGGGATTGTGGCAGCCGCGGTCCTTGCCCTCGTCACTATTGGGATGTTCGCCTGGAACGCCTCCCTGCAAGAAGAGAACCAGAATTTGCAAGGCGAGCTCCTGAGGCAGCAGACGTACGCGATGGAGGGACCAGGCGCGGCTCAAGGGGTGCAGGCAGAGGTCGTTCGTCTAGGAGACGAACGGGCCGTGCTAGAAGCGCAGGACTGCCCCTCCCCGCCGGAGAGCGAAACCTATCAAGCCTGGATCCTGCGCGAGGACGTTGCGGAGCCAGCCGGGCTCTTTGAGCCGAACGACGCTGGGGTAGCCGCAGCGCCCCTAGAGGGCTCCATCGAAGGTGCTGACGCTGTGGCGGTGACGCTCGAACCATCTGGCGGCTCCTCGATACCAACCAGCGATCCTATGCTCACCGCCGACCTTTAGCCATCGAACTACGCTCGGGGCACCAATTAAATACCTTGGTGTACGACATTGACGTAGCGAAGCAACATTACGTTACCGCCTGGGTCGAGGTTCCTTATCGGGACACCGGCCCTTCTCTTATCCCTTATTCACCGGATTGCCGCTAAGAGGTCTTCCCGGAAACCTAACTTCCGGCATGGTGTCTTTCTCGGAAACTCAGTTCACCTCACGCGCGACGGTTGCTCAGCCGAAGCGTCCCTCCCTGTAAAGAGGGTCGAGCCCATCCAGGCCACAGCGACCCCAAACGGCGCGGTGCTGAGAGGCAACGGTAGGAAGGAAAGCACCGCCCCGACAATGAGTAGCAGGGCCGCCCAGCGTGGGTAGACGCGGGCGCGCAGCGCAGCCACACCGAACAGCAGCCAGCCGAGGGCAAAGATGCCAAACGAAAGTATGTATCCTAAGGGGGGACCAGCATCGAGAAGTTCAGGGGCGGCGTCCGCCAGTATCGGCACCACGACGAAGGCTTGGTCCCAATAAGTGCCTACCAAAAACGCCGTGCCGAGGAAGGCCACCAGAAAACCGACAAGGCCGAGAGGACCAGCGGCCTCCGAAAGGCGGGCGTACAGCCCGAAGAGTCCGAAGAGCACCAGCAAAGTACCGAGGAGAAATAGCCAGGTTTCGACGACAAAGGACGCTGTCGTGGCAACAGTGCTGAACTCCTCCTCGCCAGATAGCAAGAAATTATATACATTCAACAACTCGCCAAGTACGAACAACCCCCCACCCACCACAGCCGCAAGCCCACCCCACCGGACGAGGTCCGAAGACGACATGAAGTTTCCTCCTTACAAAAAGGTACTCTTCAAGTTAATACTGACACAAGGTGAAACCTGACACAAGGTGAAACCTGGCGTAACTCCTACCGAAGGGTTACGCCTAAAGAGACAGTAGTAGGAGGGCTATCCAGTCTCCTCTATTCATCGAATTGCCGCTAAGATGTCTTCTCGGAAACCCACGGGTGCTGTGAGGCATAAGAAGAGCCGGGGTCTTTAAGCAGCCCCGGCTCTTTCTTCAGAGTAGCTTTGGGGTTGCGGTGCCGCGTTATTGACCCCCCAACTTTCTCTTCGCTTTGTCTATGAAGCCTTCACTCTGCGTTTCGTCTCTCCCTCTGTGCTCGTCCTCCGGCCGTCTTTCTTGTTGGTCGGATCGGCCTACATCCTCTTCCCGCTGGCTCTCGCCGGTTCGACCTTCTGCGCCACTGGGTTCACCTTCCCGCTGCCTAGTGGTGCCTACATCCTCTTCCCGGTGGCTCTCATCGGTTCGACCTTCTGCGCCACTGGGTTCACCTTCCCGCTGCCTACGGGTGGTAGCGTCATCTACGTCTACCTCTTCCCTGCGCACGTCCTCCTCGACGACCTCCTCGTCTTCGACGACGTCCTTCCGGATCCTAAGCTCCTCCTTGACCACTGGCTGCTTGTCGACTACCACCTCATCCTCAACTACCGGCACCGAGACCTCATCCTCGCCGATCTCCGCCCCGGTGCGTTCCTCATCCACCGGTACTCGATCGACGCTGACCTCCTCGCGCTTCTTAGGCACCCGAACCTGCTCGCGCTCTGTTCTTACCGTCTTGCGGACACCCACCTCACCAGCTTCGCGCTCGCGCGTATCGGCACTAAGCTCTTCTTCTGAGCGCTGTACCCTAAGCTCGTCCTCATCGCGCTGGCCTTCTCTGCCGCGAAGATCTTCTTCTCTACCCTCGTCTTGATCCCTTCGGCCTGCTCGTTCTTCGTCACGATCCATTTGTGCCTCCTTGCTTTCTTGCCAATAAATAAATTAGGTGCCCTCTCGGTACCTGGCCAAAACCTACCCCTTGGATAGACGAAGGCCCTAAGGGGCTGGCTGCCCCTATTCACCTAATTGCCGCTAAGAGGTCTTTTCGAAAACCCAAGAGTTATTAGGACAAAAGATAGGGCCGTAGCATAGGCGCCCCGGCCCTTCTCTTACGCCCTTTTCTCCTAGCTGCTTCTTATGACGATCTACAAGGCAAAACTACTGCTCAGGAGGAGGCAATATCTCCAGGCCGTACTTCGGGGCGACCGCCAGAATCTTTTCGATCACCTCTTCCCCGTGGATCGGCGGTGGCACCGACGGGTCCTCGGCTGGCTCGCTTACCTCGAAGAAGAACTCCTCAAGCCCCGCCGGCCGGATCGTCGTTACGTACCGGGCGGGGGTGGTTCCCACGTTCTTATAGGTGTGCGGAATGCCTTTGGGGGCGTGAACGAACGTCCCGGCGGGGGCCCTCACGGTCCCGTCGCCGACCATGAACTCGAACTCGCCCTCCAGCACCCAGAAGGTCTCGTCCTCCCGGTGATGTATGTGCGGCGGAGGCCCGGCCTGGGGCGGGGTGATAGCCTCGACGAAGGCGAACTCCCCGCCGGTGTCCTCGCCTACCGCCTTCGCCGTGTACAACTCGCCCAGCAGCCAGAACGACCTGCCTTCGCCGGGCAGGACGTGCAGGGCGCCGCGTCCTCCTTGCGTGGTCTCCATGCTCCTCCTTAAGTGGGTAGTGATGCTACATGCTACTCAGCTTGAGCAGAGAGCTAAGGGACTGTGCCCTCTTTCCTCGCTGCCCTATCGAAATCTCAGAAACTATTTGTCGTAAGCCCCGTCAGAGACAATTTGGCGGACCTGTTCGTCGTTGAGCTGCATATCGGGGTGTGTCTGGTCCACGTGGGCTCGGGCTTTGCTGAATAGTTCTTCATCGTCGCTAGCTTCCAAGTGGTGGCCACAAACACAGTCGAGTGCTCGCATCTCTCCTCCTCCTTTCCTTTGCTTTCCCCCACGGGTTACCTGCCACTTTGATTAATGTCCGATAATAATGAAGATGTCAATGGTTAGGAGGGCTGCCTCTTCCCCTCTATTCACCGAATGCCGAGAAGAGGTCTTCTCGAAAACCGGGCTTCCGGTGTACCGAGTTCTCGGAAACTCAGGGGCGTACCTTTAGCGCCAGTCATCGATGACGTAGACCCCGGGCTGGCTGTAGCCCGGGTCGTTTGAGCGATGCATCGTGACGCCCTGGATGTCGGTGCGCAAGCCGCGTGCGAGCAGGGCACGGTACGCTTCGGGGCGGCCCATATTCGCCCCGGCGATTAAGACCTGCATACCTTCCGCCGCAGCCAAAGCTTCGCAGGCGTCCAACAGCCGCTCGAAGTTACGCCCCGCGTCCGGCCCCGGCCGGATCGCCCCGAACTTGACGTAGCATGCGCCGCTGCCCGCCTCGGTCCCCGCCCCGCAGTGGCAGACCGCCAACCCGGCAAGCCTGGAGTCGTCCCAGAGCAGCACGGTGTCTCCGAGATCCTGGCTGGCTACCGCGCGGATCTCGCCCGACACATCGAGGCCGTCGTAGATGGCGCCGGTCAGTTCCCGGCAGGTCCTCAAAGCTTCCTCTCGGTCGCCCTCTGGGAGCCTGGAGAATCTCGACCACTGTGACTCGGGCTCATCTTCCCCTACCATAAGCCTCTCCACTACCGACTTGGACATGATCGCGGTGAGAAAGCGCGCCCAGAAACCGAACTTCTCGTATAGGTGGACGTGTCCCGGGCTGTGGGACCAGGTGAAGAGGCCCGCGTGCTCGGTCCCCCATTCGGCGAAACGCTCCATGACCGGCTCCATCAATCGTTGTCCGATGCCCCGATTCCACAGATCCACACGTACGGTTAATGGCCCGAAGAACCCCACGCTGCCCCAATTGGACACAAAGTTCGATCCGGCGAGTTCGCCATCGACCTCCGCTGCGAAGGCAGCAGCCGGGTCTGCTTTAAAACGCGTGCGCACGTAGCTAGCATCGCCCATGAACGTCATCGGGTCGGGGAGCCCGAGGAAGGTACCGAAAGCGAGGCGCATGATGCGATCGGCCTCCGAGAGGTCGCCCTCTCTCAATGGGCGGACCGAGACGTCCGGCTTTACTTCGACCATCGGTGTCCTCCTTTCATCTACACAACCCCACCAGGCTGCTACTATTACGACAATGACCGCTTGTAGCGCATCTGTCAAGAATCTGGGCAGCCTATAGCCAAGCAGGGGGTGAGTTGCCTCTATTCACCGGGTTGCCGCTAAGAGGTCTTTTCGGAAATCCAGTTGCATATTCGTTGCCTTAATGGCAGTTCGAAGCACGGAGAAGACCCTACATGGGACCCCTTTCAGCCTCAGATTCCATTCCTGGCATGGATTCCGTACCTGGCTCGGATTCCGTTCCTGAGGGCATCTCGGATTGAGTGCCTACCCACAGTGTCAGCCCTAACAACACTACGCCTCCCGCTACCATCAAGACTCCTGCAGCTTGTGCCATCCGCTGGCCTGCTGGCGCCACCTTTTCGAGCAAGATGAACCCCGCGATAGCAGCAACCCACAGCAAGTTCATTACCCCCGCCACAAAGAGTAAGGCCATCAGAGACCAACAGCAGCCGGTGCAATAACTGCCATGCTTTAGTCCCATCAGGAAAGCACCCCACCTGCCCTCTCGCCATTCATTCAAGACGAACCCTAGAGGAGATCGACATTTACTCAGGCAGGCGTGCTTGAGGGGCGTCCACTGGTAGATCCCGGCCACCAGAAGCAGGACGCCGCCCAAGACAGGAGTGGTGCTTACCATCATCGGTGAGAGCAGAGAAGCGGCATGGAGTCCCCACTGGGCTGCGGTGGCCAGGACGCTGAAGGCGGCCCAGACCACCAGGTAGCCCAGTAGAAACACGCTCGTCGGTACATAGGGAGCCTGCTGCTCCCGGCGTCTGCGGTTAACCCCGGCAAACAAGAGGATCATCGGAGCCGCAGAGGGCGTCATCATCGCGACCATCATTACCGCCCACATCACGAACGTCAGGGCGAAATCAGTAACCCCCCAAGCCTCCTGCATCTGGGGCATGGCAATCTCCGTTGCCATCTCCATGCTCTGCATATCCGAGGCCAGAGAAGCCACATAGACCCAAGAGAGTGCCGTAATTAGCGCGAGAGCGGACAGCAAGATGATGCGGTCTCGCCTCAGTATGGTCTTCTGGGTAACTCCGCTTGACATACCTTCACAGGCCCCCTGCTAGTGGGTGAGTCTTCATGCGGACTTCTTCTCTTATCTAAGCTCTCACGAACGACAAGCTAGAAGCCCTGTGCTTACCCTGTCCAGGAGAAGGGTGTGGAGAAGCCGCTCTTGCCCTCGCCAGAGTAGTCGAGCCCCAGGCCCTGCACGCGTGCAGAGAGAGTCCGGGCCGGGGTCAAGTCCGAGTTAGCCGGATGCTTGGTCTCGGTGAGTTTGGGCAGCGGCCCGTCCGGGTCGAACGGAGACACGAGATCCTCGATCTCCACGTCGATGGCATCACCGACCTTGACCCGGTGGCGAAGACCGTCGTCGACGTGCTCGATCGATGCTACCTCCATACCGAGGTTCTCGCTGATAAGCGGCACGAGATTTGCCAAGGGACCACCCATCTGGCCCGAGAAGATGCCCCCAAGCTTCTCGACCTGCTCTTCGTTTGCCCGCTCATCCATAAACACCCCAACCCGCCAGTTTCCCTCTGACATCTGCTGTGGAGAGTCAAGGACTAAGACCACGCTGAGGGCGCTCACGTCCGTGCCGTCGACCTCCCCGGAGTCGATATGCCAGGCCAGCACCGCGTTGCAGCGATCGTTGTCGGCCGGTGCCGCGAATCCACTAGCGCCACAGGGGCATACGACATCGCAGTTGCAGTTCTCGATGTAGGTGCCTTCTAGTCTCCAGGCCATAGCCTTATTCTCCTTCTCCGCTTTCCCCAGCGGGTCGCTTACGCTTCGACTGTATATATTCGGCAGCTGAGCATAACGGGCATTCTGCTACGAACATCTCCTCATGCTGCCCACGGTGCCTATGCTGCCTTACCGGTGGCTTCCGAACGTTTGGTGCTCGACCAAGGAGGTGTGGCGGCCCGAGTAGTCGAAGGCGATCTCGTCGCTGGAGCGCATCGTCTGCGACCGAAGAACCTCTGCCGCCCCCTCTCCTTCGGAGTACTCCAGTCCGCCGGGGATGTGGATCTGCACGGACTCCTCGTCGCCGGTTATCGGGTTCAGGATCGGACCAAATTGGTTCTCGATACCATCGCCGATCTTGATCGTGCCAGTCTTGCCCGAGACCTCGAAATCGATCGGTACGACGGCCGGCTCCTTGACCTCGCTGACGATCGTAGAAACCACCTCGAACCAGGCCCCGCCGGCCTGGCCCGTTAGGATCTGGCCGAGTGCGTCTATTTGCTCCTGGCTCATAGCCTCATCAAAGTAGGGCTTTACCGTGCCGTTGCCCTCATGCAAGGGGCCAGGCCAATGGTACGCGACTGCCCACTTGACCCCAGCCAAGGAGGCGCCGTCGAATTCGCCCTCGTCTACCTTCATACCGAGAACGCCCTCGCACTCGTGGTAGGTCGGTGGGCTCATGAAGTCGCAGGGGCAGCCGGGTTCGCAGTTACAGCTCTTGAAGTAAGCGCCGGACATTCGCCACTCGGGCACGTTCTTTCTCCTTTGCTCCGAGGAGCGAAAGTCTAAGCGACTCCCGCACCTGTTTGCTAGTAACAGTAAGAACATAACCAGTATTCAGAGAGAAGGCAATAGCCGGGAAGGGGCGGGTTGTCTCTATTCACTAGATTGCCGCTAAGAGGTCTTCTCGGATCTGGACTTCCGATGTACAGAATTTTCGGAAATTCAGAGGGCATGAGGGCATAAAAGAGGGCCGGAGCCTCCCAAGGAAGCTCTGGCCCTAAGCAATTCTTCTAAGAAGTTTGCCTTACGAAGCGTTAC